>CAKZUQ010000014.1 GCA_937923325.1 uncultured Bacteriovoracaceae bacterium
AATTAGTTCAATTGGACCATTTGGTTGTCCAGTTAAATCAAGCTGTAAATCCCATTCATTAGAAATACAACTTGTGTTGTAGTTTACTCCACCAATATTTATATGAACGTTTTGAACATTATTGTTACATGTTCCTTCTATTAGATAATTTGAAACATTTTGATCTGTAACATGAGCAAGATTTTTTATACTTATCTCTGGCCGAGATGAATGTTTTAAATCTAGCTTAAGATCATCACATGATACTAGTATTAATAGAATAAGTAATATCACTGGCCTAAACATGATCTTCTCCAACGTTTTATCATTAAACTTAGTTATATTATCGGTCTTTGTTGGACTTATTAAAATAAATTTTTAATAAAGACGTAATTCTAATGAGATACGAATAACATCTTTTACAATAAAGCTGGATGTGTCTACAAATGAAGGCATTTAAGTGTAAAATCTTTTTTGAGTTAATTGATGTTGTTTAAGAGAAACTATACTTTTTATTTGATTGTTATTTATACCGCTTTTAAAAAAATATTAAAAGTAGATTTTGTCTAATCTTTATACACTTTTTGTAATCTTTTCTAAGTGCGATGAAAATAAAGTATTTAACTAAAAATGAATATAGAATCTTTTTATGAATAAATTAACTTTAACTATAGTCTTTTTACTTTTTTTTAATTATGCCAAATCTCACGATGTAGATAATGTAGCTATTAATCCTGAAGATATGAAACATGCGACTTGTCTGCCTAAAGAGACAAATTTAAATACTAAAAGTGCTTACATTGAAGAGTTAAGAAAATATAGAATTCAAGCTCATTCGATAAAAAATATAAAAAAATTTAAGTTAGAACATTATGAAGACATTCTATTCGCTGCTAAGCTCATGCCTTCTTGGCTATATTTAGGTGAAGATACACTTGATGCTCGTATTCGGATTATATATCGCCCCAATTTAGATGCAGTTGCCAATGCATTCATTACTTTGGGCTCTAAATGGTTTGAATTTAATAAAGATTTAAGAAGAGCTATCATTTTTCATGAGTTGGCGCATAGATTAGATACAAAATTTTATAGTCAAGACAACGCTAAGACGTGGAAGAATATTGATTCGGGGTGGATTTGGAATTACAAAGGTAGAAGAAGAGTATTAGAAGCAGTCAATGAGTACGAGTATGTATCGAAGTATGCAATGAAAAACTCAGTTGAAGACTGGGCCGAGTCAGTTTCCGCTTATAGATTAAAGCCAGATCTTTTAAAAAGGGTGTCCTTAAAAAAGTATAATTTTTTAAAAAATCAATTGTTTTTAGGGCAAGAGTTTATAACTGAAGAAAGTTGCAATAGTATGCCACAATTTATTTCTAAAGAACTTTTTGAAGAGCAAGTAATTGAGCTTCAAAAAATATTTAGAAAAAATAGACGATATCTGAAATCATTAACGAAAAATAAAAAAAATAAATTACAAATAGCATTGTATTCATTATTTCAAATTTTAGATAAAGAAGAACCATTACCTAGAAGTGCCTCAATTGAGGAAGTTGTAAAAAGATATAGATTTAAGCTTTTTATACAAAATACTAAAAAAGATAAGTTATACCCTAGCAATAGATTCATTGAAAAAATAAACAATACTTTGAATTAGAATAGGACATTATTGCTTGGGATTACAATTCACTGGTAAGTCCTGTAGAAACACATGAAATTTGTCCTGTTAATTACTACGCGATTATGTCCTATTCGTAACATCAAAGGCTTAGGCACTTTTATCGTAGATAAGTATATTATCTTTCATCTCTTCAAACTTTGTAACATCGAAAAACTTTCCACAAATTTCAAACTGTAACTCACCATTTTGATACGAGTAAATCTTCACAAAATTGTACCTAAAAAGCTCGTTAGTTTGAATGACATATTCATCGCCTCTGAAATGAAAAATGTTTCCAGCGTTGGTTCTATACTTTTCCTCAATACAAAAAGATTGGAAACTTTCATATTGGAGAACCAACTCAAAGCAAGAAGTTGATTTGCATCTAAGCCAAGAGTGGGCGATAGAGGTTAAAGCATTTCAAAGGATTTGAAGGTTTGAGAAAAGAGAAGCTATTTAAACATCATGTTGTCATTTTTTTTTTTAAGGAGCAAACGTATAGTCGATGATATCGAAGCGTGGTCATGGCAAATATTTTTAGATCACCTTTGGATTACATGATTTAAGTAAGAGTGGAGATGGTATTCAAGATTTGATTGCGGAGAAGTTTTAAAATATGAGTTATTTCAAACTTAAGATCATGTGATTTTCAAACATTTGAACTTATATTAAATTGTTCCAAATGGTTATAAAGGCTTTAATTTAATTGAGAATATTTTTCTAAGTCTTGATTTCAAAGTTATTGTGATCAAATCTATGGTGACGCTGTTATAATACCAATAAGGGCATTTACTTTGTTGTGAGGCTCAAGGAATATAACATAATCCATATCTGAAGGGTGAAATTTTGTTTTGTCAAAAATAGCTAGAGATTTGTGCCCGTTTATTAAATCGTGTATCATTGCGAAGGATCCCCCAGGTTCTATCATATCTTTAAATGGTAGTGCATAGAAACCATCTTCTGGGCTTAGTCCTCTTTCTTTTAATGTCTTATGTAAACCCCATACATCTGAGGCTTTATAGTTCAAAGTCGAACCAACTTTATCGGAGCCATAAGCTCTAAGGATATCTTCTCTTGAAGATCTGAAATATCTTAAAATCATGTTTTCTGGATCAATGTCTGATTCATATATTATTTTTTGAATTTCTTCAGCAATTTCTTTCTTTGATTTTTGGTTGATCAGAATATTTTGTTCTATTGGTAGCTTATTTCTAAATGGATTTATTTGATTATAGTCAATTCTATCTATTGCTCTGTTGATAGAATCAATATGATCTGTAATGAAATGTATGTCTTCTTTGGTTGTCTTTAATTGACCTTCGATCAATTCATATTGAAGGTCATTTTGAAGCTTTATTTGGTCCTTGGCAAGTTGGCGAAAATCTTTATTTGGATGTTTTTTATTTAAAAATTTATCTAATTCTTGATTTATTTCTTTCCATTTGTATTCGAGCATAGGAAGTTCTTTTTTATTCTTGGAGAGTAAAGTGATGAATTTCTTCCTTTCATCCAAGAGCTCTTTTCGTGGTAAATTTGCTATCTCGGCATAATTTTTAAAGTAGTAGTTCAATTTAGTATTAGTGACTATTTTCAATTGATTGTCTAAAGGTGTTACGACTTTTGCAAAAAAATTAGTGCAGTAGTTAGTGGCTGTAATATAATTGGCGATTTCTCTTGCTGCTTTAGATAGATATTTTTTTCTATTGTTTGTCCTAGTTGAGCAGGCAGTAATGCTAAAAAGAAAAATTAGTAATAGTGTTAATTTAAATTCACTGTATTGCCTCATATGAATCTTATCGGAAATTAGAGGGTAACCTTGAATCTTGAATTTAGGTATAGATATCGTTCTTTCGTAAGTCACATCGCAAGCAAAGGCGTAAATTTTTTGAGCTCTTTTATCCATCATAACAACATCCATTTATTTTCATCCTCCTGAAATTTTTAGATTTAGGAGAACATATATTTTATTGATAGGACATTTTCGCTGTGTTTTAACTATAGGACATAATCGCTGTGTATCTACAGTGTATCTACAATTTCAACTCTTGGCATCCAACTTGCTTCATATATTGTATATAAAGAATCACTAGACAGATAAAGCTAGTAAAATCAAGAGGTTGGGATGGCTGAAAGCTTTAGAAATTGTTTAAAAAGTATTCAAAACTTATGTTTTGTATCACTTTTAATCAGTTCTTTTTCATATGCTAGAGGCTTTAGAGCTCCAGCAAATGTTGTTCCTGATGACGACATGATAGTAGTTCCTTTAAACATAGAAGGGAATATCTATGAAGATTTCAACGAAAAACACAAAGATAAATTTAAGGCTTCTAGACAAAAGCTCGAGCTGTGGATGCAAAATGAGCAATATGCAAAAGACTATGGACTTGAGGGAACTGGGGCAGTGAGACTTCCTACTCAAGATGAAAAAGAAGACTTTCTAAAGAGAAACTATCTAAGATTTCTTAGCAAAGATGTTCAAAGATCTACTAATGGAGCTTTAAAGAATACTTGGTCTAGTTTAACTACAAATGATGAAATTGATTCGATATCAGAGTATGAAGATAGGGAAGAGTATTTTGTAAGAGCTAAAAATAGTAATACAAAAAAAGAACCTCAGTTAGAAACAAGAATAAAGGTTGGTAAAAGAAAATTTAAATTAAGATTTCAACCAAGGTTTGAGCAAGGTGCTATGAAAATTACTCTTAAGAGTGAATTTGTTAACTTAAAAGCACTACTTGGTGTGAATGGGAATCAAGAAGTTAAATTTGAAAAAAAGTGGAACTCTACAAATACAAAAGCTCTTTTATATTACTACATAGATGAGTCAAGAGTGCTTGCTTCTGTAGATCAAAAAATTGAAGGTGGTCTATCATTAAGATTTGTTCACGAAAAAGATCTTGATGGATTTAGTCAGTTTTTTAAAGTAGGGAATTCAGAAATTAACTCAATGCAAGTAAGATTTAATATGGGATTTTAATTCCTCTCATGTTAAAAAGGTCTAGAATTTATTATTATAAAGAAACTACTTTTTTTAACTTGATGGAGTAACAATGAGTTTATATCACAGAGAGCTTTATAAGGATGCTTTAGGGCAACTTGAAGAAGCTGCCAGAATTGGAAAAATGGACCCTAATATTGTCGAAAGACTAAGATATCCTAAAAGGGCAATCCAGGTATCGATACCTATAAGATTAGATGACGGTTCAGTTAAAACTTTTGAAGGCTATAGAGTTCAGCACAGTCTAACTTTAGGACCTGGTAAAGGTGGAATTAGGTTTCACCCAGAAGTTGATTTATCTGAAACAACTGCTTTAGCAATGCTTATGTCATTTAAGTGCGCTTTAGTTGGATTACCACTAGGTGGAGCGAAGGGTGGAATTAAAGTTGATCCTAGAAAACTATCTAGACAAGAGCTTCAAGCACTAACAAGAAGATACGCTTTAGAGATTGGACCATTCGTTGGGCCACATAAAGATATACCTGCTCCAGATATTGGAACCGATGGCCAGACTATGGCATGGTTTATGGATACCTTTTCTCAAATCAATGGTTATGCAGCTCATGGAGTTGTAACAGGAAAACCAATTTCAATTGGTGGATCTTTAGGTCGTGAAGAAGCTACTGGTAGAGGTGTTGCTTATTGTATTAATTTTGCCTACGACTATCATAAGAAAAAAGTTGATGAAAATACAACTATAGCAATTCATGGATTTGGTAAAGTCGGTATGCCTGCGGCAGTAGATCTTTCTGATCAAGGAGCTAAAATCGTCGCTATATCCGATGTTTCAGGAGCAATCCACAACCCTAGAGGAATTGATATTCATTCTGCTATAGATTGGGTTAAGAGTGGAAAGTATTTAGTAGACTTTGAAGGAGCTGATCATATTACTAACGATCAACTCTTAGAACTAGATGTTGATGTTTTAATTCCTGCTGCAATTGATGGGGTTATTACAAATAAAAATATGGATAAAATTAGAGCTAAAATGATTGCTGAAGGTGCCAATGGGCCAGTATCAAATGAAGCTGTTAAGCACTTATCTGAAAAAGGAATTTTTATTATTCCTGATATTCTTTGTAATGCTGGTGGTGTTACCGTTTCTTACTTTGAGTGGGTACAGGGATTGGCATCATTCTTTTGGGACTTAGATCAAATTAATAAAACTCTTCATAGTATTTTAAAGAAAGCATTCTACGAAGTCATGGAAAACTACGAGAAGTTTGAATGTGATATGAAAACAGCTGCTATGGTCACATCTATTAAAAAGATGGAAACAGCAATGAGAGTTAGAGGATTATTTCCTGGATAAAAAAATAAATTTTAAATATTGGGCAGCTTTTTTAAGCTGCCTTTTTTTTAATATATCTTTTGGAGATCTTCTAAAAGATGATATGTATATTCTTGAAACTAAAAAATACTCCCTTAGGACTGTGTGCCAACAGATGTTAAAAAAAAATTATCCTCTTGTTCAAAAAATGTCTATTTCTATAGTTGATTGTATGTCTCATCATGTAGAGGCAATAGACTTTTGTAAAATAAAAGAGGCTTCTAATCCATACCTTGTTAGAGCAGTTGTTGATAAAGAAAATGTAAAATGTATTTCATCTAAAAAAATAAACTTAAGGTATCTTTGCAAAAACAAAGATCCAATCTGTAAAACGAGTAAAGTCACATGTGAATCTTTAGGAAAAAAACTGGCCGCTCGTTTAGTCGTTGATGCCCATTATGAAGTCTTAAATACAAAGTCTCAAAAAGAAATAATTTGTTATTTTCTTCCAAAAAAAGTTAAAGCTCTTTAAATTGAAAGTTCTCTTGCAATATTTATATATTCAGTCATAACATGATCAGATTTTTTTGAACATTCAGATAGGTCTACAACTTTAACTTTTCCCTCTTTAATAACAACAGCATGTTGATTCTTTCCAGCAACTAGTGATTCAATAGCTTTTTTACCCATCAAAGAAGCATAGAAACGATCTGAAGCACTTGGAGCTCCACCTCTTTGAGTATGCCCAAGTACACAGACTCTAGAGTTAATTTGAAAGTTCTCTTCTAGTTTTTTAGCAATATCATAGCTTCGACCAGGTTTTTCCCCTTCGGCCACAATAATAATCGACGAATTTTTACCTCTTTTAATTCCTCTTTTTATATCATTTGCTATCTCTTCATAGTTTACTTCGTCTGAGTTTAAAAGAATATTTTCAGCTCCAGTACAAATTCCAACTTGAACTGCAATAGATGAAGTTCTAGCACCCATTACTTCTATTAAAAATGTTCGTTCACTTGAAAAAGCTGTATCTCTAATTTTATCAATAGCTTCAATCGCAGTTTCTACCGCTGTATCAAATCCAATTGTATAGTCAGTTCCAGAGATATCATTATCAATTGTACCTGGAATACCAATAACTGGAATATTAAACTCTTTATTAAGAGCAATGGCCCCTTTAAATGATCCATCTCCACCGATAATGATAAGAGCGTCTATATTATTATTATCAAGATTCTTAGCTGCAATTTTTCTTGTTTCAGCATCTTTAAACTCTGGAAGTCTGGATGTGTATAAAATTGTCCCACCTCTTTGAATAATATTTCCAACACTAGAAGCATTGAGTTCTTCCATGTCATTTTTAATAAGCCCTTGATAACCTCTTTTTATACCAAATACTTTAATACCTTTACCGATTGCAGATCTTACAAGACTCCTAATCGCCGGGTTCATTCCTGGAGAATCTCCACCACTTGTAAGAATACCGATTGTTTTTATTTTCTTCATAGTTTTTCCCTATAAGAAAAGACTTGTCCCTTGCATTGAGTCAGGTCTTTCTAATCCTAAAATACTTAAAATTGTTGGAGATACATCTTTTAAAGATCTATCTCCATTTCTGAGTTCTAATTTTATATTCTTTAAAGATTCATTGTACAGAATAAAAGGAACGTCTGAGTTTGAATGAGAGGTGTGTTTCGATCCATCTTCATAAACCATTTGGTCACAATTTCCATGATCAGCAGTAATTAGCATTGTTATATCTTTTTCAGTTTGAACCGTTTTCACAAGCTCTCCAAGGCAATAATCTATTTCTTCCATAGCTTTAATTGTTGCTTCATACTCACCAGTATGCCCAACCATATCTGGGTTAGCAAAATTGACAACATAGAGTGAGATTGATTTATCTGTAAGTTTAGCTTGTAGGGAGCTTAATACTTGAGGAGCACTCATTTGAGGCTTTTCACTATATCTTGAAACGTCTTTAGGTGATTCGATAAGAATTCTTTCTTCTCCTTCAAATGGAGTTTCCTCTCCACCATTAAAGAAATATGTTACATGTGCGTATTTTTCAGTTTCAGCAATTTTAAGAGTTTTTTTACCTAGTCTTGAAAGGTATTCAATGATCGTACCTTTTACCTTTTCTCTATTAAAAAGAATTGGTATTTCTGGGAAATCTTCGTCTATGTATGGAGACATGCATAAAAAGTAAGTTGGTTTAACATGATTTTGAAAGTGAGTGAAACTATCACTACAGAACACTTCACTTATTTGTTTCGCTCTATCTGGCCTAAAGTTAAAAAAGAAAACACTATCTTCTTTTTTAATTGCTGATTCTTTTGAAAAAAGAGCTGGACTTATAAACTCATCAAATATTTCTTGATCATATTGTTGTTTTAGAAAGTCTTTTGGGGACAACTCTTGAATACCAGCTGTTCCTGTCATCATATTATAGGCCGCTTGAATTTTTTCCCATCTTCTATCTCTGTCCATTCCAATCGAACGGCCTTGCATAGATGCAAAAGTAAAACCTTCGTAATTCAAAATTTCTTCTAAGTATCCTTTTCCTGAATCTAGCTGAGTGTCTCTTCCATCCATAAAAGCATGTAAGTAAACTTGAATTTGTGGATAAGTTTTTAAAATATCAATAATTGCTTTTAAGTGATCTATATGCGAGTGAACACCACCATCTGATAATAGTCCCATCAGATGTAATCGTTTAGATCCATTGAGGGTTGCTTGTATAAGTTTTTGAAATTGCTCCATATCTTTTAAGGTGTTCTTTTCAATTGCCTCATTTATTCTCACAAGATCTTGTCTCACTGACTTTCCTGCACCAAGATTTAAATGACCAACCTCAGAGTTACCTGCAACTCCTTTTGGGAGACCTACTAATTCTCCACCAGGAGTAATCGTAGTAAAAGGAAAGTTTGATTTTAAGAAATCTAGGTTCGGTGTGTTTGCATCTTTGACAGCATTTTTATGAGTGTTTTTGGATTCACCCATTCCATCACAAATAACTAAAAGGGCTCTTTTTGATAGTGACTTAATTGTGTTCATATTAATTCCTAATTATGATAAGGGTGATTGTTATGAATAGTTATAGCGCGATAAAATTGTTCAATAAATAGTAAACGTGCAATTTTATGGGGAAAAGTTAATTTTGATAAAGAAAATTGAGATTTTGAATAATTTAAAAGTTCATCTGATGGACCTTCTGCACCGCAAATAACAAATACAATATTGAGACCGTTTTCAATTTTAGAAAAAATGAATTTTGAAAAATCTGTACTTGTATATTCTTTGCCCCATTCAGTTAGGACAATAGGGTAGGAATTTGTATCTTTTGTTATTTCTTCAATCTTTGAGATAACTACTTTCCCTTCAAGAATTTTATTTTCCGCCTTGGCCTTTACTTCGTGAATCTTAAGGTTTTTAATTCTTTTGAGGTAGTCCATCTCAATTTTTTCAAGCTCTTTATTCTTAAGCTTGCCAACTGTTATGAGATGAACATATTTAGACATTAGAAATAGCTTTCTGCTGTAACTTCTTCTTGAGTAGATCCTTCTCCAGAGGCAAAGTAAAACTCTTGAGGAATCTTAACGCTTTCAAGTTCCGACCATAGGCCATCTAGATCATAAACATCTCTAGTATGTTCTTGGAATAAGTGAATTATTATATCTCCAAGGTCTAATAAAATCCATTCTCCATCTTCCATACCTTCAAGAGACATTGGTTCTGTATTTTTCTCTTTTAGATTTACTTGAAGCTCATCGATTATTGCTCTAGATTGAATTATGTTTTCAGCTGTAGCAATTATATTATAATCACATAGAGAACTTGTCTTAGAGCTATCTAGGACTTTTATATTAACGCCTTTAAAGTTTGCTATTATCCACGCAGCACCCATTGCTTGGTTAAGTGGAAATTCGTAATCTTTGTTTTCTAAAATTTTTTTTACTTCTTTTTCAATGTATGGATTACCCATCTTCATTTTCCTTTTTAAATTTAAAACCTTTAGTCTTATGCATAAGGATTTTAAGCTCTTCTATATTTCTTCCAGATACACTTGAAATTGGAAGAACTTTTTTCCCAAGAGATTCCTCCATAAATGTTTGGAATCTCTGTATTTCTTCTTCAGTCATCGCATCTATTTTTGTTAAACAAATAACTTCAACTTTATTGTAAAATAACTCTCTATTAAACTTTAAAAGTTCTGTTTTAATTACTGAGTAGTCATCTAAGGCTTCAAATGGTTCTAGTAACATAGAACAATCTATGAGGTGAACTAGGGCACTAGTTCTCTCTATATGTTTTAAGAATGTATGACCCAGACCTTTTCCTTCTGAGGCATCTTCAATTAAACCAGGTATATCGGCAACTACAATTGAATCTTCTTCTCCAAACTTTACAACCCCAAGATTTGGTTCAAGAGTTGTAAATGGATAATCTGCTACCTTTGGTCTTGCTGCAGATATCGATGATATTAATGTAGACTTTCCTGCGTTTGGAAGTCCTATTAAAGCAATATCAGCGATTAGTTTAAGCTCTAGTCTTAGTTCTAAAGATTGTCCTGCTTCTCCTGTTTGAGCATGCTTTGGAGCTTGATTAGTAGAAGACTTAAAGTAGGTATTTCCAAGACCACCTCTTCCACCTTTGGCCAAAAGCTTTTCTTGTCCATGTTCAGTGATATCTTCAAGTAACTTATCAGTAGTTGAATCAAATATAAGAGTTCCAACTGGAACCCTAAGAATAATATCTTCTCCAGCGTGACCATCCATCTGTCTTCCATGTCCTGGAATTCCATCTTGGGCCTTAAAGTACTTTTTTCCTCTAAAGTTTACCAACGTGTTAAGATTCTCATCGCCTTGGATAATTATATTTCCACCAACTCCGCCGTTACCACCATCTGGCCCTCCATAAGGGACAAATTTCTCACGCCTAAAACTAGCTGCACCGTCTCCACCTTTTCCGGATTCGACTTCAATATTTACTTCATCTATAAATTTCATAAGTGGCACTTATATATAGTTAAATAATTGATATGTGAAGCTAATAGAGCAATGTTAAATAAATATTACTCGATATATACAGCTTATGAGGTGGTCAATATAAATATGTTGAAGTAGCCTTTAGTTAAACAGGAGAAAAAAATGATTAAAAGCGTTATTTTAGCTTGCATTATAGGTATTTCAGGCGTCTTTGCTCAAAACTTCAATGAATTTAAGAATATTGCTGATCGCTCATATTTATATAGAATGCAAATTAATGAGAGTTATGTTTATTTGAAAAAAGTAATGAAGAAAGACTATTTACTATCTGCAAAAGATATCAAGCTTATAAGTACTGAATTAAAAAAAAGAATTGATCTATATAATGAATCTCAAAACTTATTAACTAAATTGAGGCCATATTTATACACAGAAAATAAAAGTGAAGATGACCTATTGAAGTCATTTATGTTCCTTGGAACATTTTTTGTTTCAACAGATGCTTTTTACTATTCTTTAGATCAATTTTCACGAAACTATAAAATTAGAAGAATTTTAGAAGAAGAGAATTTATCTAATGGACAAGAATCTAATGTTTTTGCTAAAAGCTTAAAAAAGCTATTTTCTCGAAAAATGCGCTCAGATATTATTAACGCTTTAGATATTTTCTTATCCAAAAAAGATCTTCCGTTCGAAAATGAAAAAATTACTAAAACTATTAAATATATTAAAAACTCTTATAGTTTTAAAAATAGAGTTGAGCTTGGCTATGATCAGTCAGTTATAGCTTATAAGAACTTTTTTAAAAACAAGCTCAAGGCCATAAAGTCCACAAAGATATACAACTTAAGACAAAAGACTTTAAACCTTCTATATAAAGGAAGTAAAATTTTTGGAAATACTGCAGGAATTTTTCAATCACGAAATGGTAAGCTTTATAGAGATAAAAGATTTATTAGTTTAACTAATTCAACTTTAAGACCTCTTGATACACTTCTTGAAAAAACACCATTTAGGTTAACAGATAAGTTTATCCCAGGCTTTTGGGGCCATGCAGCGATATATATAGGTAATAAATCTCAATTAGAACAGATGGGAATTTGGGACCACCCTCAAGTAAGTAAGTATCATAAAAATATCCTTGAAGGCAGAACAATTGTTGAAGCTTTAAGGAGTGGAGTTAAGATAAATTCTCTTACTAGTTTTAGTGATATTGATGACTTTGCAATTTTAAGATTGAAAGAAAAACTAAGTCTAAAAGAAAAACAAGAATATATCTTGAGCGTTTTATCTCATATTGGAAAAGATTATGACTTTGCTTTTAATGTGGAAACTCCTTCAAAAATTGTATGTTCAGAGCTTCACTACCTTACTTATTTGAATGTTAACTTTAATATTGAGTATATTTTTATGCAACCAACAATATCTGTAGACTCAGTAGCAAAGCAAGGAACAATTGGGAGAGACTTTAATATTATTTCTCTATATACGAATGGAAAAAAACAAGTCAATAGAGTTCAAAGCTCATTTGATCAGTTGTTAGGGAATATAAACTCAAAGTTTATCTCTGTTGAGGATCAATATAAACTTTATTTAGATTAAAAAAAGAGCAAAAAAAAGCCCTCGATAAATCGAAGGCTTTTATTTCTTAATTGTTTTAAATAAATTTAAGCAACTACAGAAACCATTTTTGTTGTCTTGTTGTAAAAAGAGAACTTAACTTTTCCTTCAGTCATTGCAAAAAGAGTAAAATCGTTACCCATCTTTACACCTGGACCAGCGTGAAACTTAGTTCCTTTTTGTCTTACAATAATATTTCCAACAGTAACTGCTTCTCCGCCGTACTTCTTAACACCTCTCATTTTAGGGTTTGAATCACGACCGTTACTAGTACTACCACCTGATTTTTTATGAGCCATTTTATATCTCCTGAATTCTTATTTTTTAGTTAATTATGCTTTAATTGATGTAATTTTTAAAGCTGTGTAATGTTGTCTATGTCCGTTCTTTTTGATGTATTTTCCAGGAGCTCTTCTTAAAACAATTACTTTTCTTGATCTAGCTTGTCTTATGATCTCTGCTGAAACTTTTGCACCAGATACTAATGGAGCTCCAACTTTTGGACTATCACCACCAATAAATAATACTTGGTCTAATTCAACTTTAGTTCCTACGTCTCCTTCCATCTTTTGGATATCAACGATGTCACCTTCTTGAACTCTGTATTGGTGACCTTTTGCTTCTACTATTGCGTACATATTTTCTCCTTAACGCCTAACTAGGAGAGTGAGTTCTCACTGCTTTTCCCTAGAATAGATCTTACTATGAACATTAACTTTTAATGCTTTTTTGTACCAAAGTCAACATGTGGAACTACATATTTTCCTATAATCTTTTTTTATTTAGTTTAATTAATATCTTGCTGTGAGATTGTCGATACAGCAACTAGAAATAAAGAGGAAAGATCGATGAAAAAGTACCTGAAATTCAAAGATAGCACTAGATTACCCGTTATTATTCAGATTGAAGATGAAAGTATATTCAGTGACTTAGAGACATTCTTTACTGAATTAGGTCTTACTGAGATAGATCAAGAGGCCGTTTCTAAGATTAAGCTGGATAGAAAAAAAACAACTATTACTTCGCTCTCTTATGCTGAGGGAGCACTCAGGTCTAAAATCGAATCTACAGATTCAAATGGGGAAGCTACGTATATGCCTAATCAACAGTTCTTGTATAAAAATCCGGGATCTGCCGTACTTTTGCACTCAAGACATACAGTTCACTGGCAAATGTCTATAATTAAAGATTCTTCTTTAGATAAATTAAAAGTATCTATTAATAGAATGTTAACTCTTGCTCTTGGTAAGGTTGGGATCGTTGGCTTTTGGGGAGTAAAGGCTCAGGAAACACTATTGCTAACTTCTAAGGAAACTTCCAGTGGAGATTGTTTATTCTTTGATTATGAAAACAAGAAAGTCTATGACTCAAAAGATGAATATGAAATGAGTAAAGATTTTCATATCGGAAGGTTAGATGACTCTATAACTCATAAGAGGCAAGAATATTCAAATGAAACCTTATATAGTTTCTTAGTTGTTAAAAATTCACATTTTAGTTTAGAGGGAATTAGTAAAGACCAACAAGACCACTTACTTAAGCTTGCCTGTGAGTTTGATTATATTCTGTATCCTGAAAGTAACTTTGAGCTATCAGCAAGCTCTGTAGGTAATGAGGCCGTAGCTTAATTCATATTCTTAAAAATTGGAGAGTAGTCCTCTTTATTTGAATAAACACTATAGTATATAGGAAAACAAGTAATAGAGCAGCCTCCACTGTACACATGAGTCACATCTTTTTTATTCCAAATATAAACTGCAGCTTCTTCGTCTTTAAAGTATTTATTTTGTTTTCCAAATCGATTAATAATTGATTGGTGAAAAGTATCATGTAAAAAATAACTTGGTAGCCTAGTATAAAAGTCTGTTACTTTTTGAGTTTCTTCACTTATTTGAAAAAATATTGAGAAGTTATATCTTTTTTTTCTTATTTGAACTTTGTAAGTGAGAAGGCCATTTGACTTTTTTTCAATAGAAATCTTTTTATGATTACTTTTTATGTCCTCAAGCCTTTGCCCCGGCATAAAGGTTTTGAAAATATCTAAGCTAAAGTTATAGTTGGGTGCTTCGACTTTGGAGAAAGCACTGAAATTAAGTATGAAAGTTAAAACTAGTACTTGAGTGAAAAACTTCATTGTTCCTTAACTCCTTAGTTCATTTTATATTAAACTCAAATAATTACATATTGATGGCATAAATTTCTTATTCTAAAGGTGACAGAATGCATTAGATCACGCACCATAAGTAATTAAAAAAGTTTAAAACACTAATCAAATGTTTTAAGGAGAAGTTGTTTTGAAAAAATATTCACTAATTTTAAGTTTAATCTTACTCACTATTTCTTGTGCATCAAAAGACACAGCATCTAATAAAGTTGAAGATAATAAAAATACTAGAGTTCAAAAACATTTAGTAGATAAGCATTTACCTAAGTGCAGTAATTGTTTATACGGAAGTGCTGGAGATGAAGAGCTTAGAGCATCTAAGAAAGAGATCTATTATTTATATGGAGCAGAACACTTAAAACTAGAGAACTCTTATTTTGATATTCCTGTTGTTTACAATGCTGCTACTAAAAAGTGGATTAATTACTTTACTAAAAAAAGAGGAAGAGGTTCATTCATCCGTTACGCTCAAAGATCTGGAAGGTACGCACCAGTATTAAGTAAAATATTAAATGATGAAGGTATGCCACGAGACTTAATATATTTAGCTATGGCCGAAAGTGGATTTCAAAATCACGCCAGAAGCTGGGCAAAAGCAGTTGGGCCTTGGCAATTTATGCCATATACAGGAAGAAGATATGGGCTTGAAGTAGGTTTCTTTTTAGATGAAAGACGTGATCCTCTTAAAGCAACCGTTGCAGCAAGTAATTATCTTAAAAGACTGTATAAAGAGTTTAAGTCTTGGGAGATTGCAATGGCCGGTTATAATGCTGGAGAAGGAAAGATGCGAAGAGCAATCAAAAGATATAGAACTAAAAACTTTTGGAAGATTAGGAAAGGAAGATACCTCAAGAGTGAAACTAAAAATTATGTTCCAAAAATTATGGCATTAGCTATCATTGGAAAAAATCTAAAAACATTTGGATTCGATAATATTGAATTTGATAAAGCGTTAGATTTTCAAGAAATTGTAGTAAAGGAAAATACTGATTTATATAATTTAGCCGAAGTACTTAAGACAGACTTTAAAACAATCAAAAAATACAATCCAGAATTGATTAGATGGCAAGTTCCACCTGAGACAGGTGATTATAAGATTAGAGTACCAGTTGGTCATAAAATTTTTTGGGACGGCCTATTAGATAAGTCGATTGTAAAAGCGACTAATTACAAAACTTATCAACTTCGAGGTTATGCTAAATTAAGTCAAGTTGCTAAAAAATTTAAGATTCCAAAAGGGATTTTAAGTAAAATTAATGAAATGTCTGAAAATAAAAAGCTATTTCCGAAAACTTTAGTCTATTTACCTTTTAGAAAAGATCATACGAAAAAACACCGTCTCTATTCAGACTTGTATGAGAGACCAAGAAAAAGCGTTGTAAGAAGAAGAAACTACAGAAGATGGATTAAAAGAGGTAATAGAGTTGGAAAAAAAATTACTAATCCAAAAGAGTTTTATATCGTTAAAAAAGGTGATAATCTTTGGGACATCTCTAGGAAGACAGGTGTGAAGATAAATACAATTATCAGATCTAATTACAAACTTGTAAAAAGAAGAATGATCTTACCTGGAGATAAGTTAGCTATACGTTAATACCTTTAGGAGAGTAAATGTCTGGTTTTGGGCTTAGAGCATTAAAAAAAGAGTCAAAAGAACAACTAAGAAAAGATTCAAGATTTTTCTTTGATCATATAGTTATAGGTGATGATCATGTTGCGGCTGCAACATTTTTAAACCTTTTAAGAGAATATCCAGATAAAAAAGTGAAGATTATTTCTTCTTCAGTTTTAAATAAGCAGTCTGTTGTTAACGAGTTAAAGTGTAAAGTTTCAACTATTAGAGATGAAGAATCTGCATCTCAATTAATCTCAAAAAGTGCCTCTCTAGAAGTTCTGGCAACAAATCAAGAACCATTGTTTTATAAAGACACAAAACTTCATAAGTTCACAGGTAGAGCAAAACCACATGAACTAATGGAAGATGAAGATGTTTTTAAGCAATCATATTATAACTTCAAATGGGAAAGTCTTTTTAATTCAGACGACTTTGAAAAGTTTGATGACATCATTCTTGCTCATCAATTTAATAAATTTATTGAAAGAATAGACTTGATTACACCAGAGGATTTAGTTGAAGTTACGAATTTTCAAATTTTTACAAGTGAGAATGAAGTCTTTGAGTGTGAGCAATTACACTGGTGTCAAAACCCAAAAACATTTTATAAGTTAGTAAAAGATAAAGACTCTTTAGATCTGTCTCTTCATGAATACTGTAATAAGTTAGAGGCAAGAACATCTCTAACTGTTAATTACGAGTCGAATCAAAACTTCTATGAGACAAGTGGAACAGTCTATCTACCTCAAAGTGTTACACATGATTGGGGACATTTTATTTGCGATATAAAACCTTTTGATCCTGCTTCAAATACTCAAGAGATAACGGCCTTAATGTTTGTTACGGAAGAAATCTCTACAGAAGAAGAGTTGGCCAAAAAAATTAGGTTAATGAAGAGAGTTATGGATAGAGTATTTCCTATCTTTGCCAAATCAGAAGTTAAAGAATTTATAAACTATAGAGTTGATTCTTTTATTAAGAATAATGATGATTCTTTATCTGCATCAATTAAACAGTCTCATCCAGATTTAAAGCTTTATGGTGAAGGTGCATATCTTGATGAAGATAAAGCTAATGCTAAATATATGGTTCGTTCTATTTTAAGTCTTTAGACCTATTTTCTTTTTTGATTTATTATTAATTGATATAAGTTTGTCTTCGTACGAATCCAGTCTTTCAAATACTTTTTTAAATACTTTCGCTGTTTTATCTTCAAGGGTGTTTATTTTAGAATCTAGTTTGGATTCAAGCATTAAAAAATTTCGAAACTGATTAAAAAGTCTCATTATTTGAATATTCACTTGAATTGCTTCTTTTGATTTTAAGACACTTCAAAGCATTGCTACCCCATTTTCTGTAAAAAGGTATGGCATTGAGCGACTTTTGTGATTCCAGCTAGTTGGATCGTTTGCAGTCGCAAATTACTTAACTCTTTGTAATTACATTAAAACATGAAGTCTGCTGGAAACCTCTCAGCATTTCTTCTAACTTGCTCTAATAGTCTTTTGGTTTCAACATTGTACAGTTTTGCAAGATCACTATCGAGCATGACTCTATGGCCTTTGATTATATATATTTTACTTTCAACTTCTGCTAATAGGTCTGACATAAAAAAACTCCTTATAAGCTTCAATTACTATCTGCTGTATAAGGAGTCATATTTATTTGATATGATTTATTTAATAGTTCATTACTGAAACTTTTATTTATTTGCATCCATTTGAGATTGGATAAAGTTTTGCTCTCCAACTTTCATTAAAAGTCCATGTTGAGTCTCTAGCCAATCAACATGCTCTTCTTCACTTCTAAGTATTTCTGAGAATAAATCTCTAGTTGCATAGTCTTTAGCTTCTTCACAAAGTGTAATACACTCTTTTAAAAAAGGAACAGACTTCGTTTCAACTTCTAAGTCAGCTTCAAGGACTTCTTTAACATTTTGACCAATTCTAAGCTTATCTAGCTTTTGAAGGTTAGGAAGCCCTTCTAAAAATAAAATTCTTTTGATTAATTTATCAGCGTGCTTCATCTCATCTATACTTGCTTTATATTCAAGTTGTCCAAGCTTTTCAAGGCCCCAGTCCTCAAGCATTCTTGCATGTAAAAAGTATTGATTGATAGCAGTTAACTCTTTAGTTAAAACGTTATTAAGTGCCTGAAGTACTTGCTTGTCACCTTTCATATGTAAATCCCCTTATTATTGATTATAACAAGGCTATTATTTAGAATTTAATGGACTTTGTATAGAGGTGTCGATTGATTTTGATTTTTGTTTGCTTTTTAGGTTTTCTATTGCATCTAATAAGCAAGTTCCACAGTCAGATCCAACTCCTAGAGTCTTTAGAACATCCTTACTATTTTGATGCGTAATCATAGCGTTTTCAATGTCTTTTTCCGTAATACCTTTACAGATGCATACATACATATTGAGTCTCCCGACTTGTTACTTATATTATATATCGGTTTGGTATGTAAAACAATAAGTAAAATATTCATATACTTGTAAGTGCTATGTGATAACAGTGTCTTAGCTCAATGAGTGTTTAAATATACCGAAAAAAGACAAAAAAAAGGGCCTACATATGTAGACCCTAGCTATATTGCTAATTATATTAAAAAATTAGAATAATACATCAAACTTAACAAAGTTCCATGCTAAAGCTGAGGATTCAACATCTTCAGTTCCATTTTCTGTTGTTACAATTGAGTAATTTACTGAAGGTGAAAATGCTAAGTGCATTCCCATCCATGAACCAACATTAAATCTATGACCGTATTCAAGACCAATAGTTGATGACTCACTATCATCACCTTCAAGATCAGTCATGTTATAGTGTAAACCAACATAACAAGTATCAATAGCTTTACCATCTAAATTATAGTAACCGTGAAGACCAATAGTGCTTGATTTATTATTTTCTGTTTTTGCATTTGAATAAGAAAGTCCGGCCATCCATGAACCATTAATTGCATATGTGTAGTTAAGTGCAATGTTTGAACTTGAAGCATTGTCTGAATCTATGAAAGAGATATCAAAAGATCTGTTCTCTGCAGAATCATTCTCAAATCCAGAAAAAGTAATCATGTGCTTAATGTCAGAGTGCTTGTGACCGTGACCTTTATGGTGATGATTACCGTGGTGATTTGCCATTGCTGAAGTCATTCCTAAAGCGATTAACGCTACTAAAATTTTTTTCATTCCTTACATCCTTTGTTAGGTTTGTTATTAAAAGATAACGTTTATTAACGTATTTCTATATTTTCTCTATATAAAATTTTAACTAAAAAAAATAGCATGGCAAATCATTGATTAAAATTTTGTTGAACAAAAGCTTGAAATATGTGTCAGATAAATGGCGTTAAGTAAACTTCTTTTGCCCCTATTGAACGATGCTTTGTCTATAGCCTAAGTTAGAAATACTCTAGAGTCTTTATAGTTATTAACAATTAAAATATTAAGAAAAGTCTAACTTTAAGTAAAGAAAAACAAAATTAACCTATGTTATTTACTTATAGCGAATAAAGAGAAAAAATTTAATATAGAAAATTTTCATAAAAAGTAGAAACGAAGTTTTAAAATTTGAGGGAACTTCATTAAAAGGAGAAAGTATGAAAAAGAAAATTGGTTTAGCCTTAGGGTTAGCAGTTTTATCAACTGGAGCACTAGCTTCAAAAGCAAGATTACAGGCATTGGGTGAAGATCAGAATGGATCATTCATCATTCAAGATGTAAGGAACATCTTTTATAGTCCAGCTCAAGCATTATACTACAAAGATGGTGTAACTATGGAGTGGGGAAATACATCAGAGATCGCAGATACAACAGCAACTCCAAGAGCAGAAGGTGGTGTGCTTAAGTCACAAGGAAACATGGTTTATGGCGTTTACTTAGGTCATGAAACAAGTGAAGGAAATGCATTAAGACAATTTGCTGGAACAGGAATCACTGAGACAAACAACATTTCCGTTTTAGCTGCAGGTGATGCTGGAGTTCAATGGGGAGCTGCTTTAACTTATGGTTCTTTTACTAACGAAGGTAGTTACGGAACAATAACAAATGATTTTGATGGAGATGGTACAGTAGAGACATTTACTAATAGCGATGGAGAAGCAACTCTATTAAGATCAAGATTTTCAGTAATTACTGGAGATTGGGAGTTTTATGCAAGAGTAAATCTTTTAAATAAATCAGAGGGAACTCTTGCTGGTGAAGCAAGTTTAGCTGGAGCATTAACAACAGATCAATCTTTTGAAGGTAAATCTGGATGGCAAGCAGGAGCAATCACTACAATGAATGATATGAAGTATGTATTAACAGCATCTGGACTAACTGGAGAAAACGAAGCTGGAACTGAGTATAAGTACCAAGCTATGGAGTTCCAAATGGGTAGCTTAATGCAATTAAATGACATGGCTTCTTTAAACTATAGAGTTGGAGCAGAGTACAGAAAAGAAGAAGAAGGTAACTTCATTACTTCTGGAGATACTGGAGCTACTGCTGGAGCGTTCAATGGTTCTGAAGCAACTGTTATTACATTACCAGTTGTTATTGGTTTAGAAGTTCAAGCTACAGATTGGTTAATCATTAGATCTTCTGTTTCTCAATTTGTATGGTCTAGCTATGACAATGGTACTGATAAGTCAGATTTAGCAGAATCAACTACTGTTAACGCTGGTGTTGGTCTTGTATTTGGTGACTTCTTAGTAGACGCTGCTTTACAAAATGACGGTACTAACGACAAAGGTAGAGTATCAATGACTTATAAATTCTAATTAATAGATTTATATAATTAAAGAAGAGGCCTAGAAGAAATTCTAGGCTTTTTTTATTTCAAATATGAATTAAGCTTTATAAAACGATCAAAATTCATTACATCCTCATATTACTCTTTTATATATCTCTTCATCATTAAAGGAGAGAAAAATGTCAAAAGAATTAAATATATCAATCTCAGAATGCTTATCTCTTTGGGAGAGTAAAGAATCTATAGAACTACCATATGAGAAAACATCAAATAAAAAATTAAAGATTGGCTACGACTTTTCAGGGAAAATATTAAGAGTTGTATTTAAATACCTTGAAAGTAATGAAATCGAGATCTTATCAGCTAGTAGAGTCTAGATGAGCTTCATTGATAGAAGATTAACTTTGTGGTATACTTGCAGGTATACCTTTGGAGGGGCGATGAGTTCTTTATTAAAGTTAAAAGATGAAGATGTTTTAAGAATTGAAAAAGCTAAATCTAAGCTTAACTTAGATAGTAAAGTTGGTGTACTTAGATATGCTCTTGAGTTACTAGAAAAAGAAATCGAAAGAAAAGAAAAAGTTAAAAAGTGGCAAGAAGTTGCGAAGAAAGCATCAAAAAATAGCATGAAAGTAAATAAAGAATTTTTTGAGGCCTTACAAGATGAGTAAGCTCTCTTTTCCAAAAAGATGGAATATATATTTAATAAACTTAAACCCAAAAAGAGGAACTAAACCTGGTAAACAAAGGCCATGTCTAATTGTTCAAAATGAAAACTTTAACTTCTTAGGGGCAAGTATTATAATACCTATAACATCGCAAGTTTTAGAAGAGACAAAACCGATAAGAGTCAATATACCTGCTGGAATCTCTGGTTTACTGAAAAGTAGTGATCTTATGATAGATCAAATGATGGCCTGGGATCATAAAAGGATTATATCTCATATCGGAACGCTTCCAACTTACTTGATTGAAGAAACGAAAGAAGCAATAAAAGAATTTTTGGATTTAGAGTGAAAAAAATAAGTAAAGTTTTAGCAGTAGTATTAATAAGTCTCATCTTAGGTTGTTTTATTTTGTATGCACTTAATGATGCAGATAAACTAAAAGACAACTACACAATATATAATTTAAAAACTAAAGAATATGAACTTTCTAATAAGAAGCCACAGTATTGGACTAGTATAAAAAAAGTATCTAAAAAAGCATTGTGGGCCATAATTGTAAGTGAAGATTGGGCCTTCTATGATCATAACGGGATTGACTTAAGACAAATAAAAGAAGCTCTTGAAGACACTGTAATTTCTGGAGAGAAAATTCGAGGAGCTTCAACAATCTCTCAACAAGTTGTAAAGAATGCTCTTTATTCAAACAAGAGAAGTTATATTAGAAAGTTTAAAGAGTTAATTGGAACTTTTAAGCTTGAGAAAAACTTATCTAAGGATCAAATAGTTGAGCAATATATAAATCTTGCTGAATTTGGAAAAGATCTTTATGGAATTAAAAAAGCATCTTCTTTTTATTTTCAAAAGAGACCTAGTCAACTAACCGCAAAAGAAGGTGCTTTTTTAGCGATGCTCTTACCTTCTCCAGTTAAATACAGTAGTTCTTTTAGAAAAGGAAAGCTCTCTGATTACGCAGAAAATATTATTGAGCAAATCCTTATCAAGTTAAGGCAGGTTAAAATTTTAACAGAGAAAGAAAGATTGGAAGAAAAAGATTCTATTTTATCTTTTGAAGATGAAAAAATAATGGAAAGTTTTTTTTAATTCAAAATTTTAGGTGAAGGCTTTGAAATATCATAACATTTCCAAATTAATTCATCTTCAGCATTATATTGGCAATAACAAGTTGAGATACCTTTCTTTATAAATTTTTTTTCTGAGGCTTTAGAGCATGACTTGTTGATATACCTACTAGAAATTTCTTTTGCTAGATCAATTGGAAATCCCTCTTCACATGTAGCTCTATATAAGTTTTTACTAGATATCCAACTCCCATCGATACAATAAGAATTAACTCCATTACAGTGAGTAACCTCTCCAACATAATTTGAATAACAACTATTGTATGAAGTATCTAGTTTCTCTACTTGAGAACAAGATTTGCTAATATTAGGTGATATAGTCTTTATAGAATCTAACATCTCTTGAACACGATCTACTGAACTATAACTTTTCGTATAAACTCCATTTGAAAGCTTTTCTTTAAGAATTTCATCCATAGATAAGAACTTTACACCAAGGCATTTTGCTTTTTCGATAATTTCATCCATCGAAGTTTTCTCTGTGTTGTATTTAGAGGGAAGTGAGTTGATGGACCTTGTATCATGAAAAAGGGTCATTATATTTTGAGATGTTGATTTACAAATTTGATTTAATTGTTGGTCTATATATTTATCTTTATTACTTTTTGAGTAAATTGTGCTGGCATCTTTTGAGTCGTGATTCCAACCAACATGAGATAGTTTATACTCACTGGCAATACTCATTGCTGGACTATGGGCCCTATAATAATTTAATTGTTCTCTATAGTTTGAACCTTTAATATTTCGTCCATCACTGATCATTTTTTCTATTTCTGTTTTTGAAGGTGATATCCCTCGGCCATAAGGGAAGCGAACCAAAGTGTTCTTTTGTTTTGAAAATTGATTATCAGAAAACTTATCTAGTAACTGTATACTTTTTGATAACTGATTTCTTCTTTGAGAGTCAGTATATCCTTTTTGAAGATTTCCTTTCCAATCGTACCTAATGTCATGGCAATTATGGTCATGTCCATGACTTGCGACTGTAAAGTTATTATTAAACATTTCTTTGATGAGCTCTTTCTTTTTCTTTAGATCACCCTTAGTTAGCTGATGAGTTGATATAAAAAAAGTAGCATTAACCTTTTGTCTTTTTAATGTTTCTAGAACTTTTGGAGTTGTGGTTGTATTTGGTCCGTCGTCAAAAGTTAAATGAATTTTTTTATTAGAGCACCCTTGATACTTAGTGATATCTTTAGCGTAGTCTTTACAGTTTTGTGAAAAAGTGGATGATAAAGTTATAAGAGCTAGTAAGTACCAGTACATATTTATGGAGTGAGTTCTATAAAGTAACTTAGTCGTTCTAAGTCTTGTGAGTTTGTAGGTGTATAGGCACTAGTTGGTATTTCAACTTTTATAAAAGCCTCTCCTGTAAGTACTGAGTTTGTTCCATTATTTTTGATAATGATTTCAAAGTTTTGTGCACCTGACTTTTGTGCAAATGTAGGTAACTCAATATTAGATACAGAGCCAGGTCCATCTATAGAAAACATTGTTACATCATCAACTTCTCCAGTCGTTGTAAAGTCATTGAATTGAGCTGAACTAATACTGAACTTGACTTGAATACCAGTCGTTCCTGCACTGTTTATCTCTGTAACACTAACTTTAGATGGAGATATCGTGATTTTGGGTGCTGATAGTAAATCTTCAAAATCATCAGAAAGCGTAGTTTTATCTCCCACTAAATCATAAAGATTACAAGAAGATAGGGTTATTAATATTATGGTAACTAAAGCTCTCATTAAAGAACTTATCGGAAGAACTACTTCGAAAATTTAATATGTCGAATACACTCAAATGCTACAGCTGTAGCAACGTTCGATAAGTTTAATGACCTTATATGTTCGCTGTACATTGGAAGTTCAAACATTCTATCTTTATATTCTGTATAAAAGCTTTTTGGTAGGCCTGTCGTCTCGGCTCCAAAGATCAAATAGCAATTATTTGCATAATTTGCTTCATAGTAATTTTGTTCAGTATTATTTTCAAAGAAAAATAATTTATCTCTTTGAGGTTTTTCAGTTTCTAGAAATTGATCAAATGAATCATATTCAGTTATTCTAACATGTTTCCAATAATCAAGACCTGCTCTTCTGACTGCTTTTTCATCAATATCAAAACCATAAGGCTTGATTAGAATAAGTTCAGCATTTAAGGCAACGCAAGTACGCCCGATACTCCCTGTGTTACCAGGGATTTCAGGCGTATATAATACAATTTTAAACTGAGTATTATTTTGCATTCATTAAGTAGTTGTGAAGTGTTCTTACAATTATTCCAGAAGCTCCTTTAGAAGGACAGTAAGGCAGGTGAGATTGTGAGTCACAAACACCAGCAATATCCAAATGTGCCCAATTAATTCCTTCTTGAACGAAGTTTTCTAAAAATGCTGCAGCTTTTGCTGTTCCACCAAATCTAGAACCACCAATATTTTTTAGATCAGCAATATTTGATTTCATATCCTTTCTCCACTCTGGGATAATAGGTAATTGCCACATATACTCATCTGTTTGTTTTGCTGAAGATAGTAAAGATTTAACAGTCTTGTCATCATTACCTAAAATTGCACATACTTCACTTCCTAGTGCTATTAGACATGCTCCTGTCAAAGTTGCAGCATTGATAACAGTATCTGGCTTAAGATCACAAGCGTAATCTAAGCAATCAGCTAAAACTAATCTTCCTTCGGCGTCCGTATTTAGTATTTCAACAGTTGTTCCGTTTCTTCCTGCTACTATTGAGTCAGGCATGGTCGCTTTCTCGTTTACAGCATTATCTGTCATTCCTAAAATACATGTGATTTTGTAGGGTGAGTTATTTAAAACAGCAGCTCTAAATGCTCCATAAACAGTAGCAGAGCCACCCATATCAAATTTCATTCCGGCCATTGAAGCACCTGGCTTTAAAGAGTATCCACCTGTATCAAAAGTTAACCCTTTTCCAACAAGAGCTATATGTTTTGTATTCTTTGTAACTTTTTTAGGTGTATAAGTTAAATGAACTAGTCTTGGCTCGTAAGCTGACCCAGCATTAACTGAAAGGAATAGACCCATCTTTTCTTTTTTAAGATCAGCTTTTCCTAAAATTTTTGTCTTAACTCCTTTTAGATTTGCCTTAACGTCTTTTTCAACTCTTTTCGCATATTCAACAGAGTGGAGAATATTTGGAGCTTCATTTACAAAATCTCTCGCAATATTTACAGAAGAAGTTAAGTTATCAATTTGAGTAGTTGTTTTTTCAATTGATTTCTTTACTTTTTTATCATTAATAAAAAGTGAAATTTCTTTGATTTTTGTTACATTTTTTTCTTTTAAGTATTTATCAAATCTATAGCTCGTTAGTTGAATAGACTCTTGAATTATTGCAGAAGCAATATCTACTTTTGAAACGCAGTTAAGTGAAGCAACATCAATAGAAACAGTCTTGTAAGGTTTAGAAGAAATTTCTTTGTACGCATTTGCAATTGATTTTCTAAGGTCTTCAGCTTTGGCCTTAGATTTATTTCCTAGACCTAATACTAAAATATCTTCTCCATTTTCACCGTTAAAGTATACTTTTGAACCAGATTTTGCTGTAAAAGATTTAAAAGACTTTGTTTCTTTGAATTTAGTTACTAATGTTTTGTCTGTTGCTGAGAAGCTAGCAGCAGTTTTGTCTTTGTTTTCAAATGCACCAATAATCTTTAAATCGGCTTTATCAAACACTTTTTGATCAAATTCTGTAGTAATTTTCATATATGGACTCCTTTTAAGTACCTAAATAATTTCTGCTTATATTAGCAAAAACACTATTTGTTGTCTAAATATCACTCTTAAAGTAACCTTATGAGGTTATGTTTAAGTTATACAGAGTATATTTGGCCTCAAGCTTCATTTTACCACTAGTAGTAAGTACGATCTTTTTCGTAATTTTCTTACTTACTTTTGAGTTATTTAAGGTGATGCAGTTAGTATCATCGTCAGATGTAAGTATTTCCTTTATTTTATCTATGCTTTTTGACTTAGGTATAACATTAATTCCAATGGCGTTGCCTCTTGCTGTCTTCTTTTCAACTATTTTTTGTATCGGAAAAATTTCTGGAGACTCTGAATATATAGCTTTAAGATCATTTGGTGTAACTAAACTAAAAGTACTTATGCCATTTATTTTAGTTGCACTTTTAACAGGGCTTGCAACTTTTTTTATTAATCAAGAGCTTGTGCCTAAGGCACATTTAGGTTTAAGAAAGAAAATTAGTATTGTTGGATCTGCGAGCTTAATTCAAGGGATTAAGTCTGGTCAGTTTTTTACAACAATTCCTAATGTTACAATGTTTCCCCAAGTTGTTGATAAAGAGACTAATGAGCTTACAAGTGTATTTTTACAAATGTACGACTCAAAGAACAAAGAAGAAAAAGTAATTAGATCTAAGAGAGGAAAGATTATTCATGAAAAAGATGAAAAAACTGGACTTGAGACGTTTAAACTTTTACTTCTTGATGGAAATATTTCAAGTATTGCTTTGGATAATAGTGTCGAAAAAATTCTATTTAAGGAATATTCTTTACCAATTTCTTCTCAGCGATTTTCTTATAAGGCCTCGACAAAAGAAATTTCAATGAGTGGAGTTGAGTTATATAAATTTGTTAATCAAGGATTTGATAAAGCCATAAGTAAAGGTTTTAAGAAAAGACTTTATATAAATGCGACTTTTGAATTCTGGAATAGGTTAAACACAGTGATTTTGGTTGTTTTATTCACTTTTTTGGGTTTTGCTTTAGGTGTGAAAGCAACACGAAGTAGGGGGCAAAACTCTGGAGCGAAGGCCATTTTGTATTTAGTTGGATACTATACACTTTTCTTTGGGCTTGTTAGCCTTGGAAAGTCTCGCTCTATACCGATGTATGTAGCTGTTTTTCTTCCATCTATAGTTTTATATTTCTTTACTTTAAAAAAGTATAAGAAGCTAGATTGGCAAAGTTAAGTTTATTCCGTTGCCATGTTTTCAATATATTCTTTAGACGTATAAGATTTATATTTGTAATTAGGAAATAAAGGTAAAACTAACGATTCTGATAGAGTTTGAGGAAAGACTAAACTTTTCACTCCTGTCTTGGATGGTGCACTTATGAGTTCATTATTAAAAAATATCTTAGTAACGTTAATATTACCCATGAAGAGCTGAATCTCACGTCCTTGTAAAAAAGCCCCTTTTCCTTGCTTTAAAACATATCTTTTAATTTTATTATTATCAATTTTAAAACTTATCCAAGTATCACCATCGACTGCTTTGATATAGATGTTTTGAAGTTCAGAATCAAACTTACTGATAATTCTTTGAGGTAAAATAGATCTATCTTGGTTTTCTTTAGCTTCAGTGAGAATCGTAAATAGCTTCCTAGGCATAGGGTAAAACTTTATAAAAGGAAATTTACCATTTAGATTTACTTCTTTTTTAACTTCTTCTTTTACAGGCTCTTTTATCGGAGTTGTCGACTCAACAGACTTAAGGGGAGCTTTAGGTTCCTCCTTAGTAGGTTCAATAGTTTTAGTTTGTACACTTTCAAAAACTTCTACTTTAGGAACTTCCTTTGGCTCTGCTATATTTGTTATTTCATCTTTTTCAAAAGATACTTTTTCTTTTGCTATATTTCCAAAAAATGCAATAGCGGCTTTTAAAAGCAATGCCAATACAACAATAGCAATTAATATGATAACAACTTTTTTGTTATAGAAAGATTTTATAACTGCGACAGCACTCTCTTCAAGTTCGTTAGGTGTATCCTCGTTAGTCTGCTCGGGATCTTCTTTAATAATTGTTGGCTCTATGATTTGTTCATATGTGTAGTTTAAAGACATAATCGCTTCATCTTCATTTAGATTGAGCGTTTTAGCGCAGCTCTTCACAAAGCCAACAACATAAGTTTTGTTGGGCAATTTCAAGAGTCTATCGTTTTCAAGATGTTGGAGGAGTTTAAGGTTGATCTTTGTTTTTGATGAAACTTCTTCTTCCGTTAAATTTTTCGACTCTCTTGCGTCTTTTAAAAAGGCACCTATTGTTTTTAAATTATTCATATCTATATATACTAATGGAGTATAGTATAAAATGAAAGAGCCTGGGCAAGTTGTTCCTCTTTAAAGAGCTTGTGACTTTTTGATCTTCAAATACCTGTTTAATTTTATAAATTCTTGTTGCTCTTCTAGTTTTGTAAACCTTTCTTGAGCATCTGTAATTTTCAACTCCGCTTTTTCAAAGTCACCCTTCTTGATAAGAAGAAGTAGCATTTCTTTTGTTGGAGCAAATAATGAGTAACAAACTCCTTTTGAGCCATCCTCAAAATACTTCAGAGCAAGATCATACTTTTTCACTCTTTTATAAATCTCTCCAAGCTTATAAAAGGAAGGGCAGTAATTTTGATTGATCTCTACGGACATTTTAAAATTTTTTATGGATTTATTTAATTGATTTTGTCTCATTGCTAATATACCTAAGTTGTAATGAGTCTTATATTGCTGGTCATAGACTAAAGACTTAAGAATTTTCTTAAACTCAGCTTCAGCCTCAGAATAGTTTTTGTTATTCATTAAGACTGTTCCTAGGTTCAGACGAGCATCTTGATTCTTTGGGTCTATTTCAACGGCAAGCCTAAGATGTTTAATTGCATTTAATGGACTCTTTCTGTAGTAGTAGGCCATACCCAAATTATTTTGTGTTTGACTGTCTTTAGGTCTGTATTTAGCTGAAAGTCTTAAGTTTTTTAGAGCACTATAATATTCACCTCTTACTAGTTCAGTTGTCCCTTGAGTAAAGTGTAAATTAGCCTTTTTATCAATAGGAGAGATAGTTTTTTTCTTGTTAGATGAGCTGCAAGATATAAATAGTAAGATCATTAATAAATATTTCATAAAGGTCCTCATGTTACTGTTTATAAATAATAAGAAATAAGAAAGTATCTATCAAGGCTTTAAATTCTCTCTAAAACAGTTAGTCCTTCAAAGTGATAGGTCGAAGGGAACAAATCAAGCATGTGAATATCTAGGACCTTGTAACTTTTTTTGATTTTGCTTAAATCTCTGAACATAGTTGAGCTGTGACAGCTTACATAAACTATTAATTGAGGTTTAAACTCATAAACCCAATCACTCAATAGTGGAAACCCTTTTCTTGGTGGATCGACAATAAAACAATCAATATCAGTGTCAATTTGCTCTTTGAAGTTAGATAGAGCTTCATCATTATACAGGTCAAAGTGAAACTTATTGTTTTGATCAATCTCTTCGTAGTAATCAATTATAAACTTATCATTAATGTGATTTGATAAGTTTCCTGCACCACCAAAGAGGTCGAGTGTTGTTAGTTCTTTTGGTGTGTAGCTTTGAACTAAGTTATTTAAAATCTCATTCATTTCTGCGTAGACTTGTGTGAAACCTGATTCTGAGTATCTTTTGTTCCAAGTCGTTAATACATTTGAACCCTTGGTGTACAGTTCTACATGGCCAATTGGCTTTTTGGGAGCGAGTTCAAACCAGTTTGGTAAAAATTCTTTTAAAGCAACTGATAAGGTTGAGTTTGGCATTAGGCAGTTTGAAACTTCAACAATTCCTTTTGTTTTTGGGTTAATAAAGCCTATTTGATTTAAGTTCTTATTGTAGTGGAGCTGAATTCTATTTCGATAGTTAAATCGTCTTGGTGCTTTGTGTGCATTGATATTGGCATTGCTAAAGTCGTAGCTGGCCATTCGTTTCATAGTTTCTGTTTTGAAAACAATTTCTTGTTTGTAACTTGTATGTAAAAAATGACACCCGTTGCACTCATCATAATGAGGGCAATTAGAAGTTTCTCTATCTTCACTTTTGGTCTCAATATCTATAAGATTGGCAAAGTTAATGTTCTTTTTTGTTTTGTGGACTTTTGCCGTACCAGATTCATTTGGTAGGGTTTTGGGTATGAAGAAAATTTGATCTTCGGTTTTATAGACACCTTGTCCAAGTGGATCAATATGGTCAATTAAAAAGTTAATTTTTTTATCGGTCATTTTTTATCTATGTCGCAAATTGTTGAAAATACAAGTATCATTATTAATATTATATGAATAAGTTATATCAAAAATTACCTTTTGTCTTAGAAGTAGTCTTTAATGGGATATTTATCGCATTATATATGCTGTATAAGACCGAAAAGTTTCAATTTGGCTTTATTGCACCTGAGCTAATGAATACAATCTTGTCAATCTTAACATACACTGCACCTGTTTTTGTATGTGGGTCTTTAGTTTCATTCTTTTATAAAAGTGAAGGTCTTGCTGATTACTTTCGTAAGTACATTTTTTCACTGATTGTTTTTATACCTATGCTAATAACTTTTGGAGATATTGAATTTACATTTTGGCTGAGTGCTGTTCATCTATTTTCTTCAGTTTTATCTGTGTATGAACAAGGTCCAACGAGTGAAAGTAATAAAGCCTCCTCACACCTTTCTATTTTAGAAAAGTTTAAACTTGCACCTGCACAAATAGTTATCTTATCATTTTCTGGAATTATTTTATTTGGAACGGTTGCTTTGTCGTTACCGATGATGAGTAAAGATGGTATGAATACTTCTTTCATAGACGCTTTTTTTACTGCAACTTCTGCAACTTGTGTAACAGGTCTCTCAACAATCTCTTTAGTGGATAATTTTAGTATTTGGGGACAACTTGTCGTTTTAACTTTAATACAAATTGGAGGTTTAGGTTTTATGACACTTTCTTCTTCTTTGACAATATTACTTGGAAAGGCGATGGGAGTTAAGAATAAAGTATTAATGCAGGATTTATTAGATATTTCTTCTTTTGAAGATTTAGTTGCAATGATTATTGATATTATAAAATACACACTTGTAATTGAATTTTTTGGAGCAATTCTTTTAACCTTTGCATTCTCCTTAGAGGGGTATGAATTTGGCCAGGCATTATATTTTGGTTTTTTTCATAGTATTTCTGCTTTTTGTAATGCTGGTTTTGCTTTATTTAATAATTCTTTGGAGAACTTTGCTTTTAGTCCTCTGATTAATTCAATTATTTGTGTTTTAATTATATTAGGTGGTCTGGGGTTTATTGTTATAAAAGAAATAGAACAGATTTTATTTAAAAGAAAGAGAATTATTGATTTAACTGTTCATTCAAAAATTGTGATTTATACAAATTTTATATTAATCATGTTAGTTGCAGGCTATATATTTATGTCTGAATACTTACATGCCTTAAATGGCTATACTTTATTTGAGCAAATTCAAGTTTCTGTATTTCAGTCAGTAACAACAAGAACTGCTGGTTTTAATACTATGACTTTAAATGATCTACATCCTCATTCGATTTATTTGTTTTGTTTAGTTATGTTTGTAGGGGCCAGTCCTGGGTCTACAGGCGGTGGTGTTAAAACAACAACTTTTGCAATTCTTTTTCAGTCTCTAAAAGCTACTTTAAGAGGTAAGGATCGAGTTGAATTTTTTAACAGAACTGTGCCTAATGCTATTGTTGTTAGAGCGACTGCTATTTTTATAATCTCTTTGATGATTGTTTCAACTTTTATTTTAATATTAATGTCAATTGAAACGGATCATAGTTTTCTATCACTATTTTTTGAAGTGATTAGCGCATTCTCTACAGTTGGTTTAAGCTTAGGTCTTACACCGTACTTAACTGTTGCAGGGAAACTTGCGATTATTGCTTTAATGTTTATTGGAAGAGTTGGACCGTTAACTTTAGCACTTGCTGTTGGACAAAAAGCAGAAAAACAAGGAAATATAGAATACCCTGAGGGTAGAATTTTAATAGGATAAGTTATGATAGTTACTGTAATTGGTTTAGGAACATTTGGAGCTAAGACTGCCATTCGTTTAGCTGAGAAGGGGGTCGAAGTTATTGCAATTGATAAAGATCAAGACCTCGTAGAGAAAATTAAAGATAGAGTTACTCATGCAATATGTCTTGATGTTACAGATGAAAAATCAGTTAGATCTACTAGTATATCAGAGGTCGATGTCGCAATTGTAGCAATTGGAGATTCAACGGAGATGAGTATCTTAGCTGTTGCAATGCTTCGAAAGATGGGTGTTGGTAAAATTTTGGCCAGAGCAACAACCAATTTACATGAGCATGTACTTCAAGAGATTGGTGCAAGTGAAACAATTAAAGTTGAAGAGGATATGGGGGAAATTATTGCTACAAGAATTGCTGCGCCTCATGTTTTACAAAGGTATGATTTTGCAGCAGGATATTCTATTGTCGAGCTTAAACTTGGGAAAAAGTTTGAAGGAAAGACCTTAGTTGAAAGTCAAATAAGACAAAACTACTCTTTGAATATTGTTGCTCTTCAAAAAAGAGTTCCTTATATTAATGAAGATGGAAAATCTTCATTTCGAGTAGAAGTAAATGATAGTCCACTACCAATGGATATAATTGAATCCGATGATATTGTTGTTCTCGTTGGTAGTGAGAAAAATTTTAAAAGATTATTTTCAGATTTGGATGAAGGATAAGATCAATGAACTTTTCATTAAAAAGAAGAATTTCGGCAAGTTTTATAGGTGCAAACTTAATGGTTCTAACTATTGGGGTAACAGTATTTTACTTTTTAAACTCTCTTAATAAGCAAATTGAATCTATTACAAGTAATTCTAATCAAATTAGTTTATTAACTGATGAAGTTCGAATATCTGCTGTGTCTATACTTAAAATGCAAAAAAAAATTATTACTAAAAAAGCAAATGAAGATGACTTGGACAAATTAAATGCTTTATGTGAAGGCTTCCAATCTCAGCTGCAAAGGCTTGATTCTTTTTATGAAGAAGTTGAAGTTAAGACAACAATCTCAAAGATGATTGGGTATGTGGATTCTTTAAAAACATTAATTAGTAAAGTCTCTTTATTTAACAAGAGGGATAATGCTGGACTTTCTACTATTGGAGAACTTGCAGATAAAATTTTAGAAGCTTTTTCAGAATTTCAAGATATGCAGTATTATCAAAATGAACAAAGAGATAAACAAATTAAAGGAATTATAACAGAAACAAGAAGATATATGCTTATTGTTTTAATTATAACATTCTTATTTACAATGTTGATGAGCTTAGTAATTCCTGGGAAAATTGCTTTACCATTTAAAAAAATTAATGATGCTGTAAGGGAGCTTCAAGATTGTAACTTTGATGTCTCTATTTATTATAACCAAGATGATGAGATTGGTGAGCTTGCTAGAGAGCTTAATAAAATGATTGCAAGTATGAAACTTTTTGAAGAGCTCAGAGAGGATCGAATCTCTGTTGAACACAGAAAATTTGATATTTTGGCCAGTATGATTAAAAGAAATATCTTGATCGCAAACGCAAGTGGAGAACTAATATATTTGAACAACCAAATGTATAGACTCTTAAATATTGAAAGTGAGACTGTTTTAAATAAGAATATGGAAGATACAATTATCCCTGAATCCATTAAAGAGGCATATAATTTAGCTCTAAAGAGAAGATCTAAGATCGATAATGCTGAGATTCTAATATCAAATAAAACCAAGATAGAAGAAACAAGTGAAGAGGGTGAAATAGTTGAGACAGAACAAGAAGATGTTATCTTTAGTGGTTTTGCTACTGTTATTCCAATTAGGGCAAAAGAAAGCTCTTTGGATTACTACCTAATGGTTCTTTCAGAAGAGGTCTTTTCTTAATTCTTGTGCGTTGAGTTGTTAAAGCAGTAGTTTATTTAATACTTAAAATATTGTACTGTAGGTATCTAATTTTGAAGGAATAAGATGGATAACTCACTAATAAGAAACTTTTCTATAATTGCACACATTGACCACGGTAAATCGACATTAGCCGATAGACTCATCCAAGAGACTAAGTCTGTTACTAATAGAGAGATGTCAGATCGTCTTTTAGATAACATGGATATTGAAAAAGAACGTGGAATCACTATTAAAGCACAAACTGTACGTTTAGAGTATAAGGCCAAAGATGGTAACACTTACGATTTAAATTTAATCGATACTCCTGGTCACGTAGACTTTTCTTATGAAGTTTCTAGGTCTTTGGCATCATGTGATGGAGCGCTTTTAGTTGTTGATGCCTCTCAAGGGGTTGAAGCTCAAACTTTGGCCAATGTTTATATGGCCATGGAAAACGATTTAGAGATAATGCCAGTTTTAAATAAAATAGACCTTCCACATGCAGACGTTGATAAAGTCACTGAAGAAATTGAAGAGGTTGTAGGTATTGATGCTACAGGAGCTCCACAAGTTTCTGCTAAAAGTGGTCTTGGTGTTGCCGATCTATTAGAGTCAATTGTTAAAACTATCCCACCACCAGTTGGAGATTCTAGTAAAGATTTACAAGGTTTAATTTTTGACTCTTGGTTTGATCCATACAGAGGAGTTATTCTACTTGTAAGAATGATGCATGGAACTTTAAAGAAGAAAGATAAAATTTATTTAAAGCACTCTGATAAGTCTTATGAGGTTTTAGAGCTAGCTGTTAACACTCCATTTTATTCAGAATTAAAAGAAATGTATGCTGGTGAAGTTGGAATGGTTATATGTGGTATTAAGAATATTAGGGACGTTAAAATAGGTGATACTGTTGTTCATGATAAGAAAAAAGACACTCCATCATTAGCCGGTTATGAAGAAGTAAAACCAATGGTTTTTTCAGGGATCTTCCCTGTTTCTCCTGAAGATTATGAATCATTAAAAGAAGCTTTAGAAAAATTAGCATTAAATGATTCATCATTTACTTATGATCCTGAAAGCTCTCAGGCTTTAGGATTAGGATACAGATGTGGTTTCCTAGGAATGCTGCATATGGATATTATTCAAGAAAGACTTGAAAGAGAATTTAACCTACACTTAATTACTACAGCTCCAAGTGTTAGTTATAAAGTATTAACCAAATCTGGAGAAGAGTTAACGGTCCACAACCCAAGTGAACTTCCTGATATGGCCCTTGTTGAAAAAATACAGGAACCTATTGTTGATCTATCTATTCATGTTCCAAACGAATATGTTGGAGCAATTATAAGAGTTTGCCAAGAAAGAAGAGGTGTTCAAACAGACCTTAATTATATTACTTCTGATAGAGTTCAAATTAGATATGATCTACCTTTGAGTGAGATGGTTTTTGATTTTTACGATATTCTTAAGTCCATAACTAAAGGTTATGCAAGTATGGATTATGAGTACAAAGAGTATCAAACTGCAAAACTTGTTAAGTTGGATATCTTATTAAATGGTGACGCTGTTGATGCTCTTTCTTTAATTACTCATGATGCAAACTCCTTTTATAAAGGTAGAGATTTAGTTCAGAAGTTAAGAAAAATTATTGATCGCCAACAATTTGATATTGCAATACAAGCAGCTGTTGGAAATAAAGTCATAGCAAGAGAAACTGTTAAAGCACTAAGAAAGAACGTCTTAGCTAAGTGTTATGGTGGAGATATCTCTAGAAAGAGGAAGCTACTAGAGAAGCAAAAAGAAGGTAAGAAAAGAATGAAGATGGTTGGAAATGTAGAAATTCCTCAAGAGGCTTTCCTTGCTGTTCTTAAGGTTGACGAGTAGTGAGCACCATTACACATCTTGTTCAAACAATTCTCAAGGAATACGGACAGGATGAGCATTACGATACTCTAAAAAATGCTTTTGACGACTTTCGAAGAATTACAGGTAAATGCGACTCTGACTCTCTAGAGTATGAAGCAAGAATGAATTGCTTTAATGATTGGTATGTTTTTAATTTTAAATTCGATGATGGAAGAAAAACTTTTGTAAAGTACTTTGATCAAAACGGAATTGATTCTGACATGGCCAAATCATTTCATAATGTTAACTATTCAATTTTTAAGGTTCAAAAAGTTGTTAAAGGAAGTATTTACTTATTTGATATTCTTCATGATACAACTTTTAAGGTACTAGAATTGGATTCTAGTATCGGACTTGTTCCAGAAGACATCTTCATCGGTCGTAGTATTTTGTTTGAAAAAAGACACTACTTGTTAAAAGGAGTTTGCACTCTTCCAAGAGAGGTTTTTTCAAGCCTTGAGAAATACTGTAAATCTTTTAGAAAGAAAAGAAAGTACGATATAGAGGTAAAATTTGTTTTGAATCTAGAAAAGCTAAAAATCAAATCTTTAAACTATAAACATCTTAGCTTCGATAAAATTTTCAATGCTTTATCTTATGAAAAATTGAAATGAATTTATATTTGGAGGCCTTTTGAAAATTGCAGTTATCCAAATAACAAGTGTTCTTAACTTTAAAGAAAATCTAAAGCAAATCAATTCGATTATTATTCAAGCTAAAAAAGAACATCAAATCAAATACTTCTTCTTACCAGAGATGTTTTATTCTATGAGCAATTGTATTGATGTAACGCCATATTTAGTTGAAAATAAGAATGAACATTATCAAAATATTCAAGCGTTAGCTGTTGATAATAACGTTCACATTATTGGTGGGACAGCAGCAACTAAAGAAAATGATCGAATATATAATCGAACATATAGCTTTGATCCCCAAGGAGTTGAATATCCTTATTATGACAAAATTAATCTCTTCTCTATAAATTCTACAAAACAGGTTATAGATGAATCACAATTATATTCTAGAGGTGACAAGATCATAGATTTTAAACTGGCCGAGGACTGGCATGTGGGTTTAAGTATTTGCTTTGATCTAAGGTTTTCCTCTCATTATCGTGAGTTATATAGGAGAAACTGCAATATTATTACTGTTAGTAGTGCATTTACTATTCCTACAGGAAAAGCGCACTGGGAAGTTTTACTTCGTTCTAGAGCAATAGAAAGTCAATCTTATATTATTGCGGCCGATCAAGTTGGAATAAATAATGAAAGAATAAGCACTTACGGATACTCTATGATTATTAATCCTTGGGGGGAAGTTATAGCAAGTGCTAAAGATGAAGTTGGATATATCTTTGCTGAACTTGATTTAGAATTTGTTAAAAAAGTTCGCTCTCGAATTAATATGGCTTCATTGTAAAAAAATGTATGTGATACAAAGGTGAGATTCGATCACTTTTGAAAAAGGTCAAAAATCAAGATAAGCTTTTGAAATTAGAGCTGATTGATCAAAATTTAAGAAAATAGAGGCTCTTTGTAATAGTGAAGTCAGCTTAATCAAGCAACAAATCACCCACCATTTACCTTGTATGTAAATATTACAGCGGCACTGTGTTAAATTTTGTGACCGTATTATACTGTTCTCAATATTAATATAAGAATAAATTAAGAAGGGTGTAGATATCTTTTGAATTGCAGCTCCAAGAGAACTCTATATCTTATTAGAAGGATTAAGAAATGAAGAGCAAATCATTAATTTTATTGGGGCTTATGAGCCTAGCCCCTTCTGTGTACTCACAAAGTTACTCTGGCACAATAAGTGACTTAAATACGATCTTTGATCCTCCTGCAAATATTCAGGGTACAATCTGTGCTCATACTAATAATGATGGAAATGAGCATTCATATCAAGCTTGTTCAAACGGTGTTGCAGCAGCAAGGTGGATGGCCGAAAAATATGCTCAAAGAGCAGGTAAGTATTTAGGATGCTTAGATGGTTTTTCTCAAGGTGTTTGGGATGGATATGTCGCTGGAAAAAGTCCAACTCCTGATATGCTTGCTGAAGCAAACTCTTATGTGGCAGGATCAGATATGATTTCTGCGATTGAGAGGTCAAGCGAGCGAGCATATGCTAAGGGAGAAACAGAATCTGCTGACGAGATTATTTCAAGATACAGAAAAGTTGTTGGAGTAAAGAGATCCAACGGAACACAAGTTCTTCCTAGTAAGTCTCCTAATATGCCTAAGATTAACTTTAATGGATATAGCGATGGATATAGTTATGATATTAGTTCTGGACGATTAAATGGTGGCACCTTTGATGAAGTCATTGCAAATGGATATATAACTGAAAGCTCATCTTTTGAAGATAAAATCGCAGCTAGAAAGTCATACTTATTACAAGGAGAGTATGCATCTAATTTATGTGACAACCAAAAAACAATTTTTGGTCGAAGAAATATGCCTCAAGTCTCTGTTTGGGATTTCTTTAAAGCTAGAAGGCAGTATAACTTTCAAGATTATGGTTGGAAAAATGCTAGTTGGGCATGGGATATTTATAATAAAGATGAAAGAAATATTGATCACTATCAAAACTTTGATGGAATTAAAAATCTTGAAAAAAATATCACTGAAACAACTCCAATTCTTGAAATTAGATTAAAAAGAGATAGTTTAGGTAAGGTTATACCTAAGCTAAATACAGATGGAACAATTGCTTTAGACGATCAAGGACATGAAATATATGAAAAAGAAGAAATCGTCACAGGCTATAATACAGAAACAAAAAGAGTAAGACTATCTGCTCAAGATGTAAAAGAGATGAAAGCGTTATATCGAAAAGCATTTAAAGATGCTTATTCGAGGTACTTTGCTAAGCACTACTCTTCTTTGAGATACCATGAAGAAGGGTTAGCCAAATACGAAACAGCCAAAATAATAGGTTTAGCATTAGGGCAAGATGTTGCATCTCATTTAGCTAGAAAAGAAGCATATGATTCAAGATATCAGTCTGTGTCCAAAGCGAAGTATGCAGAGCTTGCAGAAAAAATTTATTTAGACAGTTTTTACAGATTAATTGGAATCTTTGAAAATAATCCAGTTGTCGAAATTGTTGATGGCTATATCGTTGGAAGTACTAGAGATAATATTTATAGGCCTGGAGAACAATTAAGTGGTGACTTTACTATACAAAATTTAGGAGAGGTATCAAGGCCTGTAACACTGAGATTTAGAAATTCTTTAGATATTATTGCAAATTCAAAAGGGCATGTATTTACCCCTAAAGCTTTAGATAATACATCTGTTGTTACAGGTATTTTAGGACAAATATCAAACGATAAAGGTGCAAGAGACAATGTTAGAGTGAACATGGTTTTGGATAATCCAAGTAACTTAAATGAGGTTGCAAATGCTCTTAGCGTATCTAAATCAGAAGGTATCACATTAAGAGAATATGCTGAGGTAGATAAGATATCAACTAATTTAGATATTTTAAAAGGAGAGATCGAAGTTACGACTAAAGTCATTAACCCATCGAGCATAGAAACTCCAGCGCTTCCTGTTATAACAATTAAAGCGCAAAATTCTCAGCAAGAAAAAAATATGTATAAAATTCCTGCAGAGTCTAGTTCAACTGTGATGGTTGCGTTCAGTGGCCTAGATCCTTTAGAGCTTATCCGAAAAGGTGGAGTGAATGGTTCGGTAAGTATAAAGCTTGGTAATAGAGTAACTTATACTAAGTCATATTCTAGCAGAAACCATAAAAACAGCAACTTTCTATACGCTCAATACTTTAATAGTATTGTAAATGGAACTTCTAATAACTTTGGAGGAAAATCAAAAGCTGAAAGACTAAAAGACTTATTCTCAATTATTGAAGATAAAGTTCAATATGGTATTTCAGACTTAAGAACTAGTTGGAAGAGGCAACATGAAGTTGATAATACTATTGTTGGAGATCTCCAAAAGGTATATAGAGCTTCAAAGGCAAGTGGCTTAGTTTCAAGAGAAGTTCAAAAGAACTATGATGCTTTAGCTTTAATGCTTGCTAAGAAAGTTAACAATAGAGGTCGATTAAGAGTAAGAGGTTTTGATAAGTACTACCTTAGAGCTCTTAAGAAGTTTTCTAAAACCTTGTCAACCAAAGCTAGGCACCACAGATAAAATAGAGTAAAAAGTTCACATATGCCCCACTTAAAGTGGGGCTTTTTTCTTTGATGTAATTATTCAATTGACGCATTCGTAGCAGCTGCATATAAGTCAACTTTAAATTTATAAATTGAGGAGAATTTATGCGTTCATTAATTATGGCATGCTTATTAAGTGCAAGTACCTTTGCTGGATATTCAGTTAATACTCATATTGTGGAGATTGAAGATAATGGTGACGAGAAGAGTTTAGATGTTTTAGTGTCTTATGATGGTAGAATTTTTAAAGTAGATAGAAAAGATACTGAAACAATTGAGGCTTTGGGCACTGCAAGAGAAGTTGGAGCTAAGGTTGAAGTTGAACTTGGAACAAACTTTATTTCTGAAAAGATATTAAATGAAATAGAAACAATTAAGTCTGTAAAGTTAGTATCACAAAACACAGGTGTTTCTTATGATTCAAATGTAACTGTAAATGCTGTTAGCCCTTTAAATAATTATATTCCTAGTGACCTTGGAACTTACGAAAAAGCTGAAAGAATCTTTAGTGCACTAAATAAAGCTGGAAAAAGACAAAGAAAGTCTCAGTGCTTTAACAGGGCGTACGTTTGGTCTAAATATATGAATAAGAGATTTAATGTTGATTCATTAAAGGTATTAATTTACTACTCAAAAAGATATAGAAAAGAAATTAGAGGAAGTAGATGGTGGTTCCATATAGCTCCAGTTGTTAAAGTTCAAGATGAACTATATGCAATGGACAGAGAGTTTATGAGAAAACCTGTAACTGTTCATGATTGGCAAAATTATTTTACAAAGAAAATTCCTAATGAAGCATATGACTGTAAAATGATTACTCATTACAGTGAGTTTAAAAACGAATATAGAAACTATTCAGAATGGTGCTTTACTCAGTTAACTTCTATGTACTACTGGGAGCCAAATGATATTCAAAGAGTTGAAGAAACAGGTAAAGAAATGACAGGATTCAGCAATAGAATCTTAAATATTGCAGCTAAAGAAGCTTTTAGAAGATCTAGTGCTGTTTATGAGTCTTTAAAGAACTAATTCACACTTTTTATAATTAAGATTTAATGAGGACACTTTTTTTAAGTGTCCTTTTTTTATACTTAACTCCATTTGAAAATATCATAGTTTAATTGGTAAAGATCTTTTGCTGGAGCTTTTTTTACAATAGACTCAACTTTCTTTAAATACTTCATAAATTCAATCCTAATCTCTTCATGTGCCTTCTCATCAGCAGAAAAGCTAGCAACAAAATTATATTTATTTTCAGATGGAACTTTTTTAATATGCTCTTGTGATTTAATTTTGAGAAGTGTTTGCCAACTTTCAAAAAATAGCGAATCCTTTGGAAGATGAAGGTTTGCCTTAATAAGTTTTATTTTATTCTCTTTGATCTCAATTAGTTTTAAGTCATTTAATAAGTTTAGTGATGTGCTTAGTTGATTACTACTTAGATTGAATACAGATTTTAGAAGGTCTACATTTTTTTGAAACTTCTCAATTCCTAGACTTAGGTGGATGAGTTGATTTTCAGAATTAAGGTAGTATTTCTGTATTTCTGAACTTGAAAGCTCATTGTTAGTTGTATCAAGATAGTTTTCAGTTTTTGTGTTTTTATTTTGAATAGTTTTAATTTTTTTTGTTAAGTCTTCTTTTAATTCTCTAATAGCAGCTTTATCTCTATCTAATAATAAAAAGATAAATTCCCTTTCGTCAGAGTTCAATTTAAGTCTTTTGCATAAAAGATAAGCTTGATCTTTACTAAGATAGGCATCTTTTTTCATTACCTTGGATAAATAAGATTTTTGAACTCTGATTTCTTCGGCCAGGCTTTGATAGGTGACTTTATTTCCCAGAACTTTTTGCTCTTTTATGTATGATTCTAAAATATCTTGAATGTTATTGAATTCATATATTTTCATTATAGAAAGTTTACCGGAATTTGTATGATTTGCTCACTAAGCATCTCAATCTTATCTGAGTTGTTTATTACAATTCCAAAAGGAAGATTGTGCTCTTTTATGAATGACTTTAGGGAAATCAAAGCTTTTTGACTTGTTTTAATTCCATATTTTATTTCTATTGGTAGTACTCCGAATGAACCACTTAATACTAAGTCTACTTCTGCGCCAGCTCTTGTTCTGTAGTAATTGTAATCCCAGTTTGTAGCTAGGCCAGCATTTATGCCTCTTAGTATTTCTTCTGTCACATAGTGTTCAAAGTCATTACCTATTGATTGAGAGTTATCTAGCTCTTGAATTGTTCTAATGCCCTTTTGAAAATGTAAAAGACCTGAATCTCTAAATCCTCCTTTTGGCATTTTTATAATTGATTTTGTAATGTTTTTCTCAAAAGAATGAATTTTTCTCCAGATAAATGTTCCGTGAGCAATATCGATATAGTCTTTAATTGTTTTGTCGCTTACTTCGATTGCTCTTGAGATATTTGATTTATTTATTACTGTTCCAGAGATCGTTGTCATCATTTGAATGAAGCGTCTAAACTTAACTAAGTCCATTTTAGGAAAAAGAGATCTAATGTCTCTATTAATATATGTCGCAAAGTAATTGTCCATCCATTGATCATAAGTAAATTGATCACTACTTAGAGTCGCATCTGGGTAACCACCTTTTAAAAGATGATTTTTTACTTCGGAATGATTCGCGATTGCTTTTAATTCTTTTAGTTCTTGAAGTGTGTTTGCTGTGATCTTATTTTCAAATATTCCATAAAAAGAAGAGAGAGGTTTTTCTAAGACTTCATTCAATTTAAGTGGAGATAACTCTACAATTGCAACCCTCCCTGCAAGAGACTCAGATACGTGTTTCATTAGTTCTGGTGAGCTTGATCCTGTAATTATAAAGCGATTATTTTTCTTTCTATCGCTATCTATTACTCCTCTTAGCTCATTAAATATCTGCGGATACACCTGTGCTTCATCAATTATTATATGAGTAGAGTTTTCTTTTAAGAAAAATGTAATATCTCGAGATATTCTGTCGTAAGTAGAAGAGACCTCAAGATCAAAGTAGCCCCATTTAGGTCTTAATACTTTGGATAAACTTGTCTTTCCACACTGCCTAGTTCCCAGAATGACAACTGCTGGAAAAATATCTAGTAACTTATTGATTTTATTTTCAATGTTTCTTTTTAAGTCTTTCATATTCGAAGTATAAACTCGAATACGTGAGGTGTAAATGAGATGTTTTGAATAAAGTTCAAAGAAAGTGAACTTTACTGCTGCTGTTAATATCTAATTAATGTATTAAATCTAAATGTCACCGTAAAGTAAATCATGTATAAAAAATATAGGAGAAAACTTATGAAATTATTATTGGTTACTTTACTTGCAAGTTCTATGGCCTTTGCAATGCTAGATAGATCAACTGGAGATTGGGGATCAGGTGGTGGTAACGCTATTGTATGTTTTGATAAAGTCAATATCACTAATGGTGAAACAAGCGTAAATATTATTGATGAGATCAAGAAGAATAAAAATCTGATACCTGATAAGTATCTATCTCATATTGAGTCAATTGAAATGTATGACCTTTATGAAGCTAAAAAAAGAAGAGGTATTGGAAGTAAGCCTGCTGTGATTTTTGAGATTCAAAAAGAAGAAAAAATCTACGAATATATAGATCGAGTAAGTTTAAGGTTTAGGTCAATCAATACTAGAGTCGTAGAACTAGTTCAGTTGGGAAAAGCACTTATCCCTGATACGAGGCTTGTTTTTAATAATTCAGCTTTAAAATACCAAGATGACTTAGGTTCGGTCTCTCTTCCTAGTATGAAATGTCTTGTTTCTACTATGGCTGCACAAGTGAATTATGGTGAATTTTTTGAAGCACATATTGATGAAAGATTATTTAATCACCCAAAGCATTCAAGACAATCACAAGCGACATTAATTCTTCATGAACTTATATATGCAAGTGCTAGAAAACTACATAAACATACAGACTCTGGGTCTACTAGGAACCTAGTTAGATTAATAATTTCATCACATAAGTCTATTACTGAAAAATCTGTTGCAGAAAATTTATATGATTTAAATCTTACAGTTAGAGGAGAAGATAGTTATATTGTTGAGCGTATGTCGACTAGCTTCACTATGAATCAAATTTCTATGGCTCTTATTAATAATGTCAAATTATCAATCGAAGACATTATGGATGACCTTCAAACTGATCATATGTATATGAGTCTTATGAAAAGAGCTATTATTCTGGCACAAAGAGATCAAATTGCAATCAATACGGGTATTGACTCTCTTATGGATATTCGAAACTTGATAGAGGTCGGTATTATTAAAGGTACATTAACGCAGGAATGGAAAATTTTAAATGAAGCTTTATGGGATATGATGCGTATTATTTCAAAAGAGATTTCTGGTGATATTGATGGCTATTTATCTCTTTTGCTAAGTGTTTTAAATCAAGATAGTTCCTATAGAACTCTTTCGACTTTTGATATTAGAAATATAGCCGGACATGCTAAGTTCTACTTTGAGTCTCTTGGGGTTGGTTATTTAAATTCTAGTTTTGAAAGTGTATTAGACATTGTTGAGAGTGGTGCTCTTAAAAAATTAGAATCTGATTTATATACGCAAATGTTAAGTAGTGTTGTTTGTAGTGACGGAACAATTTTTGACAGTCAAAAAACTAAAGTTGTTGATAGTGAATGCTATAGTAAAGTATTATTAGATAATATTATTCCAAGTTTCTAATAACTAATAATATAAGCTGATATAAAGTAAAGTATCAGCTTGTATTACATTTGTAGATTTACATAAATGGCTTTTCACCTGAAGCATGGTCAGTTAAATCAACAACTTCTTCGACTAGCTCTGGAAATTTTCCAACAATTAATCTTTCAATACCATCTTTTAAAGTGGCCTTTGAAGATGAGCACCCCTGACATCCACCAGTAAGCTTTACAAATAACTTTGAATTATCAAAGTCTATCACT
>CAKZUQ010000015.1 GCA_937923325.1 uncultured Bacteriovoracaceae bacterium
GTCAAAGAGCATCTTTAGGGGCGATTCAAAATAGACTAGTAAGTACTTCAAATAACTTACAGATTACGAATGAGAACTTAAGTGCAGCTAACTCTCGAATCAGAGACGTAGACTACGCTCAAGCATCAGCTGATAATGCTAAAAATGGTATTCTTAACCAAGCCGGTACTGCAGTTCTTGCTCAAGCAAACCAAAACGGACAAAATGCATTAAGACTAATCGGATAAGTAATATCATTTTAGACTTAATAAATTTAATAAACCGAGCGAAGATGGCCCTATACAACAATGTAGGGCCTTTTTTTCAACAATAAATAGAATTAGTTTTTCTTTGGCTTTGAGCTTTTTTGAAGCGTTTTAATTATCTCATTTAAAAAAACAATATTGGCATAATCACCAGCTGTATCATTAGAAATATTATAATTTAAAATGTTTTTATTAATCACTTTATTTTTTGGCATATAGGCAAGTTGTAATCTTGGCATTTCAGAATTAAAAATCAGACTAATTTGCTTTAATATCGTCTTTCTTGTTTGAATATTTTTTGTTGAAAAATATAAGCTAACCAATTCATCATATTTTTTATTACACCATCTAGATCTATTAGAGCCTTTATCAAGTGCATTACAAGTTAAACTTAAAAGAATTTCTTCTTGATCGGTAATATTTGCCATCCCTAAAAGGGCAAAGTCATGCTCTCCAAGTGATGTTCTTTTTAAGAATTGATCAAAGGGCTTTTTGACTATATTTACTGTTATCCCCACCTTTGCAAGATCCTGTTTGATTTTCTCAGCTAAGCCAACTCCATCTGGGCAATAGGGCCTTGAAACTGTTAATGTCCATAGATTGACTACGATTTTTTGATTTGGAAATAATTTTTCTAATTCTTTTTTGGCTTTAATAATATCTTTTTCAATATGATGAAAGTTATTATTATATTCTGTAAAATTTGGAGTTAATATATGGTTTGCTCTTTTAGCATGTCCATAAAACTCATCTTGGATATAAGTGTCTATATTTAGTGATCTTGCTACAATCTTTCGTAACTCTTTACTTTTAAAAGGACCTTTTTCTGTATTAAAAACCATATAAAGCATATTATTCTCGATAGATGGCAATAGTTTTAATGTTTTATTCTGTTCAATCTCTTTTAAAGAAGACCATTCTGGATTATGAGTTATATGACATCTTCCAGTTATGCCATACTTAGTTCTTTTTATATTGTCACTTACAAGATAAAAATTTAGATTTTTGAATTTAGGTTTCGCTCCATGGTACTTCTTGAATGTCTCTAAATTAACCTGAACATTTTTTTTCTTTTTTATAAAGCGAAAAGGTCCTGTTCCTATAGGGTGAGTAGAGAAATTTTTTAAGCGTTTATTCTTTTTAAGTTTTTGATAATACTCATATGAATGAATTGCTAAAAAATGTTCACTTAGTAACTCATAAATATTTATTAATTTCTTTTTCGTAGTTATGAGTACTTGGTACTTTTGTATTTTTTCAACCTTCAGGATCAAGTTGTCTAGATTTCTATCTCTGTAGTTAACGAATTCTCTTTGCTCTTTTTTAGATTTTATATTTTTTAGCATTTGCCTATTGAATGAAAACACCACATCATCTGCATTTAAGTGACGTTTTGGCTTAAAATATTTATTGGAGTGGAATGAGATATTTTCTTTTAATGTTATAAGAATCTGGTTGGCCGCTGGGAATTCAATTTTTTTAGCCAATAAAGAGTAATAACTTTTCTTTTCAGGATAGAACTTAATCATACTTTCAAATACTTTCTTATGGAGAACTTCAACACTAGAAGTGTCATTGGCCTTATGTATATCAAATTGATAAATGGGTGAGTCGAGGCAAACTTTCAAAGTTGACGCTTTTAGAGATGTAAAACAAAAGAGTGAAAGGATCAAGATCACCTTATTAGATAAACTGTATTTTCTATTAATTCTTTTCATTTGTTAATTTTACCAGATAACTAGTATTATTTGCTCATCTTCAATAAATCTTTAGCTCTGTAAGCTGTTGAAATTATTTGTGCTAAATAAAAAAAAATGAAAATGTTAAAATTTGCCTATTTATTTATAAAGTAAATTCGTTTTTATCCCGATCTATTAACTAAGTGATGTTGAGATGAACTTAACATCTATTCAATTAACCTATTCAAAGCAAGATGCTTATCTAATTCAAGGTGTGAATTAGAGTTCAAGGATTGAAAGAACGAATTTAACAGGGAGGTAATATGGGTTTCCGTATTAACACAAATGTATCTTCGCTTGCAGCCCAAAGGTCTCTAAGCACTAACAACAGAAAAAGTGAAAACACTTTAGCTAAACTTTCTTCAGGGTCAAGAATTACTAAAGCATCAGACGATGCTGCAGGACTTGCGATTTCAGAAAAGTTAAAAGCAAGAATCGGTTCAACTGAACAAGCTAACAGAAATGCTAACGATGGTATCTCAATGATCCAAACTGCAGAAGGTGGTTTAGACGAGATTTCATCAATGC
>CAKZUQ010000016.1 GCA_937923325.1 uncultured Bacteriovoracaceae bacterium
GACAAGCATCGAGAACTTAAGTGCTGCAAACTCTAGGATCAGAGATGTAGATTACGCTCAAGTATCTGCTGAAAATGCTAAAAATAATATTCTTAATCAAGCTGGTACAGCCGTACTTAGTCAAGCTAATGCCGGTGGACAATCAGCATTAAGATTAATTGGATAATTAATACACTTCAGGGAGCTAGCTTCAGTCTAGCTCCTTTTTTTTATTTATTTTTATGCTTGTTTAAATAGGGATCAATAGACCACTCGTTTATGAATTCTTTGTAGTCATTTAGAAATCTTTTATTAATTTCATCATTTCTTTGAACTTTTTGACACCTTAGCATTATGTTTTTTGGTGTATGTTCAGTTTCAATGAATTCCATAACTTGAACTTTATAGCCTTGAGCTTCTAAATATTTAGCTCTGGAACTATCTGTTATAAGTGCACAGAGCTTATCTTTGTGAACACCATGTTCTAACAGAAGTTTACTTTTTTCATTCCTTAACTGCTTATTTAGTTCATGTTGACAGCATGGAACGAATATCATCTTTTTTGCATTGTATTTTAGGGAAAATAGTATGGCCTCATCTGTCGCTGTATCGCATGCATGTAAGGTCATTACAAAGTCTATATCACTTTCTGACTTAAAGTCATGAATAAATCCATGGACAAAAGAGAGGCCTGAAAATTTTAACTTTTTTGCAATTAAGTTACAGTTGTCAATAACTTCTTGTTTTAAATCAATACCTTTTATTGTGGTGTTGATCTTTTTGATATTTTTAAAATAATGATAGATAGCAAAAGTTAGATAAGATTTTCCACTTCCAAAATCAATTGCATTTATTGATTCTAAATTTTCATTTTTATACATGTCGTCAACCATTTCTAAAAAACGATTTATTTGTTTGAATTTTTTGTAATAATTAGATTTAACTTTTCCATTCTTAGACATAACTCCAATTTCTATTAAAAAATCACAAGGAGTTCCATCTGGAATTAAATAATTCTTACTTCTGTTATGTGTTTTATTTAGCTTTGTTTCTTTTTTATTTTCGATAATTTTTATCTTCATTTTTTTATTAATTAAAAATTGAAAGTCAGATGTTTTTGTTTTTAACAATGCCTGTTTAAATTCTTGGATATACTCATTTTGAAATTTAATTAAAAAGTTTTCTTTAGAGATATCTTTGATATCGTTGTGTTTTATGAATCTAATTTCTATCTTAAATGAAGAATCACTCTTTTTTGTAACTAGTATATTTCTAATTTCTTTTGTTTTATCTCGTGGTCCAGAAAAAGAAATTGATTCAAATGTTCCAGCATTTAGATGCTCTTCGACTAAATTATATGTTTTTTCCATAACTAGTTAATAACACGTTGAAGCTTTCTTTTATATAAGATATATCTAAGAAGTATATAAATTACCCATGTTTAGTCTCTTTTTTTTACATTTTATCATTTCAATTTTGAATTTTATTACAAATTCTATCTAAATCTTAAGACTTTAAGGTTATATTTTAATAATTTTCTTTAAAACAAAGGAGAAAGTATGAGTAAATTAGTATTATACCTAAGTCTGATTTTAAGTCTATTGTCGTGTGAAGATAAACCGGTTGTTAAAAAAGGGGAGTTTAACCAACCTAATGCAGATTTCGATCTCGATGGAAAAACTAATCAATCTGAATTAAATGATGGAGAAAATCCTTATATTAACAATGAGATTGCTAATAACTACCTTGGTGATTCAAAAACATCTCTTCATGTAAGACTAAAAACGCATAAAGAGATAAGAGAAGAGCTAGGCTTTTTAAATTTAGAAGATAGTATTAAGTTTTTTAATGAAAAATCATTTATTATTCCAAGTCTTTTCAAAGATCAAGTTAGTAAAAACACCTCAAAAGATATCTATTTTAAAAATGTTCTGGCATGTATGTCTAGTGGACAGCTTAACTCTTTAGAGGTTAAATATCCAAAGTTCGAATTAGGTGATGTAGATATTATTTCTGAATTAAGTAGTCTAAGTCAAAACCTTGATACTCAATTCTATATCTATGATTTTAACACACTTGAGGATATATATTTCTTTAAAAATCAACAAAGAGAATCAGAAAATTATAAATCCCATAGATTTAGCTTCGATTATTCAAAGCTATCAAAAGATTTTTGTATTCTATATGATAATCCTAGAACTAAAATAGATGGACTTGTCCCTGTTTTTAAGCTCCATGAAGATAAATTAGAAAAACAATTTGTAGTAAAGCGATATTCAAAAGGTTTAGCACTAAATCAATCTTTAGAACTTGGTTCATATAAGAAGGCAGGCAATATTTATTATAATCCAAAAAATAAATTTTATTCTACATATAGTATTTTTGAAAAAAAGAATAGTACCCAAATTGGAAAAGAGGATCTTGAGCCTGGTATGCATGTTTCAATAAAACGTTATATCTCTTCAAAAATTAAATACAGAAAACAATTAGTCGGTACTTCTGGTTCAGATATTCGTTATAATCCTAGACAAAGAGGAGCGAAACTTCCTACAGGTTGTAATCATTTCCATAAACCTCAAGTTAAAGATGTCTTTTCATTTAATGATCTTAAAAATATTCCTGTTGAGGATCTAGATTTAGAGTTTGCTAACACTAAGATTCGGCCTAAGTTTCTTAGTGGGTTTTATGTAGAGTATTCTTTTGAAGTTACTGATGAGATGCTTTTAAATGGAAAACTTGATTTTGAATATTTAAATGAAACAACGAAGAAATACAAGTTCAAGTCGTTTTACTATAGCGAAGGAGAGTTGCTTAAGCCTGAACTTAGTAAATTTAGTTATGGAAGATCTCGAAGCTGTTTGAAGCCTTTTAGTATAAAAAGTATGTATGCAGACTTTAAAGATATGAATAGTATATTTTTCATCTCTTATTGATAGTATGAGATTAGCGATTAGAAAAATTATTTCTAATCGCTAAAACTTATTATTTAGATATTTCGACTTTGTGAGCTTTTAGTATTTCTTGGATAATTTCTGTTTGGCCCATATTTCTTAATTTTGCAGCTGAGACTTTATCGTCTAAAATTTCTGCAAGCATATCGATCTTTTCCGACAGTACTACTTTTTTATTGGCCATAACTTCATCAACCTTTCTTACCGGTGTAAAGTGAGGAGTTGTTGTAAGTATCTCCGGATACTCATCAACCATTTTGTAAATAGTCTCTACTACGTCACAAAAACCATCTAGCTCTTTTTTAGAAAATGACTCTGTTGGCTCTATCATCAGTCCGTAAATTTCTGGAAATGCAACCGTTGGAGCGTGAAAACCAAAGTCTAAAAATAACTTTCCTACTCTTGCAATTAGATTTGATTTGTTCGTTCCAGCTTTATCAGCTTTCTCAAAAATAGATGGTGGAAGTGTTAGAATAAATTCATGCATTCTAGGTGTTTCATCACTATGAGCAGGAAGAATAGGATAGGTCTCTCTAAGCCTTTCATATAAGTATCTTGCACTTAATACCGATACAGCACTCATTCTTTTGATACCATCTTTACCAAGGGCTTTTAGGTATGTAAGAGTTCTAACTTTATGGGCAAAGTTTCCATAATGTCTGTGAAATGAACCAATGGATGCCAGAGGTTTCTGAGTTGTATATTTTTCTCCTTCTTTAATAACTTGTATTCCAGGGAGGTAGTCCATTAGCTTTTCACTCACAGCAACTATGGCATCGCCTGGTCCACCGCCACCATGAGGTATTGACCAGGTTTTATGTAGATTATTGTGAACAGCATCTACTCCTAGCTTGTTCAGATCAATCCATCCAGCAATAGCATTCATATTGGCTCCATCCATGTAAACAAGTCCACCTACTTCATGGATAGCTTTACTCATTTTTGCGAAATTTGTTTCAAATATTCCTGCAGTATTTGGGTTTGTCACCATTACACCAGCAATTGATGTGCTATGTTCCTTGATGAGACTAAGCATTTGTTCAAAATCCATCTCTCCACTTTCTTTGGCCTCAATAGTGATGATACCCATCTTTTGGCCATTGATTGCTTTTGTCTCAAATCCTGCCATTGTTGCAGTCGCTGGATTTGTTCCATGAGCAGACTTAGGTATTAAAACTATATTCCTTTGTTCACTTTCTTTATGATCTCTATGATAGTCTTGAAACATTTTTAGACCGACGAGTTCACCTTGAGCTCCAGCTACTGGTTGAGTTGTAACTCCGGGCAGACCAGTAATTTCTTTAAACCACTTTTGAATTTCAAATAATAGCTCTAAGTTTCCTTGAACATCATCAATTGGTGCTTGTGGGTGAGTGTCAGTAAAACCTTGAAGCCCAGCGGCCCAATCATTTATCTCTGGATTGTACTTCATTGTACAACTTCCTAGAGGGTATATCCCCTCATCAGGAGAAAGGTTCTGCTCTCCTAATTTTTTATAATAATCTGTCAGCTCTTCAGTAGAAAATTTTGGAAGAGTGTAGTTTTTTTGTCTTTTGTAATTATTAGGAATCTCATTTACTGTTCCTGAAATTGATCCTTTTTTAAAGATAGATGCAAAAAAGTTTACCACTTCATTTAAAGATCTTTTATCTTGTCTATCTGTAAAAGACATCTTGAGTAGATTTAAAGAATCAACTCTCTTTGAGACATCAACACCAAGGTGTATTCCATTTTTAGAGGCTTTTTTTAATAGTGGTTCTATCTCGGTATTAATTTTAAATGTTACTTCGTTGTAAAATGGCCCTGTAAAGGCAATATCTACACCTTCTAAGACACTTAATTCTTTTGCAATATATTTAGCATTCTCATGTGATTTATTAAAGATATCATCAAGTCCACTAGCTCCTCTGTTTAATAGAGCTGCTCCACAAGCTGATGCTATAAAAGACTGATTAGAACAAATATTACTCGTCGCTTTTTCTCTTCTAATATGCTGTTCTCTTGTCGATAGAATAATTGATTTGCAATCGATGCCATCTATATCTTTTGCCTTTCCAATATATCTACCGGCTGTGCTTCTTATTTGATTTTTATTTTTATCATTGTATCTAATCGCAAATATACCAAGTCCCGGACCACCGAAGTTTGGTCCAATTGTTAAGTGTTGCCCCTCTGCTACAATTATATCTGCACCATCTTCACCCCATGCAACGGGTTCTTTTAAACCTACATTTGAAATAGCAACTGGATCTATTAGACCTATAACTAAAACACCATTGTCTTTACAAATTTTTGTTATTTCATCGAAGTCTTCTATTAAGCCTAAATTATTAACTTGAGCAAAAGAAAAAGATGCATACTCTTTAGTTGCAAGTGTATTTTTAAGTGTATCTAAATTAATTTTTCCTGTTGAGTTATCTATGTCCAGGTAATCAATTTGATGGTCAGTGTGCTTAACATAAGTATTGATAACTTCTATATCACCTGGATAGATATTTCTTGATATAAGTGAGTTTGTTCTTTTCTTTTGAATTCTCTTGGCCGCACTTATTGCTTCAAATAAACAAGTCGATCTTTCGTAGAAAGAAGCATTAACAGCTTCAAATCCAGTGATTGAACTTATTGCACTTTGGTAAATCCAAAGTGTTTGGAGTGTTCCCTGGCTTCTCTCTGGTTGATATGGTGTGTAAGCAGTTGTTAGACCTCTTATATCGCAAACGATTGGAACAATAGGAGCAACAGAATAATCAAAAAGACCATCACCAATCAGATTTAATTTTAACTTATTCTTTTTCGATAACTCAGTCATTGATGTTTTGATCGAATCTCGAGATTCAGACTCTGGTAAATTCATTTTTTCTAGTAAGTGATCAGAGTCAATATGATTATATAAATCTTTTAATTCTTTTAAATCTAAATATTTTAGCATTTCTTGAATGTCTTGTTCACTAGTTCCAATGTAATGCTTTAAAAATTCTCTAGGGCTCGTCATGTGTTTTTTTCCTTAAAAATGAATAATTTTGAAATATAACTAACATAAAGCTTTAATATTGTTAATCTTAGTTTAATATACGTCTATGAAATTATTTATTGATGCAAAACAAGTTGATCTAGAACAATTTACCGCGCAGCTTCCAAAAATTGGAAAAATTATATCTTGTATAGATAGTAATGTGGAGTTTCATGTTAGAAAGGGTCAATTAGTACTTAAAGAGTTTGAAGGACTTGAGTTAAAAATAAATGCCAAGAGTGAACTAGAGTATCATAAAAGATATTTCTTCAAAAACTCTCTACATAAAGAACTTTTAGCAAAGGCCATAGGTATTAAAAAGGGTAACGGTAAACCTCGCGTCTTAGATGCTACAGGTGGAACTCTTAAAGATTCTTTACTAATGTATGCTTTTGGCGTCGAGTTAATAGTTTGTGAAAGAAATCCCATAGCAGCAGCCTTGATACAAAACGCCATAGAGCAGAATGATTTATCTATTGAGTTTCACCATAAGGCCTGTGTAGCAGAAATCTTTGATGTAGATGTGGCCTATTATGATCCAATGTATTCACATGTGAATGAAAAGAGTTTACCAAAAAAGGAAATGCGTATATTCCGATCAGTGGTAGGTGAAGATCAAGACTCTGTTAATGTCGCAAATATTTTAAAGAAAAATTACAGTCGATTAGTGATAAAAAGATCTATAAAAGCTCCATTCTTAATAGATTCACCGTCAATGTCATTTAGTGGAAAATCAACTCGATATGATGTTTATTTGAGTTAGCCTAAAGAAGGATTTTAAGATAAGATACCATGGTTTTAAAAAAAGGATAAAATATGAAATATGACGTTTATGCAATTGGTAACGCTCTTGTTGATATGGAATTCAGTGTTGCACCTGAGTTTTTGACTGAAAATAATGTTGATAAAGGTTTAATGACTTTAATCGAAGAAGATAGGCAAGTAGAACTTATCAATAAACTCAATACCCTTGGTAGTGATGAAGTAAAAAAACAATGTGGCGGTAGTGCTGCTAATACTGTAATTGCTGTTTCTCAGTTTGGTGGTAAATCTTTTTATTCTTGTAAGGTTGCAAATGATGAAACTGGAAAATTTTATCTTTCAGATTTAGGTTCAAATGGTGTTGATACTAAGTTAACAGCTGAAACTGCTGAGAGTGGAACAACTGGAACTTGTCTTGTTATGGTAACTCCAGATGCTGATAGAACGATGAATACATTTTTAGGAATAACTGGTTCTTACTCTGAAAATGAGATTGATTTTACAGCTTTAAAAGAATCTAAATGGCTTTATGTTGAAGGGTATTTAGTTGCATCTCCAACCGGACAAGTTGCAGCTTTAAAAGCTCTGGAGTTTGCTAGAGAAAATAATATTAAAACTGCGATAACTATGAGTGACCCAAACATGGTTAAGTTTTTTAGAGATAACTTTAATGCACTTGTTGGTAGTGGTGTAGATTTATTATTTTGTAACGAAGACGAAGCTCTTGAGTTTACAGGGACTAATAACTTTAAAGAAGCTAGAGAAGAACTTAAAAAAATTGCAAAATCTTTTGTTGTTACACTTGGAAAAGAAGGTGCAACAGTTTGGGATAACAATAATTTTATAGATATTGAGGCTCATGTTGTTGATGCTATAGATTCTAATGGTGCTGGTGATATGTTTGCTGGTGCTTATCTATATGGAATTACAAATGGTTTAAACCCTTCTAAAGCTGCTGATCTATCTAGTTTATCTTGCTCTAAAATTGTATCTCAGTTTGGTCCAAGATTAGAGTTGTCACAAGTTAACGAAGTTAAAAATCAAATACTAAAATAAGGATTATAATTAGTGAAAGTTCAAGCAATTAAAGATATTTATAAAGATAAACCAATAGGATCTAATTTTAAAATTGGTGGCTGGATAAAGTCATTAAGAAAAGCAAAGTCTTTTTCGTTTGTTGTTATTAACGATGGCTCTTGTCAAAAAGATCTTCAAGTTATTGTTGACGATAAATTTGAAAACTATGAAGAATTTGTTAAGTGTGGAACAGGTAGTTCTGTAATCTTTGATGCAAATATCGTTGAGTCTCAAGGTAAGCAAGACTTTGAAGCACAAGCTACCAATATTGATTTCTTTCACCAAGCAGCTGAAGATTATCCTCTTCAGAAAAAAGGTACCTCTATGGAGTTCCTAAGAGAAGTATCTCACGTTAGAAATAGAACGAATACTTTTGGTGCTGTATTTAGAGTAAGACATGCTCTTACTATGGCCACTCATAACTTTTTTAATGAAAGAGGTTATTTTAATATTCATACACCCATTTTAACAGCAATGGATGGCGAAGGTGCCGGAGAGATGTTTAGAGTTTCGACACTAGATCCAAAGCAACTTCCACTAGATGATAAAGGTGATATTGATTGGTCTAAAGATTATTTCGGTAAGGAAGCTTTTTTAGCAGTTACAGGTCAACTTGAAGGTGAATCATTTGCTTGTGGTATGGGGAAAATCTATACATTTGGCCCAACTTTTAGATCTGAAAACTCTCATACAGCTAGGCATTTAAGTGAGTTTTGGATGATTGAACCAGAGGTTTCTTTTGCTGACCTTGATGATGTTGCTGAACTTGGAGCAGATTATATCAAGTACATGATTGAATACGCAATGAAACATTGCCCAGACGAATTATCATTCTTTAATAGATTTATTGATAAGGGTCTAATTGATCGATTAGAAAAAGTTGTAAGTACGCCTTTTACAAAAATCACCTATACTGAGGCTATAGAGATTCTTAAAAACTGTTCTAAGAAATTTGAATTTAAAGTTGAGTGGGGAGTTGATCTTCAAACTGAGCATGAAAAGTTTTTAACAGATGAACATTTTGTTGGGCCTGTTATTGTTACAGATTATCCTAAAGATATAAAAGCATTTTATATGAAACAAAATGATGATGGAAAAACTGTTAGAGCAATGGATATTCTTGTTCCTGGTGTCGGTGAAATAATTGGTGGTTCTCAAAGAGAAGAAAATTATGACAAGCTTACTCAAAGAATGAGTGAGATGGATATGGAAGTTGATCTTTATAAGTGGTATTTAGATCTTAGAAGGTTTGGATCTGTTCCTCACTCTGGGTTTGGACTAGGTTTTGAAAGAGCAGTAATGTACATAACTGGTATGAGTAACATTAGAGACGTTATACCATTTGCAAGAACACCTAAAAATCTAGAATTTTAATATACTTAGAGGTTGGAAATTTCGTTTTCAGCCTCTAAAAATTTATTCTGTTATTCTTAAAATAGTTGAGACATCATGTCTTCTTTTTGTGACTTTTTAGAACTCGCACCTCTTGAAGCTGCAAGTAAAATTTACCGATAAGCTATGTATGAATAATTTCGTATATATAGTTACTCTACTACTTTCATTCAATACCCTTTCGCAACAATATATTCATGACAGCTGTAGTAGCTTATTTTTACCTTGGCATAAAAATAATGGTATAATGAAAGAAGTTAATGCATATCTTCTTCCTACAGCTAGTCCTATTTTAAAATTTGATGAGTATAAACACATAAAAACATTGAATAAGAATGAAGTTTTGATATCTGAAGAGTTCTTTTTAGAAACTGGACTTGAAATACCAAAAGATGCAAAAAGAATAAAAATGGCAACGTATTCATATTATCCAACTTCAGCTATTACAAAGAGATCAAGTCGAGGTTCTGGACGAGGACATATTTTAGTAGACCAACCAAATAAATTTACGACCATTGAATTTAAGGGATCTGGTACAAATAAATATTATAGTTTTGCAAATTCATCACGTTTTGACCCTAGTGACTATAGACGAAATGGTCTTGCGGTAATCGATGAACTGACAACAGAAATTATTATGGGGCGAATTTTAGAAAAAAATGGTGTTCCCATATCAATGTCATTTGAAATGAAGTTAATGCCTGAAATAATTCAAAAAGTTTCTAGAGGTGAAAAAGGTTTTTCTAAATCTGCGGTTCAAGTAACTAGAGAAATGAATATGGGAAGAGAGTCTATGTATCCCGGTCTAAAAGCTTCACTTGACGAGAAAATGAAGTTAATTGGAAGAATGTATTCGGTGAATGGACAATTAGGTGCGATTAATCCAGAGAATATGACTTTTGGAGCTAAGTTATTGGATCTTGGACACACTAACATAGGTTACCCATTGGTTTCTGGAGCATATAGATGTACTTTGTGTAAAGGTATTCGTGGTAGTTCAATGGATAAAACACTTGTTGGCTTTTTTGATCACTATTTTGATAATATTCCAAGTTTTAAGAAATTTAAGAACATTAAAAAGAAATGGTCTAAAAATATTGATATGTTAGATAGGGTCGAAGATCATGTTCACGGTCGAGGAAAAGAAATAAATTCTGTTTCATGGAAAAAAAGTTCAAAAAAATTAGACGTTGATATCACCTACGAGGATTATTTAGAGCTTCGAAAGGTACGTACTTTGCAATATGAATTTGATGATTTTTTATATCATAACGCAGAAAAACTGAAGTCTATATCTAAAGAAAAAGCTTATCAAGCTTTTATAGACCAAGGGTTTTATGTTAAAAATAGATCTCATAATTTTATATTAAAAAAAGATACAGCTGAAAAATTCATCGAGGAGTTGACCTCTCATCTTGGTAGAAGAGAGGCTATCAAAATAAATAAGGATGAGTTAGCTGCCATTAAATCTTTATTAAGAGAAGAAGTAAAAATAGATCTGCCATGGCAAAGTATAGTAAAGTATGGAGAAGGCTTAACTGGTATGAAGTTACCTAAAGATGTTGATCCAGATCAAATATCATTTTCTTTTAAAAGCTTGATGCAGTATGCAGGTCTAAAGTACACGCTTAATCCTGTGGAATATAAAGAGTTGAGAGACACGTTGTCATTAATTGTTTCTAAGGATTACTCCAAGAGATTAAATACAGCAATTGACATGTTTGAGAAGCATTTTAAATCTAAAAATTTAACTCAAAAAGATTTAAGTGTTCTGTACCGCGAATATCAACCTGCAAATGTTATTGAAGATAAGATTAGAGCTCGACTTGATCGAGTAAGTTCAAGGAAAGATTTAATAAAGCAGACTAAGAATATTGTGGATGAACTTTCAGCTCCTCTTATTATTAATCCTAGAAAGTATTATAGAGAGACTTTAAAATTAGTACCTAAGTTCTAACTATTGGAACACAGTCTTTATTATTGAGTTACCCGTCTCAGCCTTTTGAAGTTGAATATTTATAGGTATTCTAGACGTGATTTCTTTTATGTGTGAGATTAGAGTTATTGTCTTGCCTTGGGATTTAATCGTGTTCAGCATTTCTAGAACCTCATCTATAGATTCATGATCAAGCGTACCAAATCCTTCATCAATAAAAAAGTTATCAATAACATTTTCTCCTCTTGTTATATCAGATAAGGCCAAGGCCATTGCAAGAGATACCATAAATGTCTCTCCTCCAGATAAGGTCGATATCTTCCTTTGCATACTGAAGTTCAATTTATCGATAATATAATAGTCACTCGTTGAATTCACAGGATTAAGCTTCTGTTCTAGAATATATCTTCCTTGGCAAAGTTGATGTAATTGATGATTTGTTGATCTAATAAGGTTTTTTTCAACTATTGATAGAACATAGTTTCTAAATTCATCTTTACCTAGAAGCTTGTAGAGCTGTTCGGCAGTAGATCTTTTTACAGTTAATGAGTTTATTTCATCTAGAGAGTCCGCTATCCGTGCTTCAGTTGTTAAGGCTTGATCTAGTAGCATTTTTTGATTTGATACTTTCTCTCTTAGATCAATGAATTCTTTTGTATAATTATTTTTCCTATTCTGAATCTCAGTTAAAGATTCTTGAAAGAGTACTAAGTCTACATCATTGATTGACTTAAGGCTTAGAACTTTTTCTCTTAGCTTGCTTAATAAGTGATCATTAGAACTTTGGAGTCTTGATTTATTTGTGATGAACAGAGCTTCATATGCACAAACCTGCTCAACTAGCATGGAGTATCTAGATTGTTCTTGTGCCAGTTTAATTTCTTTGTCATTTAATTCTTTTTTTATTCTATCAAGCTTATTGTGTTTACTTGCTAATTCATTATCAAGTAGTTTTAGCTGGACATCAATATCAATATCAAGATATTCTTTTTTTATTGAAGAGGTTAATGTTTTTTCTTGATTTTGAAAGTGTTGTTCTTGAGTTTTGTTTTTTTCTAATTGATTTATAATATTTTCTATCTCATCATTTAGGTTGTTGACTGCATTTAGACCATTTGAATACCTTATGTCTAAATTCTCTTTTTGTTTTAAAGTGTTTATTAAGTCTCTCATTTCATTAAGAGTGAACTCTTTGCCTTTTAGTAGAGCCTTTAATTTAGTCTGATTATCTTGAATTTTTCTTTGTGAAATTTGAATTGTGCTATTTATTTCTTTCAAAAGAACATTGGTGGTTTTTTCTTTTTCCGTTGTCTTTTTGAGTTTGTCTTTTTGTGCTTTTAGATTTTTTGAAATTTCTTCCTTTATTGCAATAGACTTGGTTTGCTCTTCAATCTCTTGTGATATTTGTTTTATCTTATTAAGTAAGTTGCTATTCTGGTTTTCATACTTACTCAAATCTTCAATTGTACTTAATGTCTCATCTTTAGTTTTTGTTAAGAGATCTATGCTTACTTTTAGTTCTAATTCGGATTTTTTAAGTTCGTTAAATTCTTCTTTCGCTTCATCTAGCTCTATTTTATAGAGGTTCTTTTTTGTTTTATTTGGGATCTTTAGGTTGCTAATATCTTGATTTTTACAAATTATGCATTCTTGTAACTCTATTGAAGTAGCAGTTAGTTCATTTATTTTTATTTGGAGCTCATCCGCTTTGATTGCATCTTCTATTATACTTAGTCTTAGCTTTGATGAATTAACTTTATCTGTAATCGAATCCATTAATTTTTTTGATTTTGACAGATCTTCTTCTATTTTTAGAAGCTCACTTTTTTTGTTTTTTTGTTTCTGTATAGTTAAGTTGATTTGTTCTTTTTGTGAATTAAGATCATCTAATCTTCCCTTTAGAATATCTAAGCTTGACCCACTTATCGTTGATTCTAATTGATTTGTTAATGCAGAAACCGAACTCTCTAGTTCAGCTTTGTTTTGTCTTATGTCTGATAGTTCTTTTTCATTAGATGATTTTTTATTAATTGATAAGTCAAGGCCATGAGACAGTTCTGTTACTTCTAAGATTGATTGTTCTAAAAAGTCAATTTGATCAATCTTTATATCCTCATCAATTGATAAGGCTTCTAGAGAGTTCTTTATTCTTATTAGTTCTAGTTCAAACTTCTTTTTAGTTTCTTTTTTAGAAGATATTTGCTCTTTTTGCGTCTCTTTTTGATCTCTTGCCTGTGTTTTTTGCTCTTTAATTTTTTTTAGTTCAACCTTTTGAACTTTCGTTTTGTTTAACTCTTTAAGTTCTGATTTTATTCGGGTTTCAAGTTCCGAATAATGAACTTCTTCTTTATCTGATTCTACTAAGGTCTCATTGTATGATGTAGTGAGCTTCGATATTTTTTCTTTACTTATATTTTTTTCTTGTTTTGAATTTTGATAATGTGTTATGTCCTTAGTAAGGTCTTCTAGAGTTTCTGAATAATCAGAAAATTGCTCTTTTAGACTTTGAACTTGTGTTAGTTTTGTATTTAAAGATTTTAGATTTGCTTGAATTTCATCTTTCGATAATGTTTGTTGACCTTTAAGTCCCTCTACCTTTGACTCTATCAGATTAAGTTGATTTTCAATGTCTTTTAAGTTCCTTTTACTTTTTACACTTAAGTCAACTAAATCAAAATGAGATAATAAAGTTTCCAATATCTTTTTTCTGTCACTAAATGAACTCAAAAGAAACTCACTGAATTGCCCTTGATTAAGTATTATTGTCTTTGTGAATTGTTCGAAACTTAACCCGATTAATTTTTCAGGCATTATATCCAACTCAACTTCTTTTTCATCTGTTATGTGAATTAAGGATCTTGTGATATTTGGCTTTTTAAGTAATTCCTTGTTCTTTTTTCTGACTCTGCATTTCCATGTGGCCATATAATTGCTGTTTGCAAATTCAAAGTATAACCTAACTTCACCTTCTTCTTGACCAAGCGTTACTAAGTCAGTTTGAGAAAAATTATCTTTGTGTGACTTTCCAAATAATGCTATTGCAATTGAATTTAGTATACTTGATTTTCCAGAGCCTGTTTCACCAGTAATAGCTATTGTTTTTGAATGATCAGTTAATTCTTCAAAGTTTATACGATGATTACCTTTTAGAGAGGCAATGTTTCTAATATCAATTTGCTTAATCTTCATCTTGTCCAATCTGTGTTAAAGACTTAAACTCACTTAATAACTCTTTTGGTACATCTTTAGAGTTTGGAAATTTTGACTTGTAGTATTTAATAAATACATCATCTAGGTTCAAGTCTAAGGCTTCCTGCTCATCACTTAGCTCTTCACTACTTTCTTTATATATAGGGTAATAGGATAGTAGCTCCATGTTTTTTGATATTAGTATTGCCTTTATATTTGTGAGTAGCTTTGGTGCAGGTTCATCTAGTTGAACCTGGATCTCTATCCACGTTGTCAGTTTTTCTTCTTTATTTGGCAATAGCGATTCTAATCTATCTAAAATCTGATCTTTATTACCTTTTAATTTAATTAAATCTCTAAAGGATGGGATCTTTATATCTGTGATCCCTTTTTCTGTATCTATTAATTTAACCCTCTTTGTCATTGTTTCGCTAAACCTTAATGGGATAGGTGAGCCAGAGTAGTAAATATTCTTTGTGGAACTCATTTTTTGTGGCTTGTGTATGTGTCCTAAGGCTATATAGTCTGCAGTTTCTGCTATTGTTCCAATTGGAATTGACTCAAGTCCGGCTAAATTAAGTGTGTGCTCACTTTTTGATGCGCTAAATTCACCATATGCATGGTGGGAAACCAAAATCTTGTAACTTTCATTAGGTCCCCATTGATTAGAAACTTTTTTTATTAGTTTTAGGTATTCATGTTGCCCTATATCTTTTAGGTTTTCACTAAAGTTTGCATTTAAATCAAAGCTTCTAAAGTACGGTATGCATTTGATTTCTACTGTCTGCGAATCTTTCTTAAAGCAAAAAGTATTCTGGTCTTTTTCATTCGGAAAAGATGTATATATATGTATATTATGTCTATTAAGTATTTTAGAGGGAGCCTGTAGAAAAGAAGCACTGTCGTGATTTCCAGATATTATAAAGATATGTGTGTTGTTTATTTCTGAAACTCTTTTTAAGAATTTAAAGTAAAGTTCTACTGCCTTGTTTGGAGGTGATGGCACATCAAATATGTCACCAGCTATGATTAATATATCTATTTTTTGATTGTCGATGGTATTATGTAGCCAATCTAAAAATTGTGACTGCTCTTCTATACGGTCTTTCTTAAAGAGCTTTTTACCCAAGTGCCAATCAGATGTATGGATTATCTTTACTGACACAACGTTTTCCTATTTTGTTTTGTTTTTAGAACTTTTATCTTCGTCTTTTGTTTTTTGCTCCGATTTTGTATTTTTCATAGAGTTCTTATTTGCATTATGTTTTTTTTGTCCAGGTTTTTTATTGTCATGTCTTTTTCCATGATCGTTTTTCTTGTTGCTCTCACTTCTTTTGTTATGAGTTTCACTTTTTCTTCTGCTGTTAGAAGAGTTGTTTGTATTGTTTCTTTTTGGCTGATTTGACTCAGAGCTTTGATGTCTCTTTGTTATTGTTGGTGGTGTTATTGAGTCACTAGTTAAGTCTTCTTTGTATTTTGTATTGTATTCTTTTTTTATCGTTTCTGTCTCGCTATGAGTTGTGAACTGCTCGTGAGCGTAATCAATTGCTTCGTTGTACTGTTTTATTTGTTCATTCTCTAAATAGTCTTGTGTTCTAAGTTCAAGATCATTTAGCCCTATGATTGTTGATGTCTCATCAGATACATGAGGAAAAGTTCTTGGCATTGAAAATGACTTTGGAAGATATGCTTTGAATTGTTCGGCAACGAATCTCTTTATCTTTCCTTTTTCAGTCATTATATCAAATTGTTCACTTAGAATATTAAGTCTAAAGACTCTACCTTTATCACCATTTTTAGTTTCAATGAATGAGCCTTCATCTGGTAAGTATTTTCTTTTTTGCTCGTAAACTTCATCCTCGTACTGCAAGCAGCACTTAAGTTGTCCGCAGGCACCATTAAGTTTACTGTAGTTTAATGTTAAATTTTGATTCTTTGCCATCTTGATTGAAGCATTTCCATACTTTGATAAAAACGATGAACAGCATAGCTCTCTACCACATGGACCTAAAGCTCCCATAGATGCAGCTCTGTCCCTTAAAGATATTTGCCTTAATTCAATTCTTAAACGTAACTCTGAAACAAGGTCTTTTACTAGATTTCTAAAGTCTACTCTTGCAGGTGAAATAAAGTAAAATACTACTTTCTTTCCAAAGCCCGTGAACTCAACGTGAGTTAAGTTCATATCTAATTTATGTTTTTCTATTAACCTTTGGCAAAGCGTTTCAGCATCTTTTTGTCTTTTGTAAACTTGCTTTTCTTCTTTAATATCTTCTTCTGTTGCTAGTTTATTGATATATCTTAAAGGAAGCATATTTTTTTTAAACTTCGCTTCGTATGTAAATGAGTTAATATAACCTAGGGCCATTCCTCTATCACTCATCGCCATAACTTTTTGACCATACATCAACGTTCTTTTTCCAATAAGAAATGGGTAAGACTTTGCATGTCCTGGAAATCTAACTCTTACAAGCTTTAAAGTGTCTCCATCTTTAAACTTGCAATTATCTTCCGTTACTTCCTTTGTGTTGAAGTTTGTTTGGTTTACTGGTGTTGATTGTATATTTTCTTCTATTGTTACGTTTGTCATGATTATCCTAAATTAGACTATTATAGTCTTATCTTTTTCACTTATAGTCAATTTATAGGGTGGTTAAGCTATTGATTTTAAAAGATTGAAGAGTTTGAATATTCTACTATTAATTGGATTGTTGTAGAGGCGGTCATTTTGAAACTCACCGAAGTATTCTTGCACTGCGTTTGTGAATTTGATATTTACATCTTTTTCTTCAATTTTAGTTAAGAGTATTTTTTGTAAGTCTTCTTCAATACTCGGATTCTTTTTGACCTTCTGAGTTAATTCCAAGTGATCATTAAATTCTGGTATGTTTAGCGAAGAGACCTCTTCTTTAGGGTTTTGAACTCTTATTTCAATTCCTCTTGAGACAATTGTTTCAAGTAGGCTTACTTTTTTATTATTCAGCATGATCATACAGACTTCAATAGGTGGCTCTTCTAGCGTTTTAAGTAATTTGTTTGCTACTTTGATTGATAGAAGATGTGCATCTTTAATGATTATGTATTTTCGATTTAGAATATCTGCTTTGTGGTTTAAGAATCTAAAGAACTCTTCAAAATCCTTAAGAGAATAATTCTTACCTTCAGGACTTAGTGTTAAAATATCTATGTGGTTCTCTATTTGAGTTTCAGAGATATTTTTACCTTTGTTTAGGTATATGTTTTGGATCAGCTCAAAGCTCCACTTTACCAGGTCTTCTGATTCGCAGGCAAAGTTTGGCTCTAATATATAGAAGTGAGAAAGCTTGTCTTTGAACTCTTTGTTAACTAGAATTTTTTGTATCTTATCCATCTAACTTAGTTTCTCTTCGACTACTTTTAGTATAGAGCGTGTTACAACTTCTTGAGATTTTGAAGCGTCAATTAATTTTATTCTGTTTGGAAAGGCTTTGTGACATTCATCATATCCATTTATAAGACTTTCATAAAAGGTTTTGTTCTCTTTTTCGAAATAGTCTTTCGTATTTCCCCTTGAATCTTGTCTTTGCATTGATGTTTCAAGGTCAATTTTTAGATAAAGAGTTAGGTTAGGGTAAAGGTTTAAAGGCTCACTTGAGTGGATCTCTTGTATCTTTTTCATACCAAGTCCTCTCGCAAATCCCTGATAAGCAATGCTACTGTCGATATATCTATCGAGTATTACAATATTTTTATCGTCTCTAAGTTTTGGAATAATTATCTGGCTTAGAAGTTGGGCCCTCGAAGATGCAAATAATAACGCTTCACTGATCGGGTGAAGAGGTGAGTCGCTTTCGAGAATTGCTTGTCTTAAGTTTTCACCAAATGTAGTTCCACCAGGTTCTCTTAAGCAGGTTACTGTGTAACCTTTATTTTCTAGATAATCTGAAAGAGATTTTATCTGAGTTGTCTTTCCCGACCCTTCGATACCTTCAAATGAAATAAAGAGTGAGGTGTTGCTAAGTTTATGTTCCATATCCTTAAAAGATAGCTTGATTTAGAAGCTTTGAAAAGCTGAAGTGTGGATAGGTGATTTAATTAGTAGTGTTGCTCTTCTCTTTCCAACCTTTCTGGATCACCTAACTCAATAGCCTCTATTTGTTCTTGAGTTAATTCGTCCTCAGGATAAAAGTTTGGTTTTGTAACAGACGCAGGTTCTCGTATATCTTGATCTCCTTCAAGCCTTTCATCAAACTCATCAGCAAAATGGGTGATTCTTTGCGGTTCTTTTTTTGGTATATACCTTTTAGGTTTTTTTCTTTCTATCTCTGTAATTTTTTTCTTTGCTTTTGAAGAACGAAACTTTGATGGGTTTGCCGTTCTTTTTTGCTCTTTAGCTCTGTTCGTAACTTTTTTATCAGATGCTGGTACTCGCTTAGCCTTTCTTGGTCGATTATCAATTTCTTTTTTCTCAGTTTCCACGAGTCTTGGGACGCCAGAAGAGCCGCGCTTTTCTTTCATTACTGTTGTAAAGCTTATTAATAAAGCAACAGCTAAGCTCGCAGCTATCTTGATATTAAATTTTCGTGATGGTTTCGTAGCCCTAACCCATGAGTTTGCTTTAAAATTTTCTGCTTTTTTAGCATGCTCATGGCCGTGACTTAAAAAGGCGAGTCCTGCAAGTGCATCCTCTTCTTCTTTTTTCTTTTGAGCTTTTAATAGCGATTCTTTATTAGATTTAATAGTTTTTTGGTTTATTGTGTCATTTGGTGAAAATGGTAGTTCTGAAGCCTTTGCTCTAGAGCGTCTATCAAACTGATGATGTTCATATATCTTAATCCAAGTTTGACCTTTATCCACACTCAGTAAGTCACCTAAAGACACATCTCTAGACTTAATTCTTGATTCAATGTCATTAAAGTCGAACGGTCCTTCTTTTTGACCATTTTTAAGAATATGAAAACTACTGTCTTTAACTAGACTAGACGATTGAACTAGAGATGGTTTTCTTCTTTGAAATTCAACGTTTTGGTAAAATAAAATAAAGTGTTCTTTTAAAAGATTAGTGGCTTCTATTGATTCAAAAAAATCATGGTTCTTTTCAGAATATTCTTTTAATTGTACCGTATGAAAAGGTCCAATTTGCTGTTGTCCACATTTTAAAATCCAGAGACTTTCAAGCGTGTACTCTTCGTTAACGATTTCTTCTTCTGTTAAGCTTTGTAGTTTAATGTTGTCCAACATAATCTAATCCTCAAATAACTATCTCTAAAACTCTTGTCGCCATGCGTTAGCATAAACTGTAGCTTTATATAGGATTCATGTAAAAAATATGCTAACTATCTAATATGTAAGGAGATAATTGCGTGGAAAGTGATCAGAGAATTCAAGATATTATAAATAAATTTAGTAAGATGGACTCTTGGGAAGATAGATACAAGTCTATAATTCAAGATGGTAAAAAAGGTGAGTCATTAGATCGGGAACTTCAGATCGATAAGTTTAAAGTTAATGGATGTCAGTCACAAGTCTGGCTTGTTCCTTCTTTAAAAAATGGAAAGGTCTTCTTTAGATCCGATAGTGATTCTTTTTTAGTAAAGGGAATTGCTCATCTTTTAGTAAGTGTTTATTCTAACTTAATACCAGAAGACATTCTTGGTACTGGGCCAGAGTTTCTTAAAGAAATTGGAATTACAGAGCATTTATCAATGAATCGCTCAAACGGTTTGTCTTCAATGGTAAAGCAGATACACATGTATGCTATTGCTTATAAATCTTTAACAGATAAAGGTATTTTAAATGTTTCGTAATTCTAGACCACGTAGAAATAGAAGTAGTTCTGCTATTAGGCATCTCACTAGAGAAAACAATGTGAATGTTAATGATTTGATTGCACCACTTTTTGTTATGGATGGAGAGAACTCTAAAATAGAAATAGACTCTATGCCAGGTCAATACAGGTTTACTTTAGACCTTTTGTTAGATCATATTCAAACTTTAGTTGGTCTGGGAATTAAGGCAATAGCGTTATTCCCTGTTGTTGATGAGGCCCTAAAAACTAAAGACGCAAAAGAAGCATATAACCCAACTAATTTAAATCAAAATACTATCAGGGCGATAAAAAATTCTTTTCCAGGTTTACTTGTAATGGGTGATATCGCTTTAGATCCATATTCATCCGATGGACATGATGGGTTAGTCGAAGACGGAGTAATATTAAATGATGAAACATTAGATGTTTTAGCTAGAATGGCGATAGCTCAAGCTAAAGCTGGTGTAGATATTGTTGGGCCTAGCGATATGATGGACCATCGTATTTCATATATTAGGGATGCATTAGATTCTAATGGATTTGAAAATGTTCTTATAATGTCATACTGCGCAAAATACGCATCTGCATTCTATGGCCCATTTAGGGATGCTTTGGATTCGGCACCAAAAAGTGGAGATAAAAAAACTTACCAAATGGATTTTTCTAATAAAAAAGAAGCATTAAGAGAGCTAAAGGCCGATGAGCTTGAAGGTGCTGATATTGTCATGGTTAAACCTGCTTTAAGCTATATGGACGTAATCTCTGATTTCAAAGCAAACACTAATCTTCCAGTGGCTGCATACAATGTAAGTGGTGAGTATGCAATGGTGATGGCTGCATCACAAAAAGGCTGGATTGATGAAGAAGCTATTATGATTGAGACACTTACTTCTTTTAAAAGAGCAGGTGCAGATATAATTTTAACTTATTTTGCTGAGAAAATGGCCAAGTATCTAAAAAATAACTAAGCTTGACGTATGCATCTATTGTTACTTCGATTTTCAAGTTTAGGAGATATAGTCCTTCAAACCAGTTTCATTTCATGGTTAAAATATGTGAATCCAAAAATTAGAGTCTCATTTATAACAAGTGCTGGCTTTGAGTCATTAATTGAAAACCATAAAGATGTAGATCAAGTCTATGGATATGAAAAATCTAAGGGTTTAAAAGATATTCTTAATTTAAGAAAATTTGTAAAAAAAATTGATAATGAATCGAAGATTGATTTTATAATTGACCTACATGGGACAACCAGAGCAAGCTATTTAAAGTTGATGACCCCATCAATACCATCGATTTCAATTGACAAAAGAAAAGTCGAAAGACATTTTCTTGTTCATTGTGGATTTAAATTAATGAACCAAACCAAAAGCATTCACTCTCGAAATATTCACGATTTGATAGGATTGTTTCCTTTCGAAACGAATTTAGATAAATTCATAACTCGAAACCAAGAGCATTTTAATAATCCTATGATCAAATTTTCAACACCATTAAATTCCTTGGAAATTAAAAAAACAAAGACAATCATTATAGCTCCAGTTGCATCTTTTAAGAATAAAAGGTGGAATATATTAAAATTCAAGGAACTTATTTTAAAACTACTTAGCAATAAAGATTTCATTGATTTTAATATTGTAAACTTAGCTGGGCCTAACGATGATTTTTGCCGTGAATTAGATAATATTTCAAACAAAAGATTTACTAATCTTCAAGGTAAAACATCTTTGAGCGAAACAATTAACTATATAAAAGACTCTTCTTTTTTAATAGGTAATGACTCTGGTTTAGGACATATTGCAGAAAGTTTTGGAGTTGGAGTCTTAGCTATATTCGGACCTACGCATGAAACTCTTGGCTTTAAACCTCATTTAGATCATTCTTTGACGGTTTCAAAAAAACTTTGGTGTAGGCCATGTACTCCAACTGGTAAAGGACATTGCTTTAGAAGAAAAGTTCATTGCACTGATAAAATTTCTGTGGAAGAGGTTTATTCTGATTTTATAAAGGCTTTTAAAAATGCTATATAGGTTTATTAGAATCCTACTTTATCCCTTGATCCGTTTTATATTGCCATTTTTCTCTTTAAAGGCGAAGACTAGATTAGATTTCGAGTTGTCTAATGTTAATTCTAATGATGTTGATATTATTTTCCATGTTTCTAGTGAGGGTGAGTTAGAGCAGTGTTACCCATTATTACTAGATTATTTAAAAGAAAACAGAGTTTTGTTATTATTTACTTCTATAAGTGTATTGGGTAAGGCCAAAAGCCTTTCTAAGTCACATAAAGACCTTTTTATTGAAGCTAAAAGGGTAGTTAGTTATTTTCCATTTTTTAATAAAGGTATCTATAAGTACAAAAGTATTAAAAAATTTTTTATGGTTAGGTATGATTTCTTTCCGGAGTTAATCGATTATTCTTATAAACATAACTCAACCTTATTAAACGGTTCTCTAATTAATAAAGAAAATTTAACTGGTATATCTAAGTATTTACTTCGAAGGTCTTTGTTGAGTTTTAACGAAATTATTTATGCATCTTCATTTGAAGAGTCTCGCTTTAAGAAAATGAATATCTCTGCGAGGTCGTTTTCTTTTGACTTAAGGTCGTTAAGAATTTTAGAGAGAAAAGCGTCCGCCAAAAATGTTCTTGAGAAAACATTTAATAATTTTTTTGACTTTGAGGCGATTGGTTTTAAAAATATTGTTGTTTTGGGTAGTTATTGGAATTCCGAGTTTCTAATGCTTAAAAAAGCAATTTTAAACTCCATAGAAAATCATGATCTTATATTTATTGCTCCTCATTCTTTGAAGTTATGCACAGATATTAAAGAAAGTTTTTTATCTAATGGTATTAATTGTGTTGTTGCTGATCAATCTACGGATTTTTCAACTTTATATAAAGAAGCCTTTGAGAATAAGCTCGTTGTTATTTTGAACGCAGCTGGCGTTCTTTGTGAGCTTTACTCAATTTGTAATCATGCTTATATTGCGGGTGGTTGGCATAAGTCTATTCACAGTGTTCTTGAACCATTTTTAATGAATGAAAGGGTTTTCATATCTTGTGGACCCAATGTGTCTCGCTCTACAGAGTTTGAACTTGTTAGATCTATTGATCCCAATCGAGTCTCATCCTTTGATAGCATTGATAAATTTGAATTTTTAGGAGAGAATTATAAAACGACAAGCTTTGATGTCGTCGATACTTATTCAAAATTAAAAGACTTTATACGATGAAATCTAAACTAAATACTAAACTAATACACTTAACAAGCGACTTCACTGGGCTTTTGCATTCTTTAAAAAGTAATAAAGATCATGTAACCATCCTTTTAGATGAAGATTCTCGGCTTGACTATTTTTTGTCTGAGATTGAATATAATGGTTTGTCAAAATTTTTAAAAAAATATGACATTTCTTTAGCTGATTATGTTGAACCTATTAACAGAATGTTGATAACTAATAATTTGAAGATATCCTTTAGTGGTTCTAGTTATTGTAATTTGTTAGAATTGTATCGAAAGTTAGAGATTCCATCTGTAGATTTGAATACTATTTCAAGACTTGAGTTCCATGAAAATTTTAATCAATTAATTGAAGATATTGTTGACTTCCTTTCTCGTGGTGAATCCTTAAAGTATCAGCTTTGCGCAATTTTAAAAAGAAACTATTATGTATATAATTTGCTTATTCCTTTAATCGAAGCATTGAGCACTGAGTTTGATAAAAGAATTTCTTTTAGATATAGCTCTCAAGTATTGAGTTCAAACAGTTTTTCTAATAATGTTTCTGAAGTCGAGGTAATGTTTTTCATTATATCTCTTATTTCTCAATCTTACCGACTAGATAATAAAAAAATGACGGAGCAGTTATACTTTGCTTTAAAGAATGGAAGTAAGGTCATTCATAAAACTAGTAGTTTAAAGCTAAGTTCAGAGACACTAATGACTAACGATAAACTTTTAAGCTTTAAACAATTGCATTTATTTAATCGTGTCGATGATATAAGCTTTGCTCTTGATGGTTTTCAGTCATATTCATCAGTCTTGTTAAGTGGAAAATTAGTAACGCCTGGTCATATTGAACATCTTGCTAGTTCAAGATTTTTTTATAGTGATGAAAAGTATATTGGGTCGGATACAACACATGTCGAAATTTTTATTGATAATTCTTTAAGAGTCTTTTTTACTTATTATTATATTGAAATGAGTGCCGCAAAAGAGTCATTTTATATACAACAAGCAAAGACTAAGTTTATTGAGGTTGTAAATTCTTTGACAGTGGAAAATATAGATTTCGAAGCACTAGATGTTTTAAAAGGGCCTTTTCTTTATAGGTCATCTGTCGGTAGTGTTGATGATAGACTTAATCGAAATTGTTACTTTATAGATAAAAGCAAAGCATCTCGATATTCAAATCATTCGATAAATTCAAACCTTTATATGGGAAAAACTCACTTTATTCAGTCTTTACTCAAATAGGTGATATTCTTTCTTGGGCTTGAAAATTATCTAGATATCCTGCATCATGTATATATGAATCAAAAAGGTCAAACATCCATTGAATACATCATGCTAATAGTAGTGGTTGTTAGTATTACTACTGGCCTGTTTAAGCAACTTGAAGAAAGGTTAGTTGGTAATAATGGACTAATGAATGGCTATCTTTCTTCTTTTGACGAATCATTTACATCTAATTATAAGGTCTTTACCCTTCGAAGGTAATTCTAAGTATCCGTTTTTACTTAGTTTTGTACTCTTTTATGTAAAAAATACACTCTTTTTGTTTTTATGTCGCGATGCATAAGCTTTTCTTGTACTATGAATTTAAGTCAAAATTATCAGGAGAGAAAATTATGAAAAGCAAAAGTAGCATCAGACATTCAGTATTTTTTTTAGCACTTGCTGCATGTTCTTTAACAGGCGCTTATGCAAATGATCAAATTTTAAACTCAGATCCAATCAATGTTTCTGGTTATGTCTCTGAGCCTCAAGCTACCGATCATGAGCTGGAAAAAGTTAAGCATGAGCTTCAAAAGCAAAGACAAGCTATTCAAGTGAATAAAGAAAAAGCTAAGGTTTACAATAAGCTTGGAAGGTCTACTGAGAAACTATCAGATGCTACTGAGCAAATGATTGACGAAAGAAGAGAGTCTCAAGCAACAATTGATAAGTATAATAAAAAGATAGCATGCCTTATGGAAGAAAACCCAGGTAGAGACTGTGACGAATACGTTAAAAGCAATAAAAACGATTCTGTGAGCATTGCTCAGGCTGCTCCAGTGAATAATAATATTGTTATGGTAAGTGAGAATGAGCCCTCTTTACTTACTGGAGATCTAAAAGTCCTTCCGTACTTAGGATATACAGCTCTTCAATCAGAAAACGAGAACTTAGAAGCTAGTATTTCAACAGGTATTAGGGTTGAGGCAGATATAACTTCTAGATTAAGTATTGGTATGGGATTTAATTATACTTCTTTACAAACATTAGATGGTGGTAATCAGTTTAGTAATTTTTATAACCCGACATACTATGATACTTATGGATTTGGTGGACGTGAGATTGAGTATAAAAACTATAATTTTGATATCGCTGGAAAATTTTTCTTAACAACTACGAATAGATTGAGGCCATACATTGGCGCTGGTCTTGGTTTTAACAGAACTAATATGAAGTATGCAGATACTACAAGCTATAGCTTTGGTAACTCTCAATTTGGAAATGAAGAGCTGGTTACTAGTAGCTTAAATATGCAATTACTATTAGGGTCAGAGATTACAGTTACAAGTTCGATAGGTTTTAACTTAGAATTTGGTTACAAAAAAGGTTTTGGTCGAACATTTAATACTGATAGCTCAAATGCTGTGACAATAGATCAGCAAAGGCTCGTTAATCTAAATGATGAATTAGCAGAAGCAAACATATTTAGTGTAAATGCTGGAATGGTAGTTTATTTCTAGAAAATAATTAAACAGTAAATCAGAATAAATTAAAGGGTACGTAGTGAGAGTGCCCTTTTTTAATAGTTTAGAGTTTATTCTTAAAAATTCATCTAAGCTATAAGTTGAACAGAATCAGAAAAATTAAAAGTAAATGAAACAAAAGATGTATGTTGTATATGTCGTAAGGGGAATAAATATGAAAAAAATGTTACTTGTGTTATTAGCTCTAAGCAGTATTTCTGCTTTTGCTTCGGAGGTATGTACAGTTAAAACTCAGGGAGCTAATAATCCTTTGGTTTCGTGTACGTCGAAGTCCGAATCGAATAATGGTCCTTTGGAATTAGAGGCTACTCAAAATACCGCCTCTACTCTTAAGATTCTTTTGAATAGAGGTTATGTCGTAAAGTCAGTAACGAGCTTGTCTGAGAATAATGATGTTCTATTTTTATTAATAAAGAATTAGATTAGATATTTAGCTTTAAAAAAGGGTGTCTTGTTAAGTACCCTTTTTTTGTTTCTAAGTTCTGCTACACTATTAGTGTGAACAGTTTTTTTATTTTGAAACCTCTATTATTAATATTTCTTTTTTCATTCTCTGTATTTGGTCATGATGATTATTTAAAAACTGTAAATAAAAAAAGAAACCATACTCTTTTAAAAAAAAATCTCGCTCTAGGTTCCAGTCTCTTGGCTAATTTACATATGTATAGAGTGTTTGATGATGTTAACTCTAGATCTGGACTTTATAGTGACAAAGATGGTCATTTTGCTGGTGGATTTTTAATTGGCAATTTATCATCAGCAGTTGCGCAAGTTCTATTACCTTCTGGTACTAAGAAAAAGCGACTAAAGTCTTTTTGGATTGGGGTTAGTCTTTCTACTCTTGCTGGTATAGTAAAAGAGATTAGGGATAGTACTGGCAAGGGGAATGTAGAGCTTGAGGATGCTATTGCAACTGGCTTAGGTGGTATTTCTGGAAGCATTGTTATTTCTTTCGCCGATTTGCAACGATTTTTTAAGTAGACTCTTATGCTCAGTCTATTTTCTTTTAACTTTTCTTTTGTTAAATCCCTAGATTCTTCGTATAATTAGTTTGCTTATTTTAAACACGGAGAGTTTATGAAACCAGTATATCTAGTTAAAGGTGTTAGAACACCTCAAGTTAAAGCAGGAGCTGATTTAAAAGATATTCAGGCCCCATACCTTGGTCATTACTTAATTAAAAATTTAATTGATGGAACTTCTATTCCAAACGATGAAGTCGATGAGGTTATTGTCGGAAATACTGGAACTCCAGCAAAGTATCCTAATATTGGAAGAGTTATCGCTCTTGAAGCTGGTCTTAATAAGCAAACAAGTGGATATAGTGTTCATAGAAACTGTGCATCCGGAATGGAAGCTTTGGGGCAAGCATATGTTAAAATTGCCAGCGGTAGAAGTGATGTTATTTTTGCTGGTGGTGTTGAGAATATGACTCTTATGCCACTTATATATGGAAAGAAAATGACTGATTTCTTTTTTAATATAATGAAGTCGAAAACGCCTCAAGATAAACTTAAAGTTTTAAGCTCTTTTAGACCATCTTTCTTAAAGCCAATTGTTGCTATTGAACAAGGTCTTACAGATCCTTTTTGTAACATGAATATGGGAATGACAGCAGAGGTCTTGGCCAGAGAGTTTAATATCTCAAGACAAGAGCAAGATGAGTTTGCTAATAGTTCGCACATGAAGGCTTTGGCAGCACAAAAAGAGGGAAAGTTTAAAGATGAGATTGTTCCAATTACTGTTGGCGAAAATTTAGATAAAATTGTTGGCGATGACATTGGGCCTAGATCGACATCTACAGTTGAAAAGCTTGGAAAGCTTAAGCCTTACTTTGATAGAAAAACTGGTACTGTTACAGTTGGAAACGCTTGTCCATTAACTGATGGTGGAAGTATGTGGCTCATGTGTTCGGAAGAAGCTGTAAAGAAATACGATTTAAAGCCTATGGCCAGAATGGTTGATTTTCATTTTCATGGACTAGAGCCTGAGAGAATGGGACTAGGTCCTGTTTTAGCAATGGACGGTGTTTTAAAAAGAACTGGTATGAAGTTAGAAGATATGGACTTAATTGAAATTAATGAAGCCTTCGCTGCTCAAGTGCTTGCTTGCCTCAAAATGGCAAAAGATCCAAGTATTGCTAAAAAATGGGATATTGATGCTATCGGAGAAATAGATAGAGACAAGCTAAACGTTAATGGAGGAGCAATTGCTCTAGGTCACCCAGTAGGATCTACTGGATCACGATTAGTTGTTACACTTGCACACGAATTAAAAAGACGAAACGGTAAGTTTGGTATTGCCTCATTATGTATTGGTGGTGGTCAAGGTGGAGCCGTTATCATTGAAAATTTAAGCGGAGAATAGTTTTGAGTTATACAAAAATTACATTAGAGAAAAAAGAGAATATATTTTATATTGGTTTTGGAAAGTTTGAAGAGAAGTCGATGAACGTTATTTATGAACAGACTTTAAAGGAGCTTGACGCTGCTTTAGATGAAGTTCATTTAGATAAAGAAGCTAAAGGTCTTGTTCTTTTTTCTCATAAAAAAGATTGTTTTTTTGCAGGTATGGATATTTCGGTTATCGAAGGTTTATCAAGTGAGTCTCAAGCAATTACAGGTTGTGAAAGTGGGCAAGGTATTTTTAATAAAATTGAAGATCTTAAAATTCCAACAGCATCTCTTGTTGATGGTACTTGTTTAGGCGGAGGTTTAGAAATGAGTCTCGCTTGTGACATCATCGTTGCAAGCTCAAATCCTAAGACAGCTTTGGGATTACCTGAGGTTATGATTGGAGTTTTACCTGGGTTTGGAGGGACTTATAGACTTCCTAAAAAGGTAGGTTTAACAAACTCTATGGATATGATGCTTACAGGTAAGCAAATCCGTGCTAAGAAAGCTTTGAAGATGGGGCTTATAGATTATCTTGTACCTAAAGAAAAACTTATGACTCTTGGAGTTCAGTATTTATTTAATAAAAAAATAGAAAAGAAAACGTTTAAAGAGTCGACAACTGATATGTTAATGAATAATTTTTTTACAAAAAAAATTATCTTTCAAAAAGCAAGAGAGAAAGTATTAGGAATGACAAAAGGTTTTTACCCTGCTCCTTTAAAAATTCTAGATCATTTAGAGTCTGCTTCAGGAGACAAGAGGTCTAGGTATTTAAGTAAAGAAGCTAAAGCTTTTGGTGAACTCTCTCAAACAACTCAAAGTAAAAATTTACAACATGTATTTTTTTTACATGATAGATCGAAAAAACTTAATGATGATGCCGATATTTACTCTGTGAATAAGGGAGCTGTGTTAGGGGCTGGAACCATGGGCGGTGGAATTGCTTGGCTTTTTGCCAATAAGAATCAATCACCAATAATGAAGGATATTGCTGTCGAAGGTTTAGAACTTGGTTTGAAACAATCTGCAAGCGTTTTTAAAAAAGCATTGAAACGCAAGAAACTAAGTAGGGATGAGTTTGAGAGAAAACAAAGATCTATTTCTGCACAATTAGATTATAATGGGTTTAAAGCAGTTGATTTAACAATTGAGGCAATTGTTGAAAATATGAATGTCAAAAAATCGGTATTAGCTGAACTTGAAAGTGAGGTTGGTCCTCAAAGTTTAATTACTTCTAATACTTCATCTCTAAGTATTGAAGAAATGGCAAAGGCACTTAAAGATTCATCTCGTTTTGCAGGTTTACATTTTTTTAATCCTGTAAATAAAATGCCACTTGTTGAAATTATAAAACATTCTAATATTTCTGATAAAACAATTAATTCATTATATAAATGGTGTTTGAAGGTTGGAAAGACACCTGTTATTGTGAAAGATTGCCCTGGTTTTTTAGTAAACAGAATTTTAGCACCTTTTTTAAATGAAGCAGCTTATCTTTTAGAAGAAGGTGTTTCTATAAAAGACCTTGATAGTGCAGCTTTAAATTTTGGTATGCCTATGGGGCCATGTCGTTTAATGGATGAAGTGGGCTTAGATGTATGCTCCCATGTTGGTGAAATAATGGAGGAGGGGCTGGGCGCTAGAGCTAAGGCCAATTCTCTATCTGAAAGAGCAATGAAAAGAGAACTTCTTGGTAAGAAAAATAAAAAAGGTTTTTACCTTTATGATAATAATGACAAGCAGGGTGACGTTAACCCTGAGATGTTAGAACTTATAGGTTCATCAAAAATAAAAATGGACGATACAACCATTCAAAAAAGATTGTTCCTTCCTATGATTAACGAGGCATCAATGATTTTAGATGAGAAAATTGTTGATGATGCTGGAACAGTTGACTTAGGTTTAATTTTTGGTCTCGGATTTCCTCCATTTAGAGGTGGTCTTTTAAGATATGCTGACTCTGAGGGTCTTTCTCGTATTTTAGGTGCTCTAAAGGATTTTGAATCTACAGTTAGTTCTGACAGGTATAAACCTAGTGTGTATCTAGAGAACCTTGTTAAAGACAATTCTAAGTTTTACAACTAATGAACCTTGCGTTTTTTAAATATTTTACGAGTTATATTCTTAAGAGTAGAACTCGTCAAAAACTATTAACTCTGGCTATTATAGGTCTTTTTCTTTCTAGTTTTTCTTTAATTATTCTCCAAGGGGTAATGGGAGGACTTCAAAAAGGTGTTGTAACTAGATCTAAGTCTGTCTCTGGAGCTGGTTATATTAGGGTTCCAGATAATTATAATTTATCCGACTTAAACTTTTTAAAAAGTAATTTAAATAAAGAGTCATTAAATTATGTTGTCGAGTATGAGATTGAGCTTTTAGCGAAAAATGGAGATGCATTAATGCCTGTAGTTCTTCATGGAGTTGACTTAAAAGGGAAATTACCAACTTTCTTAGAAGATAAAAACTTTGATGGTGTTGTTTTGGGTGCATCCTTGGCCAGCTCTCTTAAATCTTTTTTTGAAGATCAGATATTATTTATTTCACCTTCCCATAGCGATTTTTTAATAACTGAGATTCCAAGACAATCAGCAATACCTTTTTCTGATATTTTAATATCTGATGTAGAGGAAGTTGACAGTGCCCATGCATGGGTTTCAATCGAATTTTTACAAAATTTAACTAGATCAAAAACTGTTAATCGATTAATTTTTTTTGATGATGAGCAATTTGTGAAAGCTAAACTTCTTTTTGAAGATGCTCTAAATCTAGAGTTTATATCTTGGGAGTCAAAAAATAAATCTCTGGTTTGGGCTTTGAAGTTAGAGACAACTGTAATGATTATTCTATTTATTGCTATGAGCTTGCTTGTTTCTTTATGTATAACTTCTGGGTTTATGATTTTCTTTTCCAAAGTAAGAATTGATTTATTGAGTTTTTGGGTTCTTGGGTTTTCTAGGAAAAGAGTTTTTAGATTATTGTTTTATTTTTCTCAAATACTTAGTTTGTTATTTATTGGGCTTGGTCTTTTTATGGGGATTGTCGCCTTATATATAATTGATTCAAAGAGTTTTGGGTTTGTCCCTGATATTTTCGTTGAACAAAATATACCTATTTCGGTATCCTTTCTTAATATTTTTATAGCATTTACTGTTCCTTATTTTATTTCTACTATTTTTTCTTTTTATTCCTTCCAAACTTTTAAATCTGAAAATAATTCATTTTTAAAGTTAATTAGGACAGTTAGCTAAAGATTAGCTAAAGATTCTTCACTCAAATTCCGCTAAGTGTTTGTAGGAATTATATGTTTAATACTAAAAGAGTTAAAGAATATTTAAATGGCCCATCAGTTAATGAAATGGTCTACATAAACGATCAAGAAACTATATCGTTTCATTGGTCTAACCATAGAGTAACTAAAAAAATGGCGAGATTAAACATTCTTGACAGTTATACTTTAGATAATGAAGTTCTATTTATTGAGTCTAACGATAGTATGATTAGTTTCTCAAAGCTAGATATTTTAAATCTGATAGTCACAAAGCCTGGTGATTTAACTGAGTTCTTGTTTGAGCCTAAGAAAGTTTTTAGAGACTTAACTTCTAGTGAGTATCAAGAAATTGAATTAATTAACCTTGTTACAAAAGATGATATAGATTATGCATATCGATCTATGCTACTTAAAAACAAAATACCACAACGTGGTTTAAGGTTGAACTCTAATCAAGAGATTTTAATTTGTTTTTCAGGAAATTTTATAAAGGAAACTAAGGCGATTATTCATCAATTTAGTCATACAGGTATTCTTTTTAAGTCTTGTAATCTTAATTTTTTAGAAGATTTCGAAGCAAATGAAAACTTCAAGTTCTATATTGATTCGAAAAAATTTATTAATGGAGGTCAAGCATACTCCGAATCTGAAAATGATTCATTTATTCTTAATAAAAAATCTTTTCAATTTGCAAGCTCATTAAATAATAATAGTTCTGAGATATTCTTTTTTATAAGATATATTGATATAAAAAATCAGAAATTAAAAATTGATTTTTCTAATTATTTGAGTCATTTCGAAGAAAAATTTACAAAAAATATATCTTAGAGTTATTTTTTGTTTTCATAGTCAATATCATAGGCCGCTGAATTATCTAAAGAGTTTACTCTTTTGTCATATCTTTGGGTTGTCGTTATTTTTGAGTGTCCAGCAAATATGGCAACATCTCTAATTGGTGTCTTTTGTGTATCAAGCAAATGAGAGATTGCCGTTGCTCTACACGAATGTGGTGAAACTCTTTTTGTTATATTGCAGACCTTTGCATATTTTTCAATAATTCTGTATATTGTTGATCCATTGGTCGGTTTTGTATTTTTACCTTTAAGTGAACTTTGGATTAAATAGTCATTAGGCTCAAAGTATATTCCAAAGTTTATCATTGACTCACTATACTCTGATAAACATGCAATAATTGACTTTGAAAGAGGTAAGAGTCTCGTTTTATTTCCTTTACCATGAATCTCTAAAACATAATGGCCTCTTTCTTTGTAAATATCTTTAAATTTTATGTGAGTGAGCTCACTTCTTCTTAATCCTAGTGAAAAAAGCATAGTAAGAACAAGCTTATGCATTGCCCCTTTCTTTGTTTCAGTATCGACTGCATTAATCATATCAATAACTTCTTTATCATCAAAAGCAATTGTAGGCATTTCCGTTTGAACTTTCGGAAGCTTAACAATGTCTAAAGGGTTGTACTCTATAAGTCTTTGGGCCATAGACCACTTGATAAAACTACGGATAGATACAAGTTTTCGAGTTATTGTTGCGCTTGTTAGTTTTTTATCAATTAACATATCTCTATAGAATTGAAAATGATGTCCTTTTATTTCATTTGGATGTAAAATGGTTACATCGCCTGATTTTAAAAAATGAAAAAAATCGTCTAAATCTTTAAGGTACGCTCTTTTTGTTTGTTCTGATAAGAACTGATTCAAAAAGTCTTTTATGAAGTCCTCAATGGATACTTTTCTTTTTGAAGCTTCTTTAAATTTTTTTGCAAGCTTGTGGTCTACAATAGATGTTAAATCCTTCATAGAATTCATTATATCATCTTATATATTAATTAGTTAAATAATTACGTTGTCACTTAAAAGTTCAAATATGTCTTTGTCTTTGCTACCTGCTCTTGCAAATTCTTGCTTTATTAGTTCTCTTATTTCAATATCATCTGTAGATTCTTTCTCATAAGTTTGCAATAGCTTAACCGAAAACTCAGATGCAATCCTGAACAAGGCTGATAGCTTAGAGCTTGAGAGCTTTGATTCAGGGAAGCCTACACCATTTTTCTGACCATGTTGCTCGAGAATTAATTCTTTGATTTCTTGCGGTAAAACTTTAGCCGATTCTAATTCTACAACAGCGTCTTTAGCGTGTGACATTACAACCTTTTGTTCCGTTGCTGTCATATCGTATAAAACTTCCTCATCTAGACACGAAATAAGTTTTTTATTACCTCTTAAAGTGTAGTCTTGAAAAAATGCTGCATATACGACTCTTGTTATCATAGTGTCACTTCCCCAACTAGCGTCTTTAATCATGTTTGATGCCAGTAAAGAGGTTAGTGCAACATGTTTTGCAGAGAAATTGTCCTCGGATTTCAAAGTTGAAAGTAGAAACTTATTTATACCTGTTTTACTACTTCCCGCTACTTGCTCTAGCTTTCTACCAAGAGAAACAAGGACATCAGTAACAACTTTATTACTTGTATTTTTCATGCCAATGTCTTCGAATAGAAAATTCACATAATCAAGGGAGTCCTTCATATTACTAAAAAACTGCTTATTTGTATCGGATTTACTAATATTTGAAACTTCTAAACTCTTTTGTACTTTTACTTTTTCTCTAAAGTAATTATTCAAATCTTCAATATCTTCTTTAGCGATATATAGCTTTAGTACTGATTTTTTAGTGAAATTTTCTAAGTCTTCGATATCAATTTCTTCTTTTGAGTTAAATCTTTTCACAAAATTGGATCCATTTCCTATTTTTACATATAAATCACACGGTGGTGCCTTCATACCAATACAAGTAGATATTGGGATACATTTAAAATCACCTTCTTCACAGTCGTTAGGTTTAATATCTAATGCTTTGTTAACAATGTGAACTACTTTATCTGGTGGTAGTTGCGGGTGAATATAAATAGCAGATTCAATTTTTTTTATAATATCATTGTTTCCAATTAGTTTACCATTTTGTTCTGATATGATTTGAGCAATATCATTGTTAAACTTCTCAATCATATCTCCTTGGTCAAAATCAAAACTATAAAAAATCAAATCTAGAGTAGGCTGAAAAGATAAGAATAAATTTGTGTCTACTGAGTTTTCAAATGAATTAACGTGTATATCTTCACTTGAGCCAAGTTTTTGTTCAAGATGATCTCTTGACGAATTACTCTCTTTTAAAAGCAGAATGTGTTTCATTTATTCTCTCCATAATTAATCGATATACTTAACGGTAACTTAGTATATGAACTAAAATTCATGTTAAAGAAATTTTAACAAATTTGTACTGATAAGCTAGATATCGACTATTTTACCTTAAAACCTTTAAGTCCAGCAAAAGCGTTGTTTGTTATCTTGATGTCTTTACTCTGCTTATTTTGTTTCTTAGAGAATGATGAGCTGCTCTTCCCAGATTCAACTTGCGAGTCTGTTTTGCATGACAAAGATATTCTTTTTCTATCAATATCCAACTCGATAACTTTTACTTTTATTTGTTCACCAACAGTTAACTTATCTAAAGAATTTTCAACATATTCATTTGATATTTGAGAAATGTGTAATAATCCACTTTCTTTAACCCCTATATCAACAAAAGCCCCAAAATTTGTAATATTGTTAACTATACCAGTATACCATTCACCAGATACTAGATCGTTTATTTTTCTAACATCTTTTCTGAATTCTACTGGTTTGAACTCACTTCTTGGATCTTGTTTTGGTGATTTTAATGATTTTATAATATCATCGAACGTCAGATCTCCAACTTCTTGCTTGAACTCTCTATCGTTGGCCAGCTTATTAATGATTTCTCTTTCATTTATTAAGTCTTTTAAGTGGACCTTATTATTCGTACACCATTTTTGAATGACAGGGTATCTTTCTGGATGAATAAATGTTCCATCTAGAGGATTGTCTGAGTTATAAAGTCTTAAGAAACCTGCTGATTGTTCGAATACTTTTTGTGAAAATCTTGAAATTCCTAAAAGATCCTCTCTAGATTTGAAACCACCAGACTTTGTTCTTTGTTTTACAATATTCTTTGCAACACTAGGTCCTATACCAGAGATAAATGACAGTAGGTGAGAAGAGGCTGTGTTGAGATCGACACCAACATAGTTAACACAGTTTTCAACAACACCTTCCAGTGACTTCTTGAGTCTTACTTGATTTACATCGTGTTGATATTGACCAACTCCAATTGATTTTGGATCAATTTTTACAAATTCTGCTAAAGGGTCTTGAAATCTTCTTGCAATGCTGATTGCTCCTCTAACAGTAACATCTTTGTCAGGAAATTCTTCTCTTGCAATATCACTTGCTGAATAAATAGAGGCTCCATCTTCATTAATCATTGTTGCCTTTATTTTTCCATCCATAACAGGCTTTATATTGTCTTGAACAAACTCGAGAGTCTCTCTACCGTTTGTACCATTTCCTATAGCGATATATTCAATGCTGAACATTTCAATTAATTTTTCGAGAATCATTTTTGAATTTAGAGTATCAAATTTTGGAGCGAACGGGAAAATGACATGATCCCCAACAAAGCTTCCATTTTTATCTATAACGACAACTTTACAACCTGTTCTTATTCCTGGGTCTATACCAAGTACGGCCTTAGACCCTAGATATGGTTGAAGCATAAGATTTTTAAGGTTTACACTAAAAACATTGATTGCAGCTTCATCTGCAATCTTTTTTAACTCAGACTTTATCTCTAGATCTAGACTTGTAGAAATTGATGTATCAAATGCTTTCTTTGCTACTTTTTCAACTAAATCTTTATTGGCAGGGTTGTGTGATAGTTCGTTAGCAATGATAATATTGTGTGCAACTTCAGAATCAATTGCAATAGACATCTTTAAGACCTTTAAGTTCATACCTCTTCTTATTGCTAGGTATCTGTGTGAACTCTTTGGGTCTTTAATTTTTGATACAGGTTCAGAGAATTCAAAGAAATCTTTAAATTTATCGTAATCTGCGATTTTTTCAGCATCTTTTCTTTTTTCACTTTTTAAGACACCACTGTTCCAGTACTCATTTCTTAAAGCTTCTTTGGTTGGAAGGTTTTGTGCAAACCTTTCCATTAAAATATCACAAGCCCCATTTATTGCCTCGTTAATATCTTTTACTTTTCCTTCGCTGTTTGTAACGAACTGCTCTGTTAGAGTTTGAACTTCATTTACAAAAGTTTTATCTGATTCCATTAGGAAGTCGGCTAAAGGTTCAAGGCCTTTCTCAATAGCTAACATACCTTTAGTTTTTCTTTTTGTTTTGTAAGGAGCATAAATATCTTCAAGTTGAATTAAGTTTTCTGCTGCAAGTATTAAAGCCTTTAGTTTGGGTGTCATCTTTTCAGCTTTTGTAATAGTTTCTAAGATAAAGGCCCTTCTTTTCTCTATTTCTATATGCTCTTCGTATGCATCTTTAATATCTCTAATTTGAACTTCGTCTAAATTTCCAGTAGCTTCTTTTCTGTATCTAGAAATAAATGGTATTGTTGAATCTTCAATAAAAAGAAGATTGCATGTTGAAATGATATTATTTAAAGCGATATTTGTTTTTGCAGCAGCATATGCCACTGCTGAGTTATCTAAAGACATTTAGAATCCTTTTCTATATTATTAATCCGTATACGATAAAAAATATGCTCTTTTTTGACAAGAAATAGTAGAGGAAAAAGTGATGAAATACGTTGAAAATATTGTTGTCGGCAATGGGATAATGGCTAAACAATTAATATTTGAACTTAAAAAGAAGTTTTCTGACATTCTTTGTATATCTTCTGTTGACTTTGCACCTCCTTGTTCTTTGAAATCCACTGCTATTAACTGTTTAAGGGGAACTGAGTACGGCGTATCCAAACTGGGTAATTTGATTTATGATTCTCATAGTTGTTTCGAAAAATTTTATGAAAAGTTTCATCCTGCAGGAGTTGATAAGGCTATCGAAGTTCAAACTTGGGTAGAGGATGGATCTACTCATGCAAAATGGTTAAGGCGCTATAAAGAATATAAATTAACTAACCGTGTTCCTTTTATTAGAAATCAGCTTGCTTCACCTCTAGCATTAGTTGAAGTTGAAGCCTATGTTTTAGATACAAATATCTTATTTGATTGGTATGAAAGTCAAAATAAAAGTATTTCTCACAGTGAAAACTTTGTGAAAAGAGTTGAAAAAATTGAAGATGGGTATCGCGTTTTTTGTATCTCTGGCGACACCTTTGAATGTAAGCGCTTATATCTATGTACTTCTTATATGACTAATAATTTTGTAGAATTATGCCAGAGTGTCCAGCATCGAGAACATCTAAATAAGCATAAAAATGTTCATGGTAATTATTTGTATTTAAAAATTGACTCTAGTGTCGATTATGGACTTTGCTTTAAAGAATCTTTTTCTTTGTCGTTTAACTTTTTAAGACTGATTTATCGTAAAGAGTCTGGAGAGTTATTACTCTCTGTTAATGATTCCAATAAAGACTCTTTTTTGTTTGATCAAGCCTCTATTGAAAAAATGTATAAAGATTTTATCGATAATTTATGTCTTTTTTCAATGCCCTCTATTCATGAATGGAAAATTTATACAGGAGTTAGGTCTAAAGGTTTTCGTAGACTTCCTTTTTGTGAAGAGGTCAATAAAAACCTTTATATGATTACAGGTCTTTATAAAAATGCTTTTAGCTTTTCTTATTTCTTCTCAAATCAAATAGTATCAGTTAAGACCTGATACCATTTCTAGGAAAACTTTAGTTCTTCTACATTGTTTGAAATAACTAACTCTGCATCTGTTTTTGATTGAATCTCTTCAATTGTTACACCTGGAGCTCTTTTAATGAGGTGAAACTTACCATCAATTAGTTCAAGTACTGCCAGATTTGTTACAATTTTTTTTACACAGTTTACCCCAGTAAGTGGTAAAGTACACTTTTTCAAAATCTTTGATTTGCCATGCTTATTTGCATGAGTCATTGCTACGATAATATTCTCGGCTCCTGCAACCAGATCCATTGCGCCACCCATTCCTTTAACGAGCTTGCCAGGTATCATCCATGAAGCTAAGTTACCGGATTGATCAACTTCAAAAGCTCCAAGTACAGTTAGATCAACATGGCCGCCTCTAATCATTGCAAAACTCTGAGCACTATCAAACATTGCAGCACCATTAATTGCTGTTACAGTCTGTTTACCTGCATTTATTAAGTCTGCATCAATATTTTCTTCTGTTGGGAATTCTCCCATCCCTAGAAGTCCGTTTTCCGATTGAAGCATAATTTCAATTCCCTCAGGAACGTAGTTTGCTACTAGTGTTGGTATTCCAATTCCAAGATTTACGTAATATCCGTCTTTTAGTTCTTGTGCAATTGTTTGTGCTATTTGATTTTTTGTTAAGGCCATCTTATTCTTCCCTTACAGTTCTTTGTTCAATTCTTTTTTCAAATTTTCCTAAAATTACACGATCAACAAATATACCTGGAGTGTGTATGAAATTCGGATCTAATTCTCCTGGTTCTACAATTTCTTCAACTTCAACAACTGTAATTTTTCCAGCTGTTGCAATCATAGGATTAAAGTTTGCGGCAGTATTTTTAAAAATAAGGTTACCAAATTTATCTGCTTTCCAAGCTTTTACTAGTGCAAAGTCAGCTTTAGGGTAAGATTCTTCCAAAATATACTTTTTACCATTGATAATTTTAGATTCTTTTCCTTCGGCGACTTGAGTACCAACTCCAGTTGCTGTGAAGAATGCAGGTATTCCAGCTCCAGTTGCTCGAATTTTTTCCGCTAAAGTCCCTTGAGGAGTTAACTCAACTTCCATTTCACCACTTAAAAAAAGTTCTTCAAATAACTTGTTTTCACCAACATACGAACCAATCATTTTTTTTACTTGCCGTTTTTCCAAAAGTTTCCCTAGGCCAAAACCATCTACACCAGCGTTATTAGATATACAGGTTAAACCTTTCGCTCCGTTATCTGCAACTTTTTGTATAAGCCCTTCTGGGATACCACAAAGTCCAAAACCACCAACCATAAGAAGCATATCATCACTTAAGCCTGCAAGGGCATCGTCATAGTTTTCAACAACTTTATTTAAGCCTTTCATTATATTCTCCATTTTTTATAATTTTATGTGAAATAATACTAATTGCCAATCTTTTGCATTGTCTTTTGCTGTGATTATTATAAAGATATATGCATGGACACTTATATCTTTAGTACATATTTTTTACTTACTCTAAGTGTAGTGCTTATTATTATTGTTTTTTACCTTCTTTTAAAAAGAAAAGTTAACGATGATATTGTTGTTGATACGAAGTTAATAAATGATGTTTTACAGTTACTGGTCAATTTCAAACTTAAAAATGATAAATATTCAAAAATTGTTTCTGATTACAGGCATCATGTTAATGGCGCTCTTCAAATAATAAACTTTGGAACTAGTATGCTTTCTCGAGAGTTAAGAAGCATTGAAAATAAGCATATTGAGGACTCTACGACCAAGATAAATAATTCTGTCAAAAAGATTATTTCTCTTTCTCGTAACCTTAAAGAAAAAGAAAAGAAAATTGGTTTGACCCAAATATCATTAAACTCTTTAATTTTGCAAAGTATAAACACTTATGGTTCTAGTAAGTTTCACAAACTCTTAAGTTATGAAGAAGATATCGTTTATTTGACTTACTCTGTGGAATTCTTACTCAGAGTTTTTTTTGCTTATTTTCTTAGTGATTTAAGTCATGGTGATTGCTCAAATGAGCCAGTCAGTATTAAATTTCATACTCAAGGTGGCTTTTTAAATGTATTTTTTATTTTTGAAAATAATGTAGACTTTAAAAACCTTAGGGATCTTTATGATACATATTCAGAATCCTTAGTTTTGTTCAACTTTACTTTCAAAATTTCTGATAAAAATAATACAGTAAGCATTATTATAGAAAATGTCTGATCTTATGACTTGGGAGTTTCTTTTTATTAGCAACCTTTGTAAATATAGTTTTTATTTGTATAATCATTCATATGTCTGAATCTAAAAAAAATGAATATATTAACTTTGATAAGTTAGATGGATCCCATCCCTTTAAAGATGTTTGTTCGGATGGTTTTATCGATTATGAAGTCAGAAGAAGATCTAATGCAAAAATTAAGTATTTTAACTTTGCTCTGGCAAAAGAAATGGGACTCATCTCCGATGATCATTTATGTTGTTTAAATCAAAAGTTAGAAGAAAAGATTATATCAACTTTCTCTATTTTAATTATTAACGAATTTGATATTGAAAATAACAAAAGCTACCCAAAAACGAAACTTCACAATAAAAGATTTATGGCAACTCGTTACTTGCAACTTCAACACACAGACAAGCTTGGCTTAAACTCTGGAGATGGTCGCAGTATTTGGAATGGACAACTTAAATCTAAAAAAGGATTTTGGGATATTACAAGTTGTGGTACGGGTGGAACTCGTTTGAGTCCTGCAACATCTAAATATAATAAATTCTTTGAAAGTGGTGATCCCTCAATTTCATATGGTTGCGGTTTTGCTGAGGTCGATGAAGGAGTTGCTCAAGCTTTATTTAGTGAGTTTTTTTACAAAAATAAAATACGAACAGAGCGAACTCTAGCTGTGCTTGAGTTTGAGAGTGGCTATGCTATTAACGTTAGAGCTCATAAAAGCTTACTTCGACCTAGTCATTTCTTTTTGCATCTAAAGCAATCCAATTATCAATCTTTAAAAGGACTTGTTGACTATTATATTGAATCTCAAAAATCCTTAAAAGATTGGATTGATTGTCCAGTTGACTCTAAGAAGTATACGTATTTCTTAAAAAAGGTAACTGTTGACTTTGCTAAAATGGCATCAATATTTGAGAGTGAATATATTTTTTGCTGGTTAGATTGGGATGGTGATAATATATTAATGGATGGCTCTATTATAGATTATGGTTCTATAAGGCAGTTTGGGATGTTTCACTCTGAGTATCGTTATGATGATGTCGATCGTTTTTCTACTACGATTCTTGAACAAAGAGATAAAGCTAAGTATATTGTCCAGTGCTTTATCCAGCTTGTTGATTTTATAAAAAACAAGGAAAAGAGAAACTTAAAGACTTTTAAAGAAGATAAATTTCTTAAGTTATTTGATACTGAGTTTGAAAATCAAAAAAATAGGAATTTATTGCTCAAGCTTGGGCTTGATGAAAAAACAAGTATTATTCTTCTGGAGCAGAAGTCTCGTCTTGTAAAAGACTTTAGTAAAATATTTAATTATTTCGAAAGAGCCAAGTCTAAAAAAGGCTTAGTTAAGGTATCTGATGGTATATCTTGGAATGCAATATTCTGTATGAGAGATATTTTAAGAGAGCTTCCAAAGTTGATAATTGCCACTAAAAGTAAGGTTTCCGATTCAGACTTTATTAATATTTTGAAAAGTAATTATGCTGAAGAAGAAGATGTTGAAATCTCTTCTTACCGATCAAAGATGATTAAAGGTTTCCAAGACAAATATTGGGATATCGTGACTGAAGCATCCTTAATTAATAAACAATCATTTGATAAACAAATCTTGTTATTATCATTGAATTCTGCAAAAAGGAATAAATTTGCTAGAGTTACCGGAGATTCAATTTCAATAATTGTTGAAAAGATTCTTAAACAAAAAAATAAGATTTCGTCAGATGACTTATATTCACTAATTGATGATTTTTCAAGAATACAATGTATCTACGATTATGTTAAAGAACCATCTGAACTAAAGAATAAAGATCTTTTGATGAGCTTTTTTGATATTGTTAAAGAGTATAGAGAGGGTCTATGAAACTCGTTCTTTATAGTGGTGGAGATGATCTTGATAATGTAGTTTTAGATAGAAATATGATAAAACTATCTGGAAAAAAGAATCCTACAATAACATTTGTACCTTCTAGTTCCTACTTTATTGAGTCAGAGTTTATTGAGTTTGCTGCTCAGTTTCAAAAATATCGAATTAATAAACTTATTAATTTTCCTGTTGATGTTGAGTTTAGTGACGTTCTACGTAATGAAGTTTTAAAGTCTGATATTATTTACCTTGGTGGTGGTAATACTTATTATTTTTTGAAGCACCTTCGCAAGTCTGGTATTCTTAAAAATTTAAAATCCTTTGTTCAGCGCGGAGGTATACTTGCTGGTCTCAGTGCAGGTGCAATTATTATGAGCCAAAATATTGATATGGCCGGTATTCCTGAATTTGATCGTGATGACAATGATGAAAATTTAAAGAACTTAACCGGACTTGGCCTTAATAAATTTGATTTTTTTCCTCACTATAAAAACTCAAAAAGATATGATAATGCATTAAAAAATCATACAAAAAAAACTGGACGAAAAATTTATGCATCTCCTGATGGTGCAGGTATTATTGTTGATGGAGAGAGTATGACTTTTATTGGAAAGACTTTCTTATTTTTTGATGGAAAAAAAATTATTCTCAAGTAATTTAAATTAAAAGGTCTTTATGCAATCAATAAACCCATTTACTAATACTCTTATTTCTAGTTATACAGAATTTTCAAAGGAGAAGGTTTCATCTATCATTGAAGAATCTGATGATTTTTATCCAACTTGGCGATCTACAAGTTTCGCGAAACGGTCTAAGCTATTTTTGCGTCTTGCTGACGTTCTTTTGGAAAATAAGCTTGAGTATGCTCAAATTATAACTAAAGAAGTCGGTAAGCCTATTTCTCAAAGTCTTCAAGAAATCGAAAAGTGTTCGCTCGTTTGTCGTTATTACGCTAAAAACTCAGAGAGCTTTCTTAAGGATAAAGTTGTTCCTACTGATTATGTTTTAAGTAAGATTGTTTATCGGCCCTTAGGTGTTATTTTAGGAATTATGCCTTGGAATTTCCCATTTTGGCAGGTTTTCAGATTTGCTGTTCCTACTTTAATGGCTGGTAACACTGTAATACTTAAACATGCTAGTAATGTATCAGGCTGCTCTTTAGTTATTGATGATGCTTTTAAAAGTGCTGGGTTTCATAAATCAGCTTTTAGTTCTCTTCTTACCTCCGGTACATCTGTAAAGAATGTAATTCAAGATGATAGGATTAAAGGTGTTTCCTTCACAGGTAGTACGGATGTTGGTAGGCAAGTTGCTATATTATCGGCTCAAAACTTAAAAAAATGTTTATTGGAGTTAGGTGGTTCTGACCCTTATATAGTCTTAGAAGATGCCGATCTTCCTTATGCTGCTAAGCTATGTGTCGAAAGTCGTTTGCAGAACAATGGACAAAGCTGTATCGGTGCAAAAAGGTTTATTGTCGCTGACTCTGTCTATGATGATTTTCTTAAATATATTAAGCAAGAGATTAATTTTTATCTCTCACAACCCAATGACCCTTCAAATTTAAATTGTAAATTAGGGCCTATGTCTACTGTAGATTTTAGAAATGCTCTTTTGGAGCGTGTTAGATTATGTGAGGATATGGGGGCAAAGGTTACTTATAGTTCGAAACCTGAATCTGGTAGTGCATATCTTTCACCAGTCATAATTGAAAATATCACAACGTTAATGCCTGCTTATAAAGAGGAGTTTTTTGGACCTGTTATTTCGCTTTTTAGGTTCACCGATTTAGATCAAGCTGTAGATATAGCAAATGATACTACTTTTGGTCTTGGTAGTGGTGTTTTTGGTAAAAACTCTGCACAACTATTAGATTTAGCAGAAAATCGTCTTAATGCAGGAGCTTCTTTTGTCAATAGTTATGTTAAGTCCAACATTGAACTTCCTTTTGGAGGTATTAAGGAGTCCGGCATGGGAAGAGAGCTTTCAAGAGAAGGGCTTTTAGAATTTGTAAATATTAAGACCATATGCGTTGCAGAATAGTTTTCTGATCTTTTAAAAAACATAGGCTTAGCTCTATTTTTAATTGACAGAGTTATTCAATAACTTTATCTTATTTTTACTTTAAATATAGCGACGTAGCTCAGTTGGTTAGAGCATCGGATTCATATCCCGGGGGTCGGCAGTTCAACTCTGCCCGTCGCTACCATTTCTTAGTTTAAGCCTTTTTGTTCAAAACTTCTATTAAGTACTTGTAATCCTAACCTCTTACTTTTACAGTTCTCTATACATTCATTAACTAGTGCTTTAGTTAAGTCTTCAAGAATAGTTGATTCTTCATGAAGTTCAAAGTGAGCTTGATAAAGAATCTTGTCAAAGTTTGCTAAACTGTCTTTTTTCTTCTTTTTTCTAGATTCATTTACTTTGTTAAAGTTTAATCTCGTATTCCAAAGTAAACTTAATGTGAAGTCACTTGTTGCATTCCAAGACTGCTCAAGAGCTGGATGATAGAATGTTCTATTCTTTAATTTTTTTGTTTTGTTACTCGAAATATTTTTAATTTTTTTGTATATTTGCTTATCTTTTGTTTGTGATATCCTTGCTGCAAAATAATCTGCTACGCCTTCAATTACTGGAACAGAGTGTACTGTTTTCATTGTATCAGATAGAGCAATGTGCGAAAATTCATGATATATGATATCCGGAACTAATGCAGTATCAATAAAGTAATATTTCTCTGTAAATGGTTTATCTAGGTATTTACTAACTTCTACTAATCCATATAAACCTGCAATAACTGCTAATCTTTCGATTGATTTGTTTAAGTATGTAGTCCCAAATGTTGGTGATGCAATTACACCTAGTCCTCCGTATAGCAACGCATTTCCTTGATAGTCAACAATTGGTTCTTTTAATAGTTTCAATCCTTGATGAACAGGATTGTTTCCAATTGATTTAACATTCTTTCTTGTTTCAAATTTTTTCATTGGACTAAACCATATTTCTTGGCCCCAAGTCTTTTTTTCTTTTATAAATCTAGGAGTCTTTCCTTCTGGAGTTGACCATGCATTGTTGAAATTTTTCGTATGGTTTTCATGTTTGTAATGCCTTGTTTTTGAATATGAATTAGTTATATTTAATCTGATCGTTAATTGCTCTAGATTTTTAACGTAATCATTTTCAAGTTCATTTACCCAGTAGTTTCTTGCTTGCGTTAAATGGTAATAAACATTGGCCGCTTTTTTCACAAGCTCAATATTGCCATCAAAACTTATTGGATCATTCGAAGTTCCCTGTACTACTTTAAAGAATTTTCCTTCAAATGTTTTTTCACAAAACATATCTTTTAGTTCTCTTGTTTGAAATGAGTAGTCTTTCTTACTTTTTACTAATACTTTAAAGTTATTTGTGCACACTTTTTGAGCAAATAAACTTGTATTCATTATAGATAAAAATAATAACGCTTTATTAATTGATAAACGTGGCAGCATGGTCATTATCTTCTCCTTTAATTGATAGCTTTTTTACTATTCCTTCTACTATTGATAGGCCTATTGTAGCTGCCACATTAAATGGTGGAGGTACAAAGAATAAACTTAAGCCTGTGAATCTAAAAATGTAACCAGTAATTCTTTCAAATTTCGTTTTTGATGGATTCCACAAATCATCATATCGTACAACATAGTTAATATCTTCTATTGTTACATAACCAGTTTCGAATGCTGCCATTACAACTTCTTCGTAAAAAATTTTTTTCTCGATGAAAGTACTCATCATTTGAAGATCATGTATGTCTTTTCTCATTCTTTTTCTTGCTAAATTGTATTGACTTTGAGTATCTAGTTCAATTTTTTCAACATAGTTTTCTTTTGTTCCATCAGCATTATTTATAACAAAACTTTGAGTTATGACTGGTGCATTTGCTGTTACGTCCGGGTCAACTCCCATTCTCCATGATGCCTTTTGTAAAACTTGGGCCATAAGTATAATTTGAGTTACATCATACTTTTGATATAGCTTGGTTCTTTGTGTTAACTTTTTGTACCACCTTAATTTATTTGTCGAAAACTCATCTTCTTCTAAGTTGATGTCTTCAACATTATAATTAGAATTTCTTGTTTTCATTTTATTTTTAGCACCAAATATTATGTCATAATAATCTCTTAGTCTGAGCTTTCTCTTTGTAATAAATGATTTTTTTCTTAAGTACTCAATCGATTGAAATGTTGTCTTTGTTATTAGTTTCTTCTTTAAAGCATCCAGATTAGTTACTTTAAGAGCTTTAAGTCTTTCCTTGTTATTTATTTTTTTATTTTTTGGTATTTTTACTGTGAATTTCAATATGCTGAATCTTGAATATAAACATTGTATATCCTCTTCTGCATCTGTGAAGTTTTGATAAAGTTCTGTTGTTTTATTTGACTGTAAAACTTCTCTTGCGTATTTATTATTGAGGCCTCTTAACTTTATTTTTTTATTGGGGTTCAGAAGCTTTAAGGCATGATAATCATCATTTAAGTTTAAAGATGTATCAAGGTATATGTCATCAATAAAATTTGATATTCTTAGTTGTTTTAAGTAATTATCGATACTCAACTTTGAGTTATCCAAGCTATAACTTTCTAAGTTTTCTTTAAATAAAGAAATTAAATTCAATTCGCATTTAGTTTTATTTCTTTCGATAAGCTTTCTTGTTGCCTGGAAAAAAGCATCTTTGTATTTACTGACAAGTTCAGTGTCTATAATAATGTTTTTCTTTTCTTTTTTGCTAATAATTCTCGATATGACTTCTTTGTCATTTTTTAAAAGATCTAGATCTTTTTCGCTTTTATAGAATGTACTCGCATGAGTTGTAAGGGTTCCAATTAATAGAATTGTAGTTATGTATATATGTTTCATTCTTGAGTAGTTGCATGTCGTGTGCCATTTAATTTATCATAATTTCAAGCATTTAAAACTTCATGCTAATCATCAAGTGTTGATTTATTGAGGAAGTGACAATAGTTTCTACAAAATATACCTGTTTAGTTTTTATTTAGTATCTAAAATCGTATTTACAAATTCTATTCTAAGTTATGTGTAAAGTTGTCTTATTAATAGTTAATATATTCTGTTGAGTGATTTATAGAGTTTTCAATTTCAGAGCGCTATTTCTATATAGTAGTTCTATAATAATTAGTTTTTAATAGATTTAATGCTTTTTTTTGTATGAAGTGGCGCAAAAAAAAAATGAATAGCTGTTTATATTTTAATTGGAATTAAATCGACGCTAAATAGAGAAAAACATGTAAAATGTTAATACAGTTTTAATAATCTAAGTATCTAAAATATTGACAAAATTTAAAAATAAAAAAATATATTTCATCAAATATAGACACTTTGCGTTGAAGTCGTTTGTGCTTCGTGTTACTCTTGATTGAATTAGTATATTTTATTGTATTTTTATTTATATAAAAACAAACAAAGGAAAAAAATGAACTTCAAACCTATTAGTAAAGCTGTATTTACAGCAGTTTCATTTGCTCTTTTATCTAACTCTACAGCGTTTGCATATTCAAACACTAGAGCAATGATTGAAGAGTCTTATGTTAAGACACAAAAATCAGTAAATCTTCAAGAGATTAATGATGTTCTGGATGAGTACCAGTATTACATGGATGGCTGGGATGGCCGTGATATTGGGTATAAGCAAGAGAATGAAACACGTTTGAGAAATGGTTTAAGAGCTCTTTTGAGTACTGGAACTTCAATAGCAGATGTTCAGACAGTTATGGAGTCAAGAATTTTAAACCCACAAAAGAGAGAAGACTATAGAAGATTAGTCAGTTCTTTGAAAGTTCAAAATTTATCTGAGGAGAGGATTGCACAGGTTACAATGAACTTTATGGAAGATACTGATCAGACAGGAGCTGCCTTTGAATCAAAAAGTTCTAAAACTACTTTTACAACAATTGCTATTATAGTTGGTGTTGCATTAGTGGCAACGGTTACTGTTTTAATGATTATAGAATTAAGAAAATTGAAGAATGGTGAATATGACGGACGAGATGGTGTTGACGGACGCGATGGTGTTGACGGTAGAGATGGTAAAGACGGTAGAGATGGTATTGATGGTAAAGATGGTATTGACGGTAAAGACGGAATTGACGGTAAAGACGGAATTGACGGAATTGACGGTAAAGACGGAATTGACGGAGTTGACGGAAAAGATGGTATAGACGGAGTTGACGGAGCCGATGGTAAAGACGGAATCGACGGAGTTGACGGAGTTGACGGAAAAGATGGTATAGACGGAGTTGACGGAGCCGATGGTAAAGACGGAATCGACGGAGCTGACGGAAAAGATGGTATAGACGGAGTTGACGGAGCTGATGGTAAAGACGGAATCGACGGAGTTGACGGTAAGGACGGAATCGACGGAGCTGACGGAGCCGATGGTAAAGACGGAATCGACGGAGCTGACGGAGCTGATGGTAAAGACGGAATCGACGGAGTTGACGGAGTTGACGGAAAAGATGGAGCTGACGGAAAAGACGGAGCTGACGGAAAAGATGGTCTAAACGGTGAAAATGGTATAGACGGAGTTGACGGAAAAGATGGTCTAAAGGGTGATAAAGGTCACGATGGTCAGCGCGGTGAAAAAGGTGAGAAAGGTGACAAGGGTGATAAAGGTCACAATGGTCAGCGCGGTGAAAAAGGTGAGAAAGGTGACAAAGGTGATAAAGGTCACGATGGTCAGCGCGGTGAAAGAGGATTTAGAGGTTATAAAGGTCATACTGGTATGAAAGGAGCCAAGGGTGATAAAGGTGATAAAGGTGATAAAGGTGATAGAGGTGAAGCTGGTATGAATGGATGCCATTGGAACCAAAGGCACTGTAATGACTAGTTTGATAAGCTTTAAACTATAAAAAAATACACATAGTTAAGAAGAGGGAGTTTTTACTTCCTCTTTTTAATTTCATTTAAATGTCTGTTTTTCGTTCAAGCTTTATCTGTTTTTTTGCTTGTCAGTAATCATAGCCCAGACTTTAATCAAAAGCGGTATGGTAAGTTAAGAAAATTATGACCATAGCCAATGTTGATACAAGGCACTTTATTTTAACACTAACTACTCTGAGCAGGCTTATATAAATCAAGTATATCAAATAATACAACTCTGTAGAAAAGATTTAGGGATTGAAGCTAAAAGTCTTAAATGAAATCTCGCTTATTCTTAACTAAAGCTAATGATTGTAAAACAGATTAATTTTGGACTCAGGAAGAATATTGTTTTTGTATTATCCTATGGTTGTTTTTAACAACTTTAAATAACTTAAGTCATATTCGCTTATAAAGTCTTCATGAAGATATCTTCTTATGTTTGAATAAAAAAAAATCAAAAGTATTATTATGATTAACAAGTATCTATCACTTTTGTTTATTAGCAAATAGTAAACGTGAAGGTCTAGTAAGAAGACGGTTGAGTTTAAACAGAGTAATTTAACAGAGCGTTATGTCTAAAAAAAGAGGACCCACGAGATACTTGAGATGTGAATAAGGTTCTAGTTTAATATACATTTTCGATAAATTTATCTATAATTTTACTATATGCCAAAAAAATTTCAGAACCACTTTCAAAATTTTATTGAAAAACATTCTTTACTGAATAATGGAAAGAATATAGTTGTTTCTTTTTCTGGAGGAATAGATTCCGTTGTATTAGTTGATTTATTAATTAGTTGCGGATATTCCAAAAATCTATTGATAATTCATTATAATCATTTAAATAGGAGAGGTAATGCAAAAGATGAAGAATTTGTAAGGTCATTTTGTAAAGAGCGAGATCTCGATTTTCAAATCATTAGGCTTGAAGGTCTACCGCAGAGTAACTTTGAAAGTACTGCAAGAGACAGAAGGTATAAGAGTCTTAAAAGTATTGCAAAGGGATATCCTTTACTATTTGGCCATCATATTGATGATTCATTTGAATGGTCACTAATGCAACAGTTTAAATCATCATCACTTAGGAACTCTATTGGTATTCCCTTAGTCAATGAAAACATTGTAAGACCACTTATGTGTTTCTCTAAAATCCAAATCCTTTATTATGCAAAGTTAAGAGATTTAGAATTCTCACAAGATCCAACAAACGCCTCTTTAAATTATGAGCGAAATTATGTTAGAAATATTATTGTCCCAGCAATAAAGAAGAAGTACCCTTCTTATTTAAAGAACTATGTATCAAGGGCCAATCAACTCGCTTTAAAGTTTAATTTATCTTCTTTAAAGCAAAAAGAATTTACATGCTTTGAAGGAACTGACTACTCAGAGCTTTATTCCTTTGATCATACTGGTGAGTATGATCGATTAGATGAGTTGATTAATACTCAAGTAAAGAGATTAAGTTCAAAAAAACGTGGTTCAACTAGACTTCAAATTGAAAAAGTTAAAAAAGCATTGAAAAATAATAGTTTAGGACCATTAAGCTTAGTTGATGGAATTAAAGTTTATGTATCCTATAATCACCTTTATATATCTAAACGTATGCCATGGAGCTCTTCTTCTAAGAATTATTCTAAAGTTGGAATAGAAGATTTTATTTGTTTGTTGCTTGATAGGAAAACTTTTTTTTGTAATTTCTGTAAAGTTAAAAACTATAAATTGAACACCATTAATCGCTCTTATCCTTTTGATGTCAATACTAAAGGGAAGATTGCACCTCTAGATCTTTTGCGACAATGGAATAAACCTCAAAATAAAAATAAACTTCTAGATCTTGTTTTTTAAGAACTTGCCACCATCTTTTAAGGGACTTACACTATAAGTGAAAAAACCGATCAAATATTAGGAAGAAGATGAAAAAACAACAAAAAACTGTAGCATTATGGATTGTGCTTTTGCTCATTGTAGCTTTCGCTATGAAGCAATTAGACCAAAAGAACCCTGCTTTAAAGAACATTAGTTATTCTGAGTTCATTGACTCTGTTGATCAAGGACGAGTTAAGGATGTAGTATTTCAAGGACAAAATACTATAAGAGGAAAGTTTGTTGATGGATTTGAAGGTGGAAAACACTTTGAGTTAACTGGTAATACTGGTGATGCAACATTTAATATCCTCAGGTCAAAAGGCATTACTCCAAACTATAAACCTGAAGAGAAACAAAGCTTTTTGTCTACTTTATTTATAAATTGGTTTCCAATGATACTTATATTCGTTGTCTTTATGTTCTTTTTAAAGCAACTCCAGTCCGGTGGTGGCAAGGCAATGAGTTTTGGAAAATCTAAGGCTAAAATGCTAAATGAATCGGCTAAAAAGGTTAACTTTACAGACGTAAGTGGCGTAGAAGAAGCAAAAGAGGAACTTGTAGAAGTTGTCGACTTCTTAAAAGAGCCTAAGAAATATACTAAGCTTGGTGGTAAAATCCCAAAAGGCGTACTACTAATTGGTCCTCCTGGTACAGGTAAGACTTTATTGGCCAGAGCTGTTGCAGGAGAAGCAGGAGTTCCATTTTTTTCTATCTCTGGGTCTGATTTTGTAGAAATGTTTGTCGGAGTTGGTGCTTCTAGGGTGAGAGATTTATTTGAGCAAGGTAAAAAGAATGCCCCTTGTATCATTTTTATTGATGAAATTGATGCTGTTGGTAGACATAGAGGTGGTGGAACTGGTGGTGGTCACGATGAGCGAGAGCAAACTCTAAACCAGATGCTTGTTGAGATGGATGGATTTGAGTCAAATGAAGGTGTAATCATAATGGCTGCGACTAACAGAGTTGATGTTTTAGATCCTGCATTGTTAAGACCTGGTAGGTTTGATAGACGTGTAAATGTAGGAAGACCAGATGTAAGAGGAAGATTAGGAATCTTAAAAGTACATACAAAGAAATCTCCATTGTCTGATGATGTGAATTTAGAAGTTATTGCAAAAGGAACACCAGGTTTTACAGGGGCTGATTTAGCAAATCTTGTAAATGAAGCTGCCTTATTAGCAGCAAGAGAAAATAAAGATAAACTGCACAACATAGATTTTGAAAATGCTAAAGACAAAGTTCTTATGGGTGTAGAGAGAAAGTCTATGGTTATTTCTGATGAAGAAAAAAGAAATACTGCATTTCATGAAATTGGACATGCTCTTGTTGGATTAAAACTCCCTCATACAGATAGAATTCATAAAGTTTCTATCATACCGCGAGGTGGTGCACTTGGAGTAACTGTATCATTACCTAGCGAGGATAGATTAAGTATATCAAAAGCCCGTGCAAATAATGAAATAGCTATGATGCTAGGTGGAAGGCTTGCTGAAGAATTAATATTTGAAGATTACACAGCAGGCGCTTCTAACGACATTGAAAGGGCAACAGATCTAGCTAAGAAAATGGTTTGTAACTGGGGAATGAGCGATAAGCTGGGAACCATTAACTTTACTCAGAATCCTAATACTCCATTCGGCTATGGGCCAGGCGCTGATAACTCAACTTACTCTGAAGAAACAGCAAGAGTTATTGATGAAGAGGTTTCAAAAATAATTAGACAGAATTACGATATAGCTAAAAAGATATTACAGGAAAATAAGGAAGAACTTAATCTTCTATCTGAGAAATTGATTCTTTGGGAAACCTTAGATGGACAGCAAATTGATGATTTACTTGAAGGTAAAGATATTGGTGTTCCAATGGCCAATGTTGCTCCAAAAGAAGAGGTTAAAACTAAATCAGATGATCTTGAAGAAAAAACTGAACAAGCGTAATTTAAAAACAATGGGAGTTGTGAATATAACTCCCAATTCATTTAGTGATGGTGGTAAAAATCATTGCATCAATAGTCTAAAAAGACTTTTAAGTGACTTCGATATACTCGATATTGGAGCTGAGAGCACTGCTCCTTTTAATAATGCAATCTCATCAATGGATGAACTCTCTAGGTTTGAGAATGACTTTTTTCCATACTTATTTGATGTGGCGGATCCTTGTAAAGCAATTTCAATTGATACATATAAGCCGGAAGTCTTTTATGAAGTTGCACTTATGATTAATCGTTTTTGGCCAAAGACTAAGATAATATTTAACGACATTTCTGGTAAGGTAGATTCTGAGTTGTTATATTTACTTAAAGATAGTCTTAAGTTTGACTATGTTCTTTGTCATAATCTTTGCCTCGATAGAAGTTTGGCCAATAACCATATGGAGTTTTTTTGTAGTGATATCGTCGAAAGTGTAAATCTCTTTTTTAAGGAACATTCAAGAATTCTTGACTTTAAAAGAAATGTTTATGCAGACCCTTGTTTTGGTTTTTCCAAAAGTTATTTACAAAATCATAAACTTTTAAGAGAGCTTCATACTATTGATAGTTTGAAATTATACTCTGCTATTTTAGTTGGCATTTCAAAAAAATCATTTTTAAGAATGCCTAAGAACCTTGATTTAAAAAATAATATGCATGAAATTGAGCAAATTCACTCAAATATTTTAACAAATCTATTTCAGAGGATAGAAACAGATATGATTATTAGATCTCATTCTGTAATTCCAATAATCAGCGCTCAAAAATCTTTGGATATTCTAGGGTGCTAAGTCTTGTTAAGTCTCAACTTTTTACCGCTGATCCTGAATTGACTGTCTCTTTGTTTACTTTTCTTTTTGAGCTTGAATTTCGCATATTAAATAATGTTCCTGAGATTATATTGCATGATGGGAGTGTTATTACTATTAATAAAAAAGAGAATGTTAATAACTTCTTAATTTTAAAGCTAGCCTGCGAGGAAAAAAAATCGCTACAAGAAAAACTAGAACTATTCAATTATAAAAGCTCTCGTTCTGTTAGGCTTGATTCAGAAGGGAGGTTGATTGCCTGTGGTGCAATACTTTTTTCTATCATCTAATATGTAAGAAGTTGTTAGTAGCTGATTTTCCTTTTTGACATATGATAATATTAAAGAAAATCACAGCACTCAAGAGGAGTGCATTTAAAAGAAAGGAATTCTAATGAAAAAAGTCTTATCGCTAGCTTTAGCAGTATCGTCATTTGCAGTATTTGCTCAAAATAACAAAGTTGTTTATGGTGAGGATAACAGAGTTGATGTTTTTGAATCAAAAAATAATCAATTTGTAAATTTATCAAGATCTACAGCAGCAATGATTAATAAGAGACAAATAAAAAACAAGTTTAATGGAGTTACAAAAATTTTAGGTACTTCTTTAGAAAATAACGGAATGTGTGCATCTGAAAGATTTTCTAAGCAAATGGTATCAGCTAGTTGCTCTGGTTCACTTGTTGGAAAAAATTTAATTGCTACTGCAGGACACTGTATTAAAAGTGATTATGACTGCTCAAAGTACAAGTGGGTGTTTGACTATAAAGTTGATTCTTCCGATCAATTTGAAGTCTCAGTACCCAAAACATCTGTTTACTCATGTAAGAAAATTATAGCTAGATCTCTTGGATACATTAATGGTTCACAAGATGATTGGGCATTAATTGAATTAGATAGAGATGTTACTGATAGAGAATTTCTTGATGTAAGAGAAGAAGGACAACCTGAAGTAGGAACAGAATTGGTGGTTATTGGTCATCCAACTGGCCTTCCGACTAAGATTGCTGATGGTGCAACAGTTACACAATTAGATGGAAATTTCTTTTATGCAGATTTAGATACTTATGGGGGGAACTCTGGTTCAGCTGTTTTTAATGCAAAAACTGGAACAATCGAAGGTATTTTAGTGAGAGGAGCAACTGATTATGTTTATGATTCTTCTCAAGGTTGTAGAGTCTCTAATGTATTATCTCAAGGTGTTAAAAAGTCAGAAGGTGTTTCGAATATTTCAAGATTATCAAAGTTAATCTTAGAAAATAGATAACTCTCTCATTTAGATTTAATATACGGCCTTCACTTCGTGAAGGCTTTTTACTTTCATTTTCTTTCATTTACTTCATATCGTTGACAGATTCGATTCATTTTTAGACCATAGTAAATCCTATAGTTACAATTTATCAAGGAGATGATATGAAATGTTTAATAGTGTTGGGAATGCTTTCGACTCTAAGTTTAAGTGCTGCAACAATTGCTGTTATCGATAGTGGTGTAGATGTTGAACATAGAGACCTTCTAAACAATATTTGGACAAATCCTCTTGATATTAATAACAACAACCGAGATGAGGATAGAAATGGCTATCAAGATGATTTTTATGGTTGGAACTTTGCAGAAAATAATAATCTTGTAATAGATAGAAAGTATATAGGTACTTTCTCAGATGATCCAAAAAAGTTCTTTGAAATACAAGGTAGATCTTTTTTAGGTCAAGCTACTGAAAACGATAAAAAATGGTTAAATGAAAAAAGAGCAGATGAAGCTTTTAGAAAAGAGATGGGAATATTTGGTAATTTTGTTCATGGTACGCATGTAGCTGGAATTACTCAACATAATAATCCTAATGCTAAGATCTTATCAGTGAAGTTGATACCTACTGAAGTTAAGCCTTTCGGTAAAAAACAAGAAAGAGTTTCCTTTTTGAATAAAAATAAACCAGTTAGTTTTAGAATGAAACTTTTAAAGAAGGCGCTAAAAGCTCTTGGAAAAGCACAAGTTACACAACTTGAAGAGATTGCACATTATGTTGGGTCTCATAATGCAGACATTGCGAATGGATCTTTTGGTACTGGTTTTAATCAAGCCAAGATGATTACCGATAATATTTTTAAGGTATTCTTTTTTAGAAAACCAACAGAAAAAGAGAGCAATGAAGCATCAAAGTTTTTCTTGAATGCTCTGATAGAAGCTGGTCAGGCTATCTCCAAAGCAGCTCCTAATACTTTATTTGTATTTGCAGCTGGTAACGATGGATCAAATAATGATATTTACCCAACTAGTCCAACTAATATAAAAGCAGATAATTTTATATCTGTTGCTGCTACTTATAAATACGAATTCATTGCACCATTTTCTAATTATGGTACTAAGATGGTAGATTTAGCTGCACCTGGAATGCTGATTAATTCTCAAATTCCTGGAGATGATTATCTGCCGGTAAGTGGAACTTCTCAAGCTGCACCTTATGTTGCTAGAGTTGCTGCATTGATTAAAGATGAAAATACAAACTTAACACCGAAAGAAATAAAAGAAATATTAATGAAGACAGTTGATAAAAAGTCATTTCTTTCTTTAAAAGTGAAGTCATCTGGTATCGTAAATCTTAATAGAGCTGTTTATGCTGCAAAAATGTCTTTAGAGATGACTTTATCTGATGCAATTTCAGCTGCTAAAGATAAAGTACGAAATGTAAGGTCAAGAAACATACAAAAGTCTAAAGTAAGACTTAATGCTAAATCGGTGACTCCTATACCTTTAATGAGAATGTTCAAATAGTATTATAAATAAAAGGAATTAAAATGAATTTAGAAGAAATCACTGGCGAAATCGTTGGTATGGTTTGGGGTGTTCCTCTAGTTGGTGCACTTGTTTTTACCGGTCTGATATTTACAGTTTACTTTGGTTTTCCTCAGTTAACAATGTTTAAGCATGCCATTGATATAGTTAGGGGAAAATATGACGATCCTAATGATCCAGGAGAGCTGACTCACTTTCAAGCATTAACTACAGCTTTGTCCGCCACAGTAGGGTTAGGAAATATTGCTGGTGTTGCTGTTGCTATCTCTATTGGTGGGCCTGGAGCTGTTTTCTGGTTATGGGTTGCTGGTTTTATCGGAATGACAACTAAATTTGTTGAAGTAACTCTTTCTTTGAAATATAGAGATGTTAGCACTGATGGTACCGTTCATGGTGGACCAATGTTTGTTATTAAAAATGCTCTTTCTAAAAAGTTCGCTTGGCTAGGTTGGGGATACGCTTTGTTTACAATTCTATCATCTTTTGGTGCAGGGAATATGTTTCAATCAAATCAAATGGCGTCAGTTTTAAACACGGCAACTGGTATGCCAGAATGGGTTGCTGGATTAATTTTTTCTGCATTTGCCTTTTTAGTTTTAGTGGGTGGTATTAAAAGAATTGGGCAGGTTACTGAAAAACTTGTTCCTGCAATGGTCGTAATGTATTTAACTGGAGCATTGATCACTATTTTTGGAAATATTGATAACTTAGGAGCTATGTTGAGTTCTATATTTGATGGAGCCTTCTTTGGTACTGCAGCCACTGGTGGATTTGCCGGAGTTGTTGTAAAAGAAGTTATTATTCAAGGTATTAGAAGAGCTTCTTTTTCTAGTGAAGCTGGGATGGGTTCGTCTGCAATGGCACACTCTGCGGCTAAGTCTACACCAATTTCAGAAGGAACAGTTGCGTTATTGGAACCATTTGTTGATACAATTGTTGTTTGTTCAATCACAGCTCTTGCAATCCTTTCAACTGGTGTATGGGCCGATGCATCTGTAAGTGCTACTGGTGCAGACTTAACTGCAGCTGCATTTGCTAGCGTTATGGGGCCTGCAGGTGCTTGGATTGTAACTATTGCTGTTACTATGTTTGCATTTTCGACAATCATTTCTTGGTCTTATTATGGAGAACAAGGAGTTACTTTTATTTTTGGAGAAAAGCATATTCCAAAGTATAGATATGTATTTGTGGGATTTATTTTCTTAGGTTCAATTGCTAAACTATCAGTTGTCTTAAATATTTCTGATGCAGTTTATGGTCTATTGGCTGTTCCTAATATTATTGCTTGCTTTATTTTAATGCCAAAAGTGAAATCAATGCTTATTGAATATAAGGCCAAATTAAAGTCTGGTGAAATTAAAGCATTTAAATAAATTTAAGATAACATATAAGAGTCAACATTTTGTTGGCTCTTATATTTTATATTAAACCTCTTAATAAATTAATATCTTGGATCTTTTTTCAAGAAAATCTTTCATTTTCTCTTGTTCTATTTTATCTAAAAACTCATTTCTACCATTATCTTCATACCAAGCTCTTAATCTATCTGTACCATTTATCATATCAATAGGGTTGAATTTTGTTTCGTATTCGTAAGCTTCACTTTTATATGAAAAATTACTTTTAAGCACATTTTTAAACTCTTTGCATAAAATTTGATTTAACTTCCAAGGTCTAAATGTTTTTCTGTCTAAAATATGTATTTGAAATCCACCACAAGAATTATTTGCATGCTTTTGAAATGTTGGCATAAAGTTTATAGGCCTTAACTTATATTCTCCTAAGTCTTCATTTTTAAGTATCGACTCAATGTGTTCGTTAAATTCAAATGGTTTGATTCCTGGGTGCCCTAAGATTTCAAGTGACCTTGTTGTTCCACGACCTTCTGATATGTTTGTTCCTTCAAATAAAACTGTTCCAACAAACGTGAAGCATCCTTCAACGGTAGGAAGATTTGGTGATGGCATTACCCAAGGGAGTTTAGTGTCTTCAAAAAACATATCTCTTGAAATACCTTTCATGGGAATAATAGAAAGATTAGCTTTTTCTTTTGCCCAATACTTTTGATGCATAAGTGCAATCTCTGCCATTGTCATTGCATGCCTTACTGGAAGCTCATGCCTACCCACAAAACTTGCAAAATTTGTATCTAGTATGTTGCCCTCAATATGCTCAAGACCAATTGGATTTGGTCTATCAAGGATAATAATCTCTATATTTTTATCAGCACATTTTTCTAAAATCAGTGTCATTGTATAAATATAAGTATAGATTCTTGTTCCAACGTCTTGTAGATCAATAAATAGGTGATCAATACCTTCAAGCATATCATCTGTTGGTATTCTTGTTTCTGAATATAATGAATATATTGGTAAATTGAAAAATGGGTGAGTGTAGTGATCGGTCTCTATCATGTTATCTTGTACGTCTGTTACAAACCCATGTTGTGGACCAAACACCTTTATCAACCTTTCTTTGAATAACTCTTTGAACCTCATTAGTGAATGATTTAAGTTATTATCGACAGAAGCACTATGACATAATAATGCAACATTCCTTTTATATTTACTTTGTAGTTCTTTATTGTTTAATAGATTTTCTAAACCACTGATAACCATTTCTTTTTCCTTTAACTTTTATTTAATTATCTCTTATTTTTTGATATATTCAATTGGTAATTTTGTATTAGGAGAAAGAATGTCTAGTTTAAAAGATGCATTGTTAAAAGCTGGTTTAAAAACAACGAAAATAGAAAATGAAAGAAAGCATAAGTATAAAAAAGATGTTACTAAAACTGAGAAACATCAATACCGCAGAAATTTTTGTGAAAAGTGTAGTGGAACATATCCTGACGTTGAAAGGTTTAAGCACAACAATTACTCAATAGATGCAGAGTGGATGTGTGTTAACTGTGCTGACCTTGCTGAAATTCATGATGATTGTAGACAAACAAATCAATCAGAATTTTCAAAAACAAATAGATATATAAGAAGGTATGGACCAACTAAAGTTTTTGAAGGACAAAAAGATTTAAGGAAAGCACCAAAAGGACCTCGAGCACCAAAAAAAGCTCCAAAGCCCAAAGCAAAATATGTCATCGATGATGATGGAGAGAAAAACTTTAATTGTTAAACAAGGCACACACACATGAGAGAATATTTAAACTTAATGAAAAGAGTTCTTGATGAAGGAACTAAAAAAGAGGATCGAACAAGTACTGGAATAACTTCTGTCTTCGGTCATCAAATGAGATTTGATTTATCTAAAGGTTTTCCTTTAGTCACGACTAAAAAATGTCATATGAAATCTATTGTTCATGAATTGTTATGGTTTCTGAAAGGAAGTGGTAATACAAACTACTTAACTGAAAATGGTGTTCGTATTTGGAATGAATGGGCCGATGAAAATGGCGATCTTGGACCTGTATATGGTGTTCAGTGGAGAAGTTGGAAGGGAATTGACGGGAAAACACACGATCAAATAAAAGATGTCATTGAACAAATCAAAAATAATCCAAACTCGAGACGACTCATTGTTAATGCATGGAATGTTGGAGAACTTGAACACATGGCCTTACCTCCTTGTCATATGTTTTTTCAATTCTATGTTGCTAATGGAAGGCTTTCCTGTCAGTTGTATCAAAGAAGCGCAGATATATTCTTAGGAGTACCATTTAATATTGCTAGCTATGCTTTGTTAACTCATATGATCGCACAAGTTTGTGGTCTTCAAGTTGGTGATTTTGTACATACTATAGGGGACGCTCATATTTATAGTAATCATTTAGAGCAGGTTAACCTTCAACTAACTCGTGAGCCATTTCCTTCACCACAAATTAAAATTAATAAAGAAATAAAGAGTATAGATGATTTTAAATTTGAGGATTTTGAATTAATAAACTACAAAGCGCATCCTCACATAAAGGGAAAAGTGGCCATATGATCATCTCTTTAATGGTTGCCATTTCTAAAAATAATGTCATTGGTAAAGACAATAAACTTCTTTGGCAGTTGAGTGACGATCTTAAAAACTTTAAAAAAGTTACTTTAAATAAACCCATTTTAATGGGACGTAAAACATATGACTCTATAGGAAGACCTCTTCCTAAAAGAGACAATATTGTGCTGACGAAAAATCAAAATTTATCTATCGATGGTGCTTTTGTTTATACCTCACCAGCTGCTGCACTTGAGGCTTTTAAAGAGCATGATGAACTTGTTATTATTGGTGGTGGACATTTATACTCACAATTTATTAATAAAGTTGATAAAATGTATATCACACATGTTGATTGTGAAATTGATGGCGATGCGTTTTTTCCTGATGTAGATCTATCGAAATTTAAGCTTACACATTCTTTTACTCATCCTAGTGATGAAAAAAACGAATATTCCTGGACTTTTTGTGAATACGAAAGACTTTAGAGTTATAATACCTATTTTAAATGAAGAGAACATTTTAAAATCAAATTCTTTTTCACAGTTTTTAAGCTCCATCCCTTTTGAAATTACATTTGTGGATTCATGCAGTGTAGACTCATCTGCTAAGATTATAAAGTCATATGGGTTTGAGCTACTCACCTATGAAGGTGAGAAAAGTATATATCAAGCGTGCAAGTCAGTAGCCGTTAAAACTCATGAGCCAAATGTTATTATTCTTCCAGTCGATTGCACTGTAAACTTTGATGAATTATTATCTCATTCGTCTCCATTTATTTGGGGAGGGTTCCTGAAGAAATATACTCAAACAAATGTGGGTATTAAAATTTATCTTTTTTTACAGAATTATATAAGAACAAAGTGGTTTGGAAATTTAGTTTGGACAAATGTAATTTTTTGTAAAACAAAAGAATTTATTTTAAATGGGAGTTTAGAAGGGTTCTTAGAGGATGTTATTTTATCTGATAATTTAAAAAGAGTTGAAAAACCAATTATTTTAAAAGGTCCTTGTGTTTGTAGTTTTAGAAAATATGAGTCTAATATTCTTAGGCGACTCTTTATAAACCTTAAAGTTATGATTTATTATAGATTTAGAATAAAAAGTATTAAAGAGCTTAAAGACATTTATTCTAAGTAAAGGCTGTTATTATACTTTATTAAGTATTTCGTTATTTCAGAGTCTTCATACCCCCATGTTCCAGGATATATACTCATAAAGTCCCAAGAGCCAACATTCCATAAATATGCTCTCGTTAAGTTATACCTTTTTTTCTTTGAAAGATATTTTGCTAAAGTGTAATAATAAAAATATCGCGCTTTTTTGACTTCAAGGTTCGACCACGGATCTGTAGCTTTACTATATGCAGAATGAATACCGGAATATGGTGATCCTAAAGCTTCTTTATATGATGTAGCAGCAGTATGGCCATCATATTTTCGTGCTCCTCCTCCTATGCCTATCTCTGAAAAGTGTAGTTCTTTTGTCTTTGGAAATATAATTCCGAATGTTTTAAGTTCTTTTATGAAATCCCATACGGCGTCTTGAAATTGAATTTCATTTTTTCTAGGATTCACTGCCTTATAATTTGAGAACCCTAAAAAATCCAGCTCTTGAATTAACTTTTGTAAATCCGATAATTTAATTTTGCTAGGTTTTGCTCCACCATTAATTTTATTGAAATTTAATCCAGCTCCAACTTTAAAGCTAGGGGCAACTTCTTTTATTTGATTTGCTATTCTTTTGTATTCTTTGGCATTCATAAATAATGTATTACCCATTTCTCCAACCATATTAAAATATACTTTGTTGGCATTTGCATTAGTTAAAGCGTTTAGGATTGGGTTAATTAAAATATCTGAATAGTTATAACCTTTAAGCTTTGTTGTTGGATTATAACTAATTTCATTTCTCCATTTCTCTCCATTTTTATCATCAATGTGGGGAAGTATTGTAATTTCAATGTCATTTTTAACTAATTGATCTATGCATTTAGTTAATTCTTTTTCAAAGTTTTTGATTATTTCATCATTAATATCAGAACATGAATTATCTTTATACTTATAGCAATAGTTTTGAACTGTTTTGCTCTTGAGATTTACATATTGATTAATAACAATATTTACACCCTTTATATCATACTTAAGGAATTTATTAGCCTGTGCGGTGCACTCTTTGTAATCCTCATGATGAAATAGAGATATAGAAGGGTATAGGGGGGTTGCTTCATAAATGTTAGCACCATTAATTAAGTCATCAAAGCTGCATGATGTTGTAATTATAATAAGTAGGTATGTAAAAAGTTTAATCATTTTATTTCCTTGAAGTGTAACCTTTTTAACTATGTTACGAATACTAATTATAATCAAGCAATGATGTATGTTTTATATGTTAAAAAGGAATTCTATGAAAAATGTTACAAAAGTTTTATTTAGCCTTATGATCTTAGTTAGTTGTAATTACCAAGTCGACCCACTTTTGATCTCAGATAAGTCTCAAACCGCTATTAATGCAGAAGATCATGTTATTACAAACGATAATACTATCGCTCAAAATATGAATCTTTTATTGGATAAGTATGTTGTTAGAGTTGATTGTACAATCTCTAATACTTCTACGTGTGATGAGTATGACACTCTTGTTGATTATGATACGTTGTATGATGAGAGAGATGATGAAGCTTTAGAGCTTCGCTTAAACTTGTATAAGCAAATTAAGAATGTTGATACTTCCATTCTTTCAAAGGATGATTTAACAGCATTGTATTTAAACGCATATAATTTCTTTGCAATCGAAACTGTACTGTCAAATCTTTTTGATGCTTCTGGTTCTCGCCTTAAATCTATTTCTGATATTTTAGGAGAAGGATCTTTTGCAGCTTTTACGCAGATTAATTATTTTATTGCTGGAGAAGCCGTAAATTTAGATAGTCTTGAGAAGGTATTATTAAAGAATAATATTACTAATTCTGATGGAACATTAGATGCTAGGTATCATTTTGCTGCAATCTGTGCTGCAAAGGGTTGTCCTATTCTTGCAACAGAGGCTTATGAAGGTGATAAAATTGATTCACAATTAACAGATATTACGATAAAAGGTTTATCTTTAGTCCGAAATTATGAATTTGTTGAAGGAAAAACTAGACTTACTAGTTTGTTTAATTGGTATAGTGACGATTTTAAAAATCATTTACTAAGTAATGGACAACCTGCAAGTACTTTTAAGGCATTTATTCAAGAATTTATACCTTCTGCTAATGTTACTGAAAATGTTGAATATATAGACTATAACTGGGAATTAAATAGCTTATGAAAATTATTATACCACTCTTATTATTAGCAAGCACGTTTACTGCGTCCGCTAAGACAAATTACTCTGTGAAGTTAGCTTACATTGAAAATCCTTTTTCTATTAATGGAGATTATGTAAGTGAGCTTAACCCTGGGGTTATTCGAGCTGAAAATGTTGGGGAAAACACAAAGTCTTTATCACTTGTTTTGAATTATAGGCCGAATAAAAAAATTAAACTTATGGGTTTTAAATTAATTCCAAAAATTAAGCTGTCAGGAGACTTTTATGTTGATGCTGACTTTGATAAAGATAGCTCTCGTTATAAGTTATTAAATAGAGATAAGTCTGATGATCAAGTAAGAAATGCTGACGCAAGCTTTTCAGTTGTAGCTTTTAGAAAATTATCTAGAAAGAGCGCTCTGTTTTTAGATTTTGGTGGAAAAGTAAATAGTAGTTATAATATTGAATTTGATACTTTTACTTCTACTGGTAGAATTTATGATTACGGTTTAATTTCTACTAGTCACCAAAAGTATTATTTTCAATTAGGTGCTCAAGCGAAGTTATTAAAAAGTATTCGATTGGATTCAAACTACAAAGTAACTTTAGCTGAGTATGACCATGATTATTCAATTTTTGAAAGTATCTCTGGTCAAAATAATGATAATATCTCTCATAAATTATCATTAAATACGAATTTTAAATTTACTAAAAAAGTGAATGTTGATGTTGATTTATTTACAGCTTACACAGAGTATCAAAATAAGCTTGCCTTTAAGGAAAATGGGTATATTCAGTCCACTGGAGTTGTAAAAGCTCAAACTGAACTAGATTATTCAGCTAAAGTTCAATTAAATGTGAAACTTAATAAATCATTACGTCCATATTTAAACGTAAGCCAATTTAACAAAAACGATATGGTAAATGGAGCTAGCGATTTAAACATATACGGTATTGAACTTGGATCAAGCCTAAAACTAGATAAAAAAGTAAGTTTTTCTGGATCGTATTCAATCAAATCATTTGATTTTAAAAGTGCAATTGCAAGCTTAGAAGATCAGTCTAATACTGAGCTTTTAAAAAGAGATGTACGCACATTTAAGCTTGGACTTAATTTGTATGCATTTAAATTTGATTTTAAAAATATTTCAAATGACTCTACAAGAGAATATGATAATATCAACCATAATACATTCACTATTGGCTATAGTTCAACTTTCTAAAATGGAGATGACATGAAATTACTATTATTAGCATTATTACTTATTTTATCTTTTTCAGCTTATTCATCAGGTGGTGGAGGCGGAGGTGGAAGTGCAGCTGGTTCTGCATCAGCGTCTGAGTCCGAAGATTCTGAAGACTTCTTAGCTGATGAAGATGAAGATGAAGATGAAGACGAAGATGAAAGTAAAGGCGAGGACGAAGAATAAAACTAAGTCTTTTCTTTTTATTTCACATAGGATTCGTATATTTAAGTTTCTTATTTAAGTCGGATACGACTTCATTTGTTGGGGCCAATTTTTTTATTGGCCTCTCTTTAATTTATTTCATTTTTATTATTTTCTTTTTTAATAAATCCAAAATTTCTCCCCGTCTATTATTGTTAATTAGTGGTATTCTTTATATTGGTTCTTCTCCAATATTTGAGAATGATCACTATAGATATATCTGGGAAGGCAAGGTATTAGCTTCTGGTGAAAATCCTTATGTCTTAGCACCTAATTCAAAACAATTGGATAAAATTAAGTATTCTCAAAGAGATAAAGTCGGCTATCCTAGTTTAAGTTCTATTTATCCTCCATTAGCACAAGTATTGTTTTTACTCGTTAGTCCTTTTAAACATACATATGCGATGTTGATACTGCAGATTCTTTTTTTACTAATTTTAATCTGGATTATTCCATTCTGGTTTAAAGAATCAAGTAAGTATTTTTTATTAATACTTCCTTTTTTACTAAAAGAATTTGTTCAATCTGTACATCTTGATCTTGTGGCCGTGACATTATTCACCTTGGGTATTAGTGCTAATAAGTTTGTAAAAAGACACTTTTTTTTAATCTTAAGTTTTTTATCTAAGATTTTATCAATATTAGTTATTCCATATCTCTTCTTAAAAAATAAGTCTCTTAAAAGAGTTCCCGTGTTTTTAATTATACCACTTTTATTAGTGCTCTTTTTATACTTTAACCACTCAAATAGCTCTGGTAGTTCAGAGTTTGTTAAAAGGTGGCATTGGAACTCATTTTTAATGGACCTTTTTCTTTATTTAAAAGTTTCTTTTAAGGCATCGCGATTAGCTCTTTTAGGAGGATTTGTTATTGTTTATCCCTACCTCCTTTATAGAGCTCTTAAGAATGAAGATCTTCTCATCACGATCTTTGCTTTTTTTCTTTTGTGTTCTCCAGTTCTTCACCCTTGGTATTTTTTGTGGCTTGTTCCTTTAGTTAAAAAAAATAAGTCCTATTATTATGCTATTGCTTCTTCAGTATTTGCTTATATGCCTTACGGACTTACATCTCTAGTCGAAATTGGAAGTTTTATTACTTTTGCATTATTAGTATTTGCAATCTTTAAAGATTTAAGGAGAGTTACATGAGATCAATCGTGTGTATGTTTTCAAAAACTCCTGGAATATCTTCTGTTAAAACTCGAATGTCTAAAGATATTGGTGTCCCCTTAGCTGAAGAAATTTTTACCAAATCAATTGTTTCAACCTTAAAAGAAATTCAAAAGTGGAATATGGATTACGTTGTTGCTGTTTCAGATGACCTCTCTTCTGGCTTTTGGAATGAGTATAATACTGTTTTACAGACAGAAGGAACTTTAGGTGAAAAACTAAATCATATCTATAAAGCCTTAAGGGAAGATTATGATAATATATACTTTATTGGAGCTGATTCCTTTCATCTTGATTTTAAACAAATAGAAAAGAGTATATCGGCTTTTGAAGCTAGTGATAGTTCTTACATTATAGGTGAGACTTTGGATGGAGGATTTTATCTATTTGGATCTAAAGAAGATATGTCTAAAGATACTTGGCTTTCTGTGAAATATAGTGCAGACGATACGGCCAAGGAGCTCGTTCGCTGTATTAAAAACAATTTTACATACCTTCCTATAAGGTTTGATTTAGATCGCTTAGAAGACTTGTTACGACTTAGAGAGCTTGATTTATCACTCTTAAGCTTAGATCAAGCTAAAGTAATAGAGTTCATTCTTAAAAGAATTAAGTAAATTTTACATTTTCACTGCATCATTTTAAGAATTGCGCTATAAGTCAAATCTTATGATCTTTGCTTATTTTTATGCCTTAGTGGCTGCTATATTTTGGGGGATGGGCTTTATTGGAAGTCGATACGGTTTACAAGAAGTTGGGCCATTTTGGTTAACCTTCTTTAGGTTCGCAGTTGCGTCTCTTGCACTTATTCCTTTACTTTTAAAAGTTAAAAAAAGTTCATTTAACTTTGACCTAGTTAAGGGCTCTTTTATCAGCTCAATTTTTCTTACGGCCTTAATTGCACTGCAAATTTCTGGACTTCAATACACAACAGTGGCCAAAAGTGGATTTATTACAATTCTTTATGCTTTTTTCACACCAATACTTTGTTACTTTCTCTTTAAGAAGAAAGTTTCAAACAGATTTTGGGGGTTCTTAGGTTTTGCATTTTTAGGTATGCTTTTAATTACTGAGTTTAGTCTTAGTTCTTTAAATTATGGTGATTTTCTTACTCTTTTATGTGCATTGTCTTCATCTTTTCACATAATTAGTATTTCGCATTTTTCTAAAAAACATGACATAGGACTTTTTAATTTTATGCAACTTTTCTTTGTTGCAATAATTAGTTTGCCTCTGGCCTTCTTTTTAGAAGGTGTTCCTAAATCTCTTACAACTCTATCAATTTTAAATAATTATTACGCTATTGGTGGTATTCTTTTTATGGGTCTTTTATCAACATCAGTAGCATTTTTTTTACAGGTCAAATCTCAACAAAAGATTCCTGCTCATGTTGCGGGACTAATTTTTTTGCTTGAGTCTCCACTTGCAGCGCTATTAGGTTATTTTGCATTTGATGAATTAATGAGTTCTATTACTATGATTGGCTGTGTGATTGTTATAGTTAGTGTTGGGCTTATGCCATTTGAAAATATTAATTTAATACTCTTTAAAGAGAGAAGCCTAAGGTTTGCTAGTTCCTTAGGTATGATTTTTATCACTTTAAGTCTGTTAAGTTTTATTTGATCTATCGTCTAAATGAACTATAGAGGCTATCTTCTTGTAGCTTATAAATAAATATATCATTCCCAGATGGCATCTGTCCGTCAACAGCGTGAGGGGTTTCATGAGCTACGATATACGATCCATCTCCCAACCTTAAAATTGCTGTGAAAAAGTCTTGGGCTCCATCTAATTTATTTGAACCTGGATAACTAGAAAGATAGTCTGACTTTATTCTATTAAAACTTGAATCAAACTTTGCTATTACATACTGGATACCACCAGTTCTAACAAGAGGAAGGTCAAAGAATGTTCCTCTAGATAAAAATGATATTTCCATTTCATTGTTATCATTAATAGTAAAGGTTTCAGATCTAAGGTTTGTTGTTGTATTTACACCTGATGTTGAACCTAATTGAAATAGTTTCTCTACGTCTCCAGTGTCTTTATTTATTCTAGCAAGGCAAAGTTATCTGAGCCTGTTGTCCAGGTATCCCCAAGGTCACTCTTTGTTATCATTCTTAAGTAGGCTTTACCATCCTGTTCAATAGAGATAAGAGGAAAGTTCTCTGCTGAGTTTGAAGAAGATGAAGAAAAGTTCCCAGGGATTGCAGCATAATTTGCAGTTGTGGTCTGTCCAATTTGTTTAATGTAGCTCAGGTTAAGAGAGCTATCTAGTTTTACATAGGCAGCATCCACAACTCCAACTAACTCTGACATAGAATCTGCTGTTACTAAACTTGCATAAACATTATTGGATGCATCTTTTGCTATGCTAAAACCATTTTGATTTAAATTTGTTGAAGCAGATGCAAAACCACCACTTGCTATATAGTCTGTTGCCCAATTTTCTCCAAGTTGCTTTATATCAACTAGATCTCCTGTATCTTTATCTATGTTAAGAAAAAAAACATCAGTATTAGAGCTACTATTTAAATCTGAGAGTTGACCGTTTGTAGTTCCATAAACAACCACTTTGTCATTTAAAACTGCTATGTCACATCTATTTTCATTCGCTGATGCATTAGCGTATGCCTTTGAACTAGAACTGGAAAAAGCACTCATAGTGTCTGCACCAAGTTGCTTTAACCAAGAGATGTTTCCATTTGTATCAACCTTACCATAAAAAAGATCTGCTCCTCCTCCATGAGATTCAATGAAAGCACCGTTCACATCTCCGCAGAAGTAGCTTGAACCTTGAGAGTCTATGTCCATTTTAAAAAAGTGAGAAGAGCCAGTATATGTATTTAGTGCTCCTGGAGATTGGGCACCGATCTGAGTTGCCCAAATAAGTTCTCCATTGGGATTTAATTTTACTACAGCTCCATTAGAGCCAGCATTTGTTTTTGATTCAAATAAATCTCCATTGGTGAAGCAGGCTAAAAGAAGGTTCCCTTGGTGATCTTCTTTTATTCTTTGACACCATTCGTCTCCGGAATTACTAAGAACTGATGAGTTGTTTGTTGGATTAAAACCTATGAACCACTCAGAGAGTACATTTTCTCTTTGGTCAGTTTGACCAAGTAGTATCTTCTGATTACATGATACAAGTGAAGCTACTATTAATATTAAGAAAAGTTTCATCTCTATCTCCAAGTAAACGTTCAATATACTTATCATACTATGTTAATATATTTTTAGTTTCTTTGTGAGAAGTCAAATAGTATCAGTAACTTAGAGTCTTTAACTGTTTTAGGTTTCTTTAAATTATGCCAATATTTTGAGTTTTGTATAGATAACTTGGAGGGGGAAAATTATTTTTGACAATTTGCGCAGTAATAAGTTCCTCTTTGACCTAAGACAATCTTTGTCACTTCGGTCTTTTTGCATATCTGACAAATCTTTTGATAAAAAACAACTAGATGGTTAACTCCGTTACCTTTAGAGCCAGTTGTGTCAGCATAACCTCCAGCAAAAGTTGTTCCTCCTGTTTCAGTTGCTCCATCAATAACTGTGAACACATGTTTGTATAATTGTTTAATTTCTTTCTCGCTTAGAGTTTCTACCTTTCTGTTGGGCATCACTTTAGCTCTAGCGCATATTTCATTAGCTATATAGTTACCTGTCCCTGCAAATAGGGATTGATCGAGGAGTGTTACCTTAATAAATCTATGCGAGTATCTAAGTAAGCTTTCTTTAAAATATTTATAAGAAAACTCTGGACTCTTTAGGTCGTGACCAAGTTCGTCTAATTTATTTTTGGCATCTTCTTTTTCATAGAGATACATATGTCCAAAGCGTCTTGGGTCAACATATGCTAAATACCATTCTTCATTTTTAAATGTACCTTTAAATTGTAAGTGAGTGTGTTTTTCAATAACTTTTGTTTTAGATACACGCCATCCTCCGGTCATACCTAGGTGAGACAAAAGATGTCTTTCATCATCAATTAAAAGGTTTAACATTTTTCCTTTTCTTAGTGCCTCGGTAATAGTTTTACCTCGTAGCTTATCCATTTTTGTATGGATAATAGAATCACTAACATCTGACATGGCCACACTCTTAATCTTAAAAGGCATGATCTCATTCATTTGTTTTTTAATTGTTTCAACTTCGGGGAATTCTGGCATAGGTACCTAACTGTTTAAAATTAAAGGCATGAATCAGCGCAGCATTTCTGCTATTCCGACTCATACCGACTTTGATTCCGACTATTTTAACAAATCTTAATGATTTGTTCCATTTTTAAAGCTTTGAAAATCAATGACATTTTCATGTGACTGATCCTCTTTTGGAGTCTCTAACTTCACTTCTCTTATGTGCTTCATGATCATCTGAGATACCTCTTTTTGATCGTCTTCGTTACATTTAGAGTAATGATCAGCTAGCTTCAAATCCTTGTGGCCTGTAATTGCTATTACAGCGTCTAGGCCACCTCCCACCTTCCTAGCAAGCTTCGCCATACCATGTCTTAGGATATGCGTTCCCGAGTAGGGAAGCTTGCCCTTTTGTTGAGCTCCTCTGTAGTTTAGCTGTATTGTTCCATAATTGAGCGGTTTACCCTCTACGTGAAAGACATAGTTATTATCAGGCCGTCTAAAAGCGAGCCTTCTCTCTAAAATATCCATAATTTCATCAGTAATGTAAACAGGCCTTGGCTCTCTATTTTTTGGAAACTCCTTAAGCTCTAAAAATGTCTTATTTGTCATATCCCATACACAAGTATGTTTTATGAGGATTCTTCTTTCTTTTAAATTAATGTTTGACCACTGAATTCCTGATACCTCTCCAATTCTTCCTGCAGTATAAAACTGCATCTGAGCTAGATCTCTATAAAGAGGCTTTAAGTATTCAAAAAAGATCAACGCATCTTTTAAATCAATTTGCATTCTTTTATCTGGTAGTGGTTTTATAAATCCCATTCTTCTATGCTTCTTTTTAATTGGATTGGTTAAGCTTTTAGCTTCTTCTTCGAAGATTTCACTTTCCTTATACCAGTTGAAAATTGTCACATAGAGGTTAAGTTCATTATTTAAATTACATCGTCTTGCATTTCCTCTTCTGTCTTGAGCAACTCCTTTGAAATGACTTACCCAGTGATTAACCCATTCGGTTATCTTAGAGGGAGTAATCTTATCCATTGGATAGCACTCAAGATCAGCAAGAAGCGTAAACCTTCTAATCCACATACTCTTTGTAGAAGTTGCGAGCATCGGAAAGTGATGTTCTTGCATGGTCATCCATACATTCTTAAGAGTCGTGTAGTTAGAATTAAGCTCTTCTGTATTAAAAACTTTACCAGCTCTCCAAGCTTTAGCTTGGTAGAGATTTTTAAATGTTTTAGTTAAAAGTTTTCCCTGGACTCTTCTTTCAGCGTAGTAGTGCCCACTAGTCTTATGTTTGTAAATTCCAGTTGTTCCTTTTAGTTTTCTGTAATGTTTGTTTGCCATATTCTATTCCTTGTAAAATTACGCTCGTTTAGATTTCTCCACTAAACCAGCTGGTTATTTCACTCGGTAAGAAAACTAGCCTTCGTCCACCAACACGTTTCCTGTATGGAACTTCTCCGCGACTTACTAAGTTGTAGATCGTTCCTTTTTTGTAGTTGGTAAACAAGCAAACCTCGTCTATTCCCCATATTCTTTTGTCAAAGAGCCCTGATAAGATTAACTCATCAGTTAGATTATAGTTTTTCATTTCTAATCTGTCGTCTAGATTATTTAACATTAATTCTCCATCACATTTATTAACACACTTTCTTCTTTGCTTTTTTTACATCTCTTCTTCTTTTTTCTTTTAACTACTATTCATTAATCTCTCCTCCTTATTTATTATATTTTTTACTTCGCCCACTTTTTTGTCTTTCTTAACTTCTTACATGCCATTGCTGACCACTTCCTCATCACTCGTGGGGAGGGGGTGGTCAACGATGGCCTCTTGTAAGTTGTTAAGATTAAAGACAAATTTCCTCGCGGGCGAAAAGTCTGTAAACTTATGTAAACCTTAAGGCGTCAAGGCTACATAGATTTTTAGTATTCAAATTTAGGTATTTATTCAAATCGATTATGCAAAAAAGGGAATAAAGATCACCACGGTGGTGTTTTGGCCCAAAAGAAAAATCTAAGTTCCTGAAATTTGGTCGTCAAATAACCATCGTGGTTATTCAGATTTGTAATTCATATGGCTGCTATTCGAGGTAGTTTCCAAAAGTTATTGCGTTTTGTGTTAAATAATTCGATTGAGATATGTTACCATTTATGGTAACGTGTCAGATGTGATAACTAAAGTCGTAATTAATAAGAGTATTGAGAATAGTTTTAATAAAGATCTTAAAAGTGGTGTCTTTAATTTAGAAGTTCGTGACCTAATTGAATACTGGATAACCGAAATCGAATATTTAGGTTATGAAGAGTACACAAAGTCTGAGCTATTCAAAATGTTAAATGATCACAAGTTAAATAAAGATAGACAGAGCCAGCGCTCAATAACTTTAGACCAAACAGGTGGCCGACTTATTTATGCTGTTATCAAGAATGCAGTAGTTATCAAGGTAATCAAAATAACTGCTGACCACGATTATAGCTAGGAGATTATTATGAATTTTAGAACAGGAAAATTAACTACAGGTAAGATCTTAAAGGCATTTCGCAATAGATTTGGCCTTACTCAAAAAGAAGTCTCAACTGCTGTTGGTATATCTATTTCAAATCTATCAGCTTTAGAGAACGATAAAAGAAACATTGGCGCAGAACTGGCCGGAAGGTTTTCAGTAATCTACGGAGTACGAGTAGAGCGACTTCTATTTCCAAATGGTCTCAAAAACCTAAAAGGATATAAGAAGCTAGAGAAACTAAAGAGTAAGCTTGAAGATGCAGCTTAGGCATTAGTTAAATTACTTATAGGTCGCTCTGAGTACATTGACAGTAGCTATCACACTATCAACAATTAGATGCACTAGGAACTAAAAGCGGTAACAAGTCGCTCTCGGTCAAAAACTTCTAAACCCTCACGTGCAGTAGTCATGACTTGCTTTTACAAAACGCTCTCAGTCAAAATAAAAAATTACTGTAAACTTAATTCTTCATTTTCTCTTTCGGCATCATAAACCATTTCTTTATAAAGTTTTATTCCTTGTGAAAAAGTTTCATAAGGAGTATTTCCTTTACATCTCTTGCCCTGATTTGTTCTATCAAAGTTGTACTCCTTCATGTAAATATCTAGGTCTTCCTGAAGAGCCTCTATACTTGTATAAAGTTTTTTTCTAAAAGCAACGCTGTAAAATTCATTTTGAATTATCTGATTTAGTTTTTCTACAGAGCCATTTGTTTGAGGATGCCTAACCTTAGTTCTAGTATGCTCAATATCATTTAAGTGCATAAAGAGCTGGTAGTAATGAGTATCTCTGTGGCCACAATACTCACGTCCATTGTCTGTCAAAATTCTCAGTACTGATATCCTATGCTCATCAAAAAAAGGTAGCACTTTTCTATTTAAAAAATCCGCAACAACAGTTTGAGTTTTATCTAAATATAGTTTTGCAAAACCGACATTAGAAAAAGTATCAATACCTGTTTGCTGATAAATTTTTCCAATGCCTTTAATCGTTCCAACAAAATAAGTATCTTGGGCAAATAAAAAGCCTGAATGATGAGTTTCAATTTCTCCGTGAGCTTCATCTTTTTGTTTCTTTTCTTCAAGAGCTTGAACTTGAGATTCTGTGAGAAGTCCTGAGTTTTCTGCCGACCACTTTTCGAGTCTTTTAAGACGTTTGGGAATAATTTCTAAGCCATGCCTTACCCAGACAGAGCGAACTCCACCATCACTAATTTGCCAGCCTTTAGAACGGTTTAATTCATTGGCCACACGAACTTGTCCATGGGTTGGAAAGTGAAGAGAGTATTCTAAAATTGCATCTTCAATTTCTTGAGAAAATCGATTTTTGACACGCGCGACTTTTTTAGTTTTTTCTCTTAGGCCTTCAGTTCCTTCCTCAATCAATGTTCTTTTGATGTCGTAGATGTGCTTTCGTGAAACTCCAGTTCTTCTTGCAGCTTCAGATACATTTCCTAAAGTTTCAGCTAGCTCTAGAATGTTTAATTTTCTTCTGATAACATACTCTTGTTGAGTCATGTCGTTCTCCTTTTTGTTAAAATAATTGTTGCAAATTAATTTTAACCGAGAACGACTATGACTTGATATTAGGCAATCTTTTTAGTCAGAATGTAACCACAATTAGTTCCTACTCCAAATTAGATACTTTAACTTATTGTTGACTTAATATCTTAATTTAAATAATGCAAGATACGACTACCGAGTGAATTTGTTTTGATATGAAGATTATTACCTATAAAATGAAAAAGGCTAAGATATAATTCCTAGCCTTTGTGAGTGATCAATATTTTTTATATTTAGAGGTTCCTATTACCCACCTTATTGCATCTTCTGATAAGTTTTTTATCTATCTGGTTAAATCTTTCTTTGTAAATAAAGTTTTTAACACAGTCACCAGCAGCATTTGTTCTAATTCTTCCTAGCAGTTTAACCATACTGGGGGATACTCTACGAACTCTTATTAGATAAGATTTTAGAGCACTTGTTCCATTTAAATTAATATGTGCAGCACAAGATTTTATAAGTGACTCTGAGGCTTCTCGGTATAAAACTCGATCAAGTTCTCGAATACAAGAGAACTGGGCATACGTTTTGATCTTTTGACAAGCATCTGAATTCCTTTGAACTAATGCCATACAAGCTGCGCTTTTATCATTTGCATACGCCGTCATGCAGATCAAGCCCAATACCAACATCATTAATACTTTCATATCTTATTCCTTCGAGCAAAGCTCATAAATTGTTTTAATTCAAACCTTGTTAATATTTTCTTTACCTTTATGAGTGTAAAGGAAGTTTGAATTTTGTGCGATCAAGATTGTAAATTTGATATTGGTGTATAAAACTTGGACGATTTCAAATTTTTCAAGATGAGTACAAGTAATAACTACGATTCTCCGAGTGAAGCTCTTACAATGCTAGAAGTCCAAATACGAAACCAACCTAAATATAGGCACTTAAAGTACAGCCAGTTATTAAACTGCTAGGTTTGTAGATCATGTTCGGTTGCCAATTATTATTATGCAGTAGAAAGGTTTTTTTATTGTTGTTCTTTCACAATACAAGATTGTAAATGTTCGTAAGTATACTATTGATCATAGCACTCTTAGATGAAATTTTAGAATAAAATCAAGGAATTTTAAATCCTTGACAAGCTCGCTTTCGAGCTGAATCAAGAGTACTTTTAGATTCCTTCTTAGAAGAGTAGTATCCAAATGTATAAAGAAAATTTGCTCTATCCTCGTGATTACCTATTGTTCCATCGAGTGCTGACCTCAGCATTTTTTCTACAAGCTTATGGTTTGTATTATCATGACTACTGGATAGTAAGAAATCGAAGTTCATTTTATCTCCTTTTAATAATTCCTCATCTTTTTTAAAAGATTTTACAGTATGATAAAACTTTCTAAAACTTGATGTAAAGACGGGGAAACTCTCTCTTTGCAAATCCTTTCTAATGAAATGAACGATCTCTTGCTCCAAGAAAGTTTCACCTTCAAAAGAATTAGCAAAAAAATCTATCTTTGTTTGATACCCTTTAAAATTTTTGGGTAGCTTATTTTTTTTACAAAACTTCTTAGTGTTTTTTATTATTGTCTTTATATTCTTGTACAAAATTGAATAACTAATAAGCTCTTTATTTTTAATTGATTTTGAATATATAACACCTACTGCATGTTTTTCTCCACCGCTTAATTTAAGTTCTTTAATGTACTTTTTAAAGTCTTTAGATGGATAGTCTTTCGTGAGTTTGAGCTGACCACTTGCACCATCAGCTCTGATGATTTCTGCAATTTGAGCTCTAACTTCTTTCGTACCACTAATATCCATACTGTATTTCATAAAAGTTGAAATGTGATCATTCTTGCATGAGGTGATCCTCTTAATACTATTTAATACTTTCAAGGGCTCATTTATTAGATTGTTAGTATAAAATTGATCTGCACCAATTTCAGACCAATTAGCTGAAGAAATCATACCACCATTCATTCGAAGAAATAGTTCTTCCATAGAGTCACCCTTCTTCGCTTTTAATAGTACATCTGAAGTATTACCGTGCCGAAGATAGGAAGGATAGCTAGGATATGAATCTGTTATTACGCAAATATTTTCAGAAGCCTCACCTTTTAATAACTGATAAGATAAAAGATTCCTCATAAAGTCACCTGAAAAGCATGATGCATTTAATAAAGCTACTTTATGCCCATTACTTTAGAGAGTGTTAAGTGAATCTAAAATTTTGGAACTATCATCATCGCCATTGTTACAATGAGCAACGCCTCCTTTTGATTCATGGGTTCCTTGATGAATAAGTATTTGAGAATTTTTTGGTAGGCTTTCTGAGTATCTATCTAGCTCAGACCAGCCATCAACTTTCACACAATTATGTCCAGATATAGTTTGATTTTCAGTATCCATTATAGGTCTTCTAGTAATGCTAAAAGTTTTATTCCAATCTTTCTTCTCTCCCGAAATAATAACACAAGTAAACCTTGGATTTTCAACTCCTAAGAGTGAGAAGGAATAGAGAATTATAAGCAAGACATACTTCATAATTACTTATCGTATGTAGAATAAATAAGCTTAAATACAATCCACCTTTACTAGTCAGGTTGAGTAACACTCAATACTTGACTATTTCGCCATTACACAATAAGTCCAATTCTTTAAGTTGTTGATTGTTCGTTCATTTGAATTTTTCGCCATTGGAGATTGATGTTATGTACGTTATGGTGTACACTTAATGTGTAGGAGTTTACATGACTAATTCTAAGAAGAAGACAATTACAGAGTTAAGAAATTCAATATTTGAAACATTTGACGATGTTGTATCTGGTCAAACTCAAATTATAACTCACAAGAATGGCTCAAGTGTCGCGATGGTTCCAGTTGATACACTTGAAATGCTTATTCAAGAAATTGAGCTTCATAAAAACCTTGCAATTGGTTATGCACAGGCATTAAGAGGTGAGGGCATAACAACTTCAAAGCTTAAGAGTAAACTAAAAAAGAAAGCTCAAGAATTAAGAGCTTAGTATGATTAAGTGGACTCCTAAGTCAGAGAATGATCTAGAGCAAATTCTTGAATACATCACTGAACAATTTAACATTGATTTAGCACTAGAGACAGTAAACAGTCTAATTGATTTTGTTGATTCTACTCTTTTGAAAAATCCATTAGCAGGTAAGCTACTTGAATCAAATCCTTTATTTTCAAGAATAGTTTTTAGCGGTAACTCTATTTATTATTGTGAAAATCCAAAAGATAAAAATATTTATATTGTCTATGTGCAAGCTAGATCAATGAAACTAAAAGCTGATCGTATCTCAGACGAAGATGTTGCTTAATTAAAAATGAAGCTAAATGAACTCAAATTAAATAATGTGAAATAGACGAGGCCTGCTCTAGGCTAAAAATCAAACTAAGTGACTGTTATTATTGTGTGAGATGCCTTGCCAAAGCTTCATTCGGGGAGTTCGGGCATATAGTTCTAACCTCTTAAAATTATTAATGGTTTTTTTGTTTAATTTGGCAAAAGCTCTCTCATAATCGTTTGTTAAACATATCTTAGCTTATTTTTCTTGTTTTATCTTTTGAAAATGTCGGTTATATGTCACAAATATTTGTTTTTGTCGCATATATGTCGTATAAAACCTTAGAGCTTTTGAAAATACCAACATCAATTAATATTACTGATGAAATTGTCCATTGGCTTATGAAGATTGGAGAGTGTAGACCATTTTTTGAAGAGCACTTGGGAACACCTTTGGAGCTTGACCTTTTAAGAAAAGCACAGGTTAGAGCTATTACTTATTCAAATCAAATAGAAGGAAATTCTCTTGGGGAAAAAGATGTTAATGATGTTTTAGAATCAAACTCAAAGATCTCGTCAGAAGAAAGAGAAGTACAAAATTACAAGGATGCCTTGTTATTTGTAGAAAAACTTGCTGAAGAAAATAGAGAAATATCTCAAAGAGATTTCTGCAATATTCAAAAACTTGTAACAAACGGTTTCTTAGAAGATGATCAAAGTGGTCAGTACAGGAAAATTCAAGTTTCTATTGCCGATGCAAATGATAATAAGATCATCGATACTCTACCTGAACCTCATCATATATCTCTTGCCATGGATGAATTGTGGCAATGGCTAGAGGATACAAAGAATAAAAATTCATTTATAAGAGCATTTGGATTTCATTTAATCGCAGTTGCTATTCATCCATTTGCAGATGGAAATGGAAGAAGTGTAAGGTTGATGCAACACCTTTTATTATTAAAATCAAAAGAAAGAATTGCTAAATTTGTTCCCTCTGAAACAGCAATCATGAGAACTAGGGATGTATATTACTATAGTATTCGAGAAGCTAAGAAGTTAGGCCGGCTTGATAATATGATCTCTTATCTTGCAAAATGCTTTTATGAATCTGCTAGTGAGGCGACTCAAGAAGGAAGAAGTATTCTAAATACAAATAAAAAGCTGAATCCAAAACAAAGAAGAGAACAGATTCTTATATTTGCAAAGACGGTAAAAGAGTTTAGCATGTCTAATTTATTAGAGCTTCATCCTAATGTTAATAGAAGAACATTGGAGAGAGATTTAGATCTTCTTGTTAAAGAAGGAATGTTGAAATCTAAAGGTGAGAAAAAGGGTAGGAAGTACTTTGTATAGATACTTTTCTAAAATTAAAATATCGATAGTTCAACCTACTTCTCCCTAATAAGAAAATTTCACAAAATTATTTCGTAGGGAGTAGATTTTTAATTTATAAAGTATTTAGTTCAAGCTAGATAAAAGGTAATTCTTTTAGAATTGAACCATTTTAGTTTGGATATAAGGGGCCAAATTAATGGCCCTAGCTTTTTATAAATATCTAATTTATCGAAGCTTCAGTCTCTTTGTTGCCGTAACTTATAATTGCCAAAATGATCCTTTTTTAGATAAGTATTTTTATGAGTGTACCATTTGTAGGTATACCTATTAATGTCTTTTGGATGCCAAGTGAGTGATATCGAAACTGTTCTTTTTAGTGATAAAAAAGCTTAATCAGTTTGAAATGCCTGTAAGTAGTTATTTACAATAGCAGTCATATTTATTTTTTAAATCTATTACAGTGACTATCTTTGTTTTGTCTTCACAGTATGCAGCAACGACTCTTATGTGTTGGTTGTCTTTTTTAGAATATCCTTCCAAGGATTTAATTGGGCAAGGTCTTTTGTTGGGATCAGATTTTCTTATATTAATCTTTCCTTTTGATAATACTTGATCAATCTCCTCTTTATCTATACCTCTACATTTCATTCGACACTTTGCGTGATGTGTTAATATATAGTTTGAATTAAAACCAACAGATCGTTGCATATGCTTAGAATCTTTTCTAAAATTATCCTGCTTTTGACTATTTTGTTGGTTCTGGTTTTTTGTAATAAATCCAATAATGGCCATTACTATTATTGCTAATGTGCTTTTTACTTTTTTACTCTTCACTTAGTCCTCATTTAGTTTTCAATTCAATAGGAGTATATAGGTGAGTAAAATTATCATTGGTGCAAATAAAAATAAAGAGCAATCTTCAATCCTTTTAAAAATGGCAAATAGGCATGGTCTTATTGCTGGTGCTACAGGTACTGGAAAGACTGTTACTTTAAAGGTTTTAGCTGAGCAATTTGCGAAGGCCGGAACTTCTGTATTTTTAACTGACGTCAAAGGTGATTTATCTGGATTCATTGGAGAAGGGAAAGCTCATGAAGAAGTGTCTAGACGTGTAGATCATATTGGACTTGAGAACTTCTCATTTGAAAAATTCTCAACAGTCTTTTGGGACCTTTATGGAGAAAATGGGCATCCCGTAAGGACAACTATATCTGAGATGGGACCAATTCTTTTATCTAAACTACTAGATCTTAATGCAAACCAAGAAGATCTTATAACAATTGCATTTGATTATGCAGATGAAGAAGGACTTTTACTTCTTGATATTAAAGATTTGAAATCCGTACTTACTTATATGAGTGAAGCAAAAGATGAAGATCTGGAAGAATATGGAAAAATTTCTAAGGCCAGTGTAGGTGCCATCCTGAGAAGATTAAGTGCTCTTGAGAGCTCTGGTGGAGACATATTCTTTGCTGAACCAGCACTTGATATTCAAGATATCATTAAAAAAGACTTTTCGGGGGCCGGAATTATCAATGTTCTAGATGCACAAAAACTTATGCTAGATCAAAGACTTTATGGAACATTCCTACTTTGGTTCTTATCAGAATTATTTGAAGAACTTCCAGAAGCAGGGGACTTAGATAAACCAAAAGTTGTACTGTTTTTTGATGAGGCACATTTATTATTTAAAGATATACCCAAGGCGTTATTAGAAAAAATCGAAATGGTAGTAAAGCTAATTAGATCAAAGGCTGTAGGTGTATATTTTGTAACTCAAAACCCTGCAGATATCCCTAGCTCTGTTTTATCCCAACTTGGTAATAGAATCATTCATGGTCTTCGCTCTTATACAGAGAAGGATCGTAAGGCCATTAGTGCGCTTTCATCTGGGTTTAGATCCAATGATGAATTTGATTTTAAAGATGTCGTTGGAGAGTTAAAGGTAGGGGAAAGCTTAGTGTCTTGTTTAGATGAAAATGGTGCTCCTCATATTTTAGAGCGAGTTTTAAATTCACCTCCTTCCTCAATGTTTGGACAGGCCAGTGGGACGCAGGTTCAGCAGGCCATATCTAATTCTCCATATCTAGAGAAATATAAAAATATGATTGATAGAGAGTCTGCATTTGAAGTTTTAAAGAAACGCAAAGAAGAGCAACTTAAAAATGAAGAGTCGCAAAAATCAGAAAAGAAAACAAAGAAGAAATCTGCCAGACAAGGTCCTGTTGAAGCTTTTTTTAAGTCTATGCTTCGTGCAATTGGATCTCAACTGGGAAGACAAATCATGAGAGGTATTCTTGGCTCTATTAAGCGCCGCTAGTCATTTATCTAATAATATTGACACGAATTTCTGGCTTAATAGTTTTATGATTTAATTTCTCTTAGTTTTGTCTTAACTTTAACTATATGAAATTAATATAAAAATAACTTTATTCTATTGTGACCTGTTATTACATATCTTCATATTTATAGATTAGTATACAATTCAGTATGTTTAAATCTTCTAAAGAATTCTCTTATTGTTATGAAGGCGATGATATTATTATAAGAAAATCTTCTTGCTTCTCAGACAAAATAGAAGTTTCTTTAAATGGACAGAACATTGCTTATTACAAAAATTCTTTTTTGGGTATTAAATATAATAATCCGATAGTATTCGATGATGAAGTGATCAGCTCGGATGGGTCTTCATATCACTTGAGAGTAGTTTGTGGAATGCACTTTGGAATCGAATTTAGGTATAATATCTATGTTGATGGGAAATATGTTCTTGATATTCCTGAAAGAGATATCTATTGCTTAAGACCTATTTTATTTTTTTCCTTGTTTTCTGTCTTGTCGCCGATCCTTCTGCTTAGTTTTGGTATCATAAGTATTATTTTTATTCATAATAAAGTTGATTACTCTAAGAGTAAGAGCAAGATTGTAAATAGTGATTTCAATTTATACCAATCTGATATCTCTAAGGTTTTATTCAAAAAAAATGTTAAGTTAAAAAACATTAAAAAAAAGGATTGGGTTTCTAGGTGCCATAAAAATGAAGATTACCACTGTAGATTAGCTTCCTACCTATTTGCTATTGATGGAGACAATCAAAGTCGAATTGACTATGCAATGAAATCCTGCTTCAAGGGATATCCTTATAGTTGTTATCAAGCATACCTTGCAAGAACTTTTACTCTTTCAAATAAATCTTATAAAGATGTTATAAATCCAATTATTAAAAGTTGTACTAACGATTCTATTTTAGATGATAGAGGTCAAAAAATTTGTTATGGTTTTATTCGGGTATATCTTAGAGAATCTAATGATTTAAATACAGTAAAAAAAATATCCGAAAAGTTATGCAAGGAAGGTTTCGTTAAAGGGTGTCAGCAAAAACAGGCTTTAAACTCAGAGATAATCGATTTTAGTCTAGATACTAAGTAATTGTGTTTTTAGCTTTGCTTGAAATCATTCCTCATGTAATCATCAAAAGTTAACTCTTTATCTTCTTTTTGTTGATCATGCTGAAGATGTTGCTTTATATTTTTTCCAGTAGATGATGAAATTATTTTTTCAGCGCTTCCTCTTTCTATATCTGGAGAAGTAACAGTAATTATTTTATCTAGATCATGAGTAAGGTAAACATGGTAGCCATCAAGCGTAATGACTACCTCATGTTCAGATCTATCTTCAAAGACCCCATTTTCTAGAATCTTTTTTAGCTGTAGATCTGAAACATTTCTCTGTTTTTGTCTTTGCTTTGCATGATAGGTTTTAATAATACCCATAATGCTTTTTTTATTGAATCTGCGTTTTAACATTTTAGATTAGTTATTTAGCTTATCTTTTAATGCTTCTTTGGCCTTCTCTACTGCACTAAAGTCTAATCCAAGTTCATCAACAGCTTCTTTAATAATTGTTGGAGTTGTCATTATTAGACCCATTATCTCTTGGAGCTTTTCTTGCGGGATTCCAAGCTTTTGAATAACTCCCATGGCCATAAATGGATTTTCAGTTAATGTTTTAAATAGTTCTTGAATTTTTTCTTGATCTATATTTAATTCTTTTAAAATTTTGATGATTGGGTTGTTACTCATTCTTTTCTCCTATACTAATTATAAATTTTTATTCCATATATCTTTATCAATTTTAATGATCAATTTGTTATTCTGACAAATACTTTAAAAGATCAACTATAGGGTTAAGTATATCTTTACCTAGAATTTTACTTCGATCCGAGCTCCAGCCATATTCTTTTGATGGATTGTTTTTATTGTCTTTAAATGGCATCTCTAAGGTATAGGACATACAGTTAAATCTGTGTGCTATTGCATTTGTAGCAACGGTCATATTGGCTTCCCCCGGTGCATCTAAGGGATATCCATATTCAGTTTGAAATTCATTTGTCGCTTTTAGAAATGATTCCTTAAATAGCTTTTCTTGCTTTGCAATCTCCTCAGTATATGATGGATTTCCTTCACTTCCAGCTACAAAATTATATGGAAGGTTCTCATCACCATGAATATCTAAAAATAGATCTACTCCTGTACTATCCATTTCTTTTACTGCGTAATAAACTTCTGGGCCAGTCTCTAAACTTGGATTTTCCCATTCTCTATTTAAGTTTACACCCTTGGCATTTGTCCTTAGGTGTCCTCTGAAGGCACCGTCAGGATTCATATTTGGTATTATGTAAAAGTTTGCCATTGATAAGGCATCTTTACTTAACTCATCATTAGTATCCAGAAGTCTCTCTAAAAAGCCCTCAACGAACCATTCGGCCATTGTCTCTCCTGGATGCTGCCTAGCTGTCATCCATACATTTAATTTCTTCTCATTTGATCCAACCTTTAGAAGGTCAATATCTTTGTTATCAAAGGTTTTTCCAAGTGATCTTACTGTGCATAAATCTGATAACTGAGACTTTCCAATTAAGTCTAAGTGTCTCTCATGACTATATGGTGTAAAGTATGCCAAGAAAAAAGTATTATACTTAGGAGTGTGGTTTATTTGTAACTCTTTTCCATTAAAACTTGTGTCGACTCTGAACCAATTTTTTCTATCATATGAACATACAGCCCTATATTCTTCCCATCCTGGAACATATGCTGATTCTCCAGCATTTAGAATTCTAAGTGTATGCTCGATATCTTTACTAGAAGAAACTCTAAAGTAAAACCATTGAAAGAACTCTGACTCATTGTCCTTGTTTATTTTAAGTTCAATATTATCGACACTTGTGCTGTTGATTACTTCTATATTTCCTCCGTCAAAGTTCGAAGAGATATGTATTTGTTCATTCATTATATGCTCCTTTTAGTTAAAGATTATAAACGAACTTTCTGTCAATGTCTTTTGCCATTAATGCAGTCGGCATTTCTATTTAGTCTGCTATTTCAACTGTTTAGAGTTTTGTTGATCTTTTTTGTATTGCTCTTAGTACGTAGATTAAATTATTTTGTTGATTGCGCAGCAAGTTTGCTGTATTTTAGGAGTATACTTTGGGAAATCGAAGAGCAAAAGACATTATCAAGAAACTAAAATCTAGTGGATTTGTAGAGGTCGGACAAAGAGGCTCTCATAGAAAGCTTAAGTATTTAAAGGTTGTAATTATAGTTCCTGACCATGGCAGTCGAGACTTAGGGAGGGGACTTATAAAAGCAATTGAAAGACAGTCGGGAGTTAAACTTTTATGATTAAGTACAAAGCAAAAATAGTAAAAGACGAAGCTGGATATTTTGTATCGTTTCCTGATCTCGAAGGATGCTTTTCGTTCGGTGCGACTTTTTGTGAGGTCTTTGAAAATGCTAAGGAGTCATTGGATCTCTATTTAGAAGAAGCAAATGATCCCAAATGGCCTTTACCAGAAGCTTTCGATTATAAGGGAAGAAATTTTCATTGGATCACTCCAAGTCCAGAACTTGGAATCCCCTTAATGATTAGAGAGGCAAGAAAATCTAAAAATATCTCTCAACAAAATGCTGCTGATCTTTTAGGTATGAAACTTCAAACTTATCAAAAATTAGAGTACATAAGTAAATCTAATCCAACAGCTATGACTCTTTTAAAGATAGCTAAGGCATTTGAAGTAAAGTTTGAAATATCAGCTTGATGCTTAAAAAATAGGCAGTCATTAGGTATATGTTTATCTCTAAGTGAATGATATTATTTGATTTAGATTCTTTTTTATATACAGACTAAAAATAGCACTATAATTAGGCTCTTATCAATATGTGAGGTTTTAATTTGATAGAAGTAAATTCGGTATCATACTCATATCAACAAGACCATGTTGTGCTTAATAATATAAGTATTTCTATAGAGCAAGGTGAGTTTATTGGTCTTCTCGGACGAAATGGTGCAGGTAAAAGTACATTCATTGATTTACTTTTAGGTTACAAGCACCCGTCAACCGGGGATATACTTCTAAATGGGTATAACCCTCATAATAGAGATGTTAATTTCAGAAATGAAATAGCATATCTCTCTCATGATATACAACTAAAAGGTGGGCTGTCTGTAAGTGAATTTCTTTATTTTCATTCTATGTTTTATAAAAACTATTCTATAGAGATACAAAATGAACTTTTGACATATTTTGATATTTCTTCAGGTAGCATGATTGGTTCTCTTTCCACTGGTCAGCAAAAGAAAGTTCAAGCTATAGCAGGGTTCGCCTCTGATACTAAAATCATAATTATTGATGAAATTACAGCTGTTTTAGACCCTGAAGCTAGAAATAAGTTTTTTAAAAAAATACTCGAACTGAGTCGAGTTCATAAAAAAACAATTATACTTGCAACCAACATCGCTGAAGATTTATATGAGCGAGTTGATAGAGTCCTATATATAAAGGATAGAGCTGGTTCTATTCTTAGACCAGAACAAATAAAAGATGTGTTCAATGTATAATTTAGATAAGGTGTTTATAAAAAAAATTGTTTATTATATGATAAGTAAAAGGATTAAACTGATCCTGATTTCTTTTATTTCGATATTACTGGGAAGATTATTTGTTGGATATTATTATGCTGATCAGAACTTTCAAAACTATACATTCTTTATAGTTATTTTTCTTTTTTTGTTGTCTTTTTTACCCTTTTCGAGGCATTCAATACTACCTTCTGCAAATGTTTACCATAATTCAAACCTAGACTCCCAAAGTGGTAACTTTTCCTGGAAGTACCTGCATTCTATTGTTGAAGACAGAAGGAGCTTTCTAGTTTCGGTATTGATAGTCGAATTATTCTCTTCAATTAATATAGTTTTAATTATAATTCTTGTTATGGTTTACCTACAGCAATCAGCATTGGTTATAACGTTGAGTTGTATTTTAGTAGTTCTAGTTACTTTAAAGGGTTTCATTTCAAATATAAAAAACCTAATAGAATTTCCAAGAAAGCACTATTTTAAATATGGAACAAGTAATGTTTCGAATTTTCTTTTAAGATTTTCTTTCATAGTACTTAAAGTCACACTTTTTTTATCCCATTTAGCCTTTTACGTTCTTACAGTTAAGTTTTTTGGAGAATTTAAAATTCTCTATGGTCTTATCGTTTCTGTACCTTTGCTGCTTTTTTATATCATTATCAACTTTAAAAATGTTCTTAGATCCTGGGAAGATGAAAGATTGAGCTTTAAAAAACATTCTGATTATTTAAAAGAGATTGCAGTTATTGCTCCATTTGTATTACTATTTAGTTTTCTAAATATGAAATATCACGGTCATATCTATCAAAACTCGGAAGTTCTTTTTAACCAGATTGAACAGGGAAACTTAAAAAAGATTAAAGATTACTCTTTTAAAGGTGATGACATCAATAAGATTGAAGAAAATGGGTTCAACCTGATTCACAAGGCAATAACTGAGAATCAATTTGATATTGTAGAATATTTCATAAAAAAGGGTTCAAGCCTAGAACTTAAGGTACAAAGACGTAGGAAGAACCGCAACTACCAAAAAGGTATGTCTCCACTTATGCTAAGTGTAGATTACAATCGAAATAAGCTTTATAAATTGCTTGTGGGCTCTGGTGCAAAATCAAATGTTACCAATGAGCATAATATGTCTCTTTTTCATTTAGCTGTATTTAGATGCAACCCATTTGTTATGACTGACCTGTATCGTAGAGGAGTTGATATAAATGCTCAAAGCAAAGATGGTGAATCTGCATATCATTTCGCTGTTAAAGGGAGCTGTTTAGTTGCCATTAAATACTTAAAGAGCATAGGAGTAAAAGAAGATTTGAGAAATTTAGACAATCAATCTTACCTTGAGTTTGCAAAAGACAAGAGAGATATTTTTTTTCAACAGATATTACTTAATGAAAAGCTAAATTAATTTAACGAACTCTCCTTTCTAGATTTTATATGGCCTTAGATAGTCTGTATCACTTTTCGATGCATTCGAATTTTTTACGAAATGAGACGAAGAAAATATTCTTTTTTATGTACTGGTAATTCAAGTCACTTAAAAGTGTTCACTTTACTTTTTTTTTACTCAAGACTACTTTGATTTTTTAGTTGATCGTTATAGTGAAATAAAGTCTAAATAGTTACTTATGATAGTAAAATATCTATATAAGTAGTTCCATTATTTACTGGAGACTTAGCCTTTGCGCTTTGTCCTTTTATTTGAACCTTCTTATCAGTAAATAGATCTTTGAGTTTCTTTTTCGAGATTTCTTTAAGTTCAATATTCTCGTTTTGTTTCTTTAAAGCTTCCATTAAAACAATATCAAGCCTAGCTTGTTTCGATTCAAGTTCAAGAGTTATGCGAAGTGAGTTTTCTGGTTGTTCTGGTATTTTATAAGTCATACATTGATGTAACACTCTGTGTGATTTGTGTCAATTTACATTACTTAATATATCTTTATACTATACACATGGATTATAAAGTTAAAACTCATTTAGTTAACGAAAATTGTACAGTACTTCAATTAGAAATTGATAATGATTTCAGATGGGTACATATCTTTTCGAAGTTGAACTTACTTAAGTTAAATCTTTTATCTCAAAGAGATGAGATTATTAATGGTAACAATATCCATATCTTAGCTTTTGAGCACAGTGAACTCAGATATGACAACCGCTATGGAAGGTATGTGACCGATGATGACCAATTTATCCTTATAAACCACTCTGATGAAATTATTAGTTCAGATATTGACCAACTGATTAAGTCTAACATTTAGTTTTAATAACCACATAAATTTTCCGATAAGAATATGTGAGATATTTATTTGTTTTAATATATTCTTCCTTTGCCTTTAGTCTTTGTGACAGTGCTTTAATTTCACCACTTGATGGTTTTATTGAAAAGGTTACTTCTGTTGTTAAAAAGCCTTGGGCCGCAGCTAGTGAAGATCAGATAAAAAAACATGTCTGCCAAACAAAGTATCCAAGTCTTCTTGATATGAAAGAGTATCTTTTGGATAGTAAAGACTTAGATAGCTCTTTTAGCCTATTAATCAATTCTCCAAAGTCCTATGATATGGATGAAGTAAAAACTGACCTCTCCGCATATGGCGCAGATAAATGTATCGATACAGTATGTAAAGCACAGAAAGTTTTTGGAGAGTCTGAAGGTATTGAACTGCTTTATATGTTAAAAAAATATGGCCTTAATGGCTCTCATTTAGTTCATAAGGATACAAAGCCGTGGACAAGTAAAATGCTAAAGCCCTATCTTAAAGGAATGGCCTCTGTTCCAAAATTCATGTTACCAATCAATAAAAACCAAAGATTTACCAAGTCCAGTAAAGACAGCACAGCTGTTGCAGATGCAATGATCAATTTCTATAATGGTGTCACCAACTTTTCTGATTCAAAGATAAGTTATACTACCTTTCATGAACTATCACATTATATAAGTGGGAATCTTCATGTTGAAGATGATCAAGAATGGTTTAAGGCAAGTAATTGGATTGATAGGCCTAAAAAAATAGAATTTAAAATTGAACCACTGAAAAAGACTCATTTTTCTTTTAATTCCACCAATCGTTCTTTGTTAGGACTTGGAAATCATAAGTTAAAGAATAATATGAATTTATTTGAACTTAATATGTCTAAGATTGATGTTAAACTAAATAAAACAAAGAAACTTATAAATGGAATGCAAAATATTAAACCTGTTGAAGTTATTTCTAGATATGCAGAAACAAACCCCTTAGAGGACATTGCAGAATCAATGACAGCCTATAGATTTAATGCTTCATTGCTTAAAGAAACAAGTCCGAGCAGATATCAGTATCTTAAAGAGAATGTGTTTATGGGTGCTGAGTATCTTGATGATTCAAACTGCATAGATCATAGTTCTAAAAGAGAAGCTTTTCTTAGGCGAATCACTAAGTAAATTACATCATTAATTTTCTTTCATTGCATAGAGCAAGCATGTCTGTTATCTAGATTCATACAAATCTATTCTTTGGAGAACCATGGCCGATTTTAGCGCATTAAAGTTATTACCCTCAATAATAAATTCCTTAAAAGGTAAAGGGTATAAATATCCAACGATCATTCAAGAAAGAGCAATACCTATTCTATTAAATGATAATGATCTTTTAGGTATTGCTCAGACAGGGACTGGGAAAACAGCTTCTTTTTCTTTGCCTCTTATCGATAAACTAGCCAGAAATCCTAAAGTGCTTACTCCGTACTCTTGTCGTGCTGTCATACTAGCTCCTACTAGAGAGCTTGCATCTCAAATTCAAGAAAACATACTTTCATATTCGAAATACACAGATCTTAAATCCTTGACGATTATGGGAGGCGTACGTAAAGAATACCAGATTGAAGCAATGAAAGAGGGCGTTGATATAATTGTTGCAACTCCTGGTAGATTCATGGATTTAATGGGGGATGATTATATACTATTAAAAGATTTAGAAGTATTTGTTTTAGATGAAGCTGACATGATGTTAGATATGGGTTTCTTTGAAGATGTTAAAACTATTGCTAGTCTACTTCCTTTGAAGAGGCAAACAGTTATGTTTTCTGCAACTATGCCAAAAGAAATTGAATCTCTTACAAAAACTATTTTACATAACCCTGTTAAAGTTGAAACTGCACCGCAGTCATCAACACTAGATACCATAGATCAAAAAATTTACTATACACTTGAGGACAATAAGATACCTCTATTATTAAGCCTTTTAGAAGGGGATAGTATTAAGAGAACACTAGTCTTTTGCAAGGCCAAATACTCAGTCTCAGCAATTGTTGAGGCCTTAAATAGCGCAGGTATAAGTACGGGGGAAATTCATAGTAATAGAAACCAATCCCAAAGAAATCAGGCAATGTTGGATTTTTCTAATGGAGATATTAGAGTCCTTGTTGCAACAGACATTGCATCTAGAGGAATTGACGTTGATGGAGTTACACATGTTATAAACTTTAATATGCCAGAAGATGCTAGTTTTTATGTTCATAGAATTGGACGTACGGCCAGAGCAGGTAAGGAAGGAGTTGCAATTTCATTTTGTGCTGAAAGAGATCTATCCCTTTTAAGAAATGTGAAAAAATTAATCAAGACTGATATACCAGAAGTTTTAGATCACCCCTTTCATCACTTCTATCCACCATTGCCAAAGAAAGGAAAACACAGAGAATCTAGCTCTAGCATGAGAAAGAAAAACAGAAAAAGACCATCACAAGCACAAAGAGCTGCAAAGAAAAAACTTATTAGTAAACTTCAAAATAAATAACCACTAAAGGCGCATAATTTATTCATGCGCCTTTAAGCTTTTATGCTATTCTACTTTTGAGATTTACAGTAGATATAAGCGTGTGCAGAAAGTTTATTGTTACTTATTGAAATATAAGACTTATGTCTTTTAAATTGTGGTCCAGCGTATTCAAATATTAAAGTTCCCTCTTTAATTTTTCTTGCATACAACCTAAAATTATCTTTAACCCCTATAAAATGTCCCTCGTCATGAAAATCAAAGTTCTTAAATCCAAAAGATTCTGTGTTTTTGTATGACCAATCAGCAGTTCTTTTAAAATTAAACAAATCTCTATAGTTTGTGAAGTTTGGAACAATATCAGCTCTTGAGTTATAGTAAACACATTTCCATGTTTGATCTAGTTTAATGTCATATTCAATAAGTCTTGGAGTTGCCGACCTGAAGTTCTCTCTCATTATATCAACAATAAGATCTTGATGAGGAACTCCTGCAATTGCTTTAATTGTAATTAGTGCTATAAATAATATTTTCATTTTTACCCTTTAGTTTTTTAAGATTATATCCCATTTATGGTTAAATACTTTCTCTCTGCTCGTGCTTTTTTCGTATGGTAAACAATAAGTGTATTCTGTTACTTGTAATTCAGGCATGATAATTGATGGAACAGTCGGATTGTCTTGAGTTCTAGCTCTCTCGATAATTAGACCTCCATGATTCTCCCTAACAAAGTGATAAAATTTTTTGTTTCCTTCTTTGTCAAACCTGTATGATGCTTTTGAGTTGTGTAATTCATAGTATGGAACATCAGTCTTAAAGAACGCAGACGCACCCATTAGACCATTTGACGTATAATTAAATTTTATTCCACCAAGTGTGACTCCTACAGAGCCAGATTGCTGTGAATATATTGGATATCTTCCACATACCCATAAACCTTTGTTTGGCAAAGTTCTATCAATTGATGGTGAAAAGCCTTTTTTAAATGATTCTCTTGCAGCATCAACTACAAAGTCATCCTTAGGTAGTCCTGCAAACAAATTTAATGATGCTAGTGCAGTCATTAATAGTAATAATTTCATATAATCTCCTTGTTACTTTTGTATATCTAAATTATCTAGAATAAATTCTGTTTCATTAATTTTAAGCTTAAATTGCCATGAGCCCATCATTCCACCCATGTAATATATTTTAGAATTAAGGTAAACACCGTCTTCAAGCTTTTCAGTTTCTACTGGTCTTCCTCCGTGTTGATGACCATTCATAATCATCCATGAATAAAATTGAATTGATCCTTTTGGTGTTCTATATAACTTTTGATTTGTTTGACTAGACTTTAAATCTACAAATCTAACTATATTTTGAGAATAAGCATTAAGATATGGGCCGTTTTTCCATTCGAGTTGTATACAAAGTTTATCTTCTGTACTCGCGATGCAGCTATTTTCATTTTGCATTGCAAGAAGCTTAGATCCAGTTAAGGTTAACGCAACAACCATTATTATTAAGTATTTCATCCTTCTCTCCATATTTTGTTTTTTTTGTTTTTAGAGTCTTGTACAACAATAAAAAAACATTTTAAATGCAACAATTTGTTGCAGTAATTTTACGTACATTCATGCTATATAAACTTTAATTGGAGTAGATATGTTTAAGTCGTTAGTTTTATTATTTGTATTAGTTGGCTGCGCGTCAAAGGCACATAAAGTAAAGTCTTTGTATGAGGGGAAGTTGCACGATGGAAAAGATATAATTATAGACTTAAAAGAGAAGTCGCACACTGTTTTTATTTTTATGTCTTCAAGGTGTCCTTGTTCGGAATCTCATAACGATATTATTAAATCATTATCTAAAGAATATAAAAATGTTAACTTCGTAGGTGTTCACTCAAATTATAATGAAAAGATTGGGCATGTTAAAAAGTATTTCAAAGGCTTAAATTTTAATTTTCCAATATTATACGATATTGACTCAAAGTTAGCTAAAGAGTTTGGTGCTGTTAAAACTCCTCATGTTTTCATATTAAATTCTTCTAGTAAGACTGTTTACTCTGGTAATATTACAAACTCATCGAATGGAAGAACAGCAAAAGTAAACCATCTAAAGATAGCACTTGACGATATTAAGTCTGGAATTGAACCTTTAATCTCTCGTCGAAAGAGCTTGGGTTGTTATATCCCAATTAAAAAGGATTAAATATGAATACAAAACTATTATTTATATTATTTTTTATCGTTTCCTGTGGTAACGGCCACCTTTTTAAGGCATTAGATTCTTCAGGTTCATCTGAAAGACTTTATGGGGGTGCTGAAGTCAATTTTGCATGGCCAGACTCAAGGTATGAGTTTAGTCTAGATTTCATTCAAGGTGTAAGTGTTGGGAGTAATTCATCATTTTATTTGAAATTCTGGGATGCTTACCAAGAAAAAAAAGAAGATTATTTATTACTTCAAGATAAATTGTGTGTCTTTTTGTGGATGAAAATGCCAAGTGGTGCTGAGCACGGTTCAAGCCCTGTAATCTTGAAAAAAGAACGTGATTCTTACTTGGTAGATGATGTTTACTTTATTATGCCAGGAGAGTGGCAGGTACACATCAGAACAATCTTGGATACAACTTCTTGTACTAAAAACTCACCATATCTTAAGGAAAAAATTGTTAAAGTTAGTATCTAAAGCTTTTTTTTGCTTCTTTTTCTCCTTTTGTTTTAATGCCTATTCGGGTAGTTGTTGTGGTGGTGGTGCGAGTACAGTTAATTTTATTACTGGTGATGCTCATTCTGTACTAAGAACTATTTATAGTAATCGAACTATCCTTGCTGATGTCAATGAGAACTTTGATACCGTAAACCGTGAGGACGATGAGCTTGAAAGTATTGAAACTTTAATGTTGTCAGCAAACCTTAAAGTTACTCAAAGGCTGCAATTAGGTGTTACTTTGCCAATCATAACAAAGAGTAGAGAAATTAATAACGATTTCAAAAAAAATACTGGAGTTGGTGATATAGCTTTGAACTTAGCATATGAAGCTTATCCTGAGTATACACGCAAGCAATTTATTACTCAGATTTTTGTCTTTGGTTCGTTAACGTTTCCAACAGCGCCCTCGTTATTTGATTCTCAAAGAGCCGATCTATTAGATACTAGAGGACAAGGTCACTACTTAGTGAATGTTGGTAGTTTTTTCAAGAAAGTTATTAGCAGTAATGAGTTAATTCTAAATACTGCTCTTACTTATAGACTAGGGCTAAGCTTTGAAGCATCTGAGTATAGCTCTGAAGTTTCAACTAAGAGTTCATTAGATTCGAAAGTCTCAATCACGCACATTTATAATTTTTCTAATTTATTTAGTTCTTTGCTATCTTTAGAGAGAAGCTTTATTCATACCCAAGCAGTATCTGTATTTTCAAGTAAAGAGCAATCTTTGACCCTTAATCAGCTTACAATAGGTGTTAATTTGAGCTTTGATTCTTTTGATATTGGTATTAGTTATATTGATGATTTGCTTCTTGGACAAAATCAGGGGACAGTCTTAGGTAAGACTGGAACCGTGAGTTTTATCAAAAGGCTATAGATGATAACAAATCTGGATTGGTTGATTAAATTGAGATGGTTTGCTCTGAGCTTGCAGTCAGTTGCAGTTCCATTGGCGTTGAAATTTACTTATTTGGCCGATGAGGACTTTGTTTCTGTTGTCCTTCTTGTATCTTGTGTCTTTTTATTTAATCTATTATGCCAGTTTCGCATTTTAAAACCTAGTGCTTTTTTTCATTTATGTTTTGATCTTTTTGTATTTTGTGGGTTGATCTATTTTTGTGGTAAAATTGAAAATCCGTTTTGGGACTTTTTTTATTTTCATATTATGATGGGTGCCTTTATCCTACCTAAAAAACAAGACTTTTTTTACTTACCACTACTTTTTGGTTCTATGGTTTTCATTTCTTGGGCTTCAATTACACCCTATACATCTATAATTTTTAACTTTGTTCCTCAACTTGTTATCGCTATTGGTATGTGGATCTCAATGCGTAGCCTGGCCTTAATATTTTTCTTTCAAGAAAAAGAAATATCTCTTTTACATTCTAAAAAGGCCCTATTTGAAAAGCATAAACAGCTATCATTACTCGTTTCAGGTATCGTACATGAACTTGGCACTCCATTGAATACAGTTAGATTAAAAATCGATAAAGCAAAGAGCGCCATTCTTGAAAAAAGAGATATCGAAATTTTAGAGCAAAGTGTTGATAAGCTTGAAAGAACAACTCATCAACTTAATAATACTCAAGTTGCATTGGATCAGGCTCATATTGAAAAGATTAACTTGTCGCAATTGGTTTCTTTGACTGTTTCGATCTTAGAAAAAGATTTCTCGGTGAAAATTACTTCAAACATAGCTAGTAATATCTATTTAACTACAAATACTCTGGCCATTCAGCTTTTTTTATCAAATTGTGTTCAAAACTGTGTAGATGAAAAAATCAATGAAATATATGTTGATCTTAGTAAAACTGATAACTCTGTTTGTCTAAAAGTTTTCGACCATGGAGATGGTTTTTCCTCTTACATTTTGGAAAACTTTAAGGCACCTTATAATACATCTAAAGGCCAAGGGCGAGGTCTTGGTCTTTATAATCTTAATCTCGCTTTGGAGGCACTTGGTGGGCAGATATCTATTTATAACGACCAAGGTGCAGTTGTTGCGCTCCACTTTAACAAGGTAGTAGATGATTAAGAAACATATATTAATTATTGATGATGAAGAGCTTTTCGCAGAAAGCTTGACCTGTGAACTCAATTCATCTGATGAATTCAGGGCTTTTTTTATTACTGACCATCACATTGAAGATGTTGATCATCATATTGATTATATATTCTTGGATTTACGATTAAAGAACTTTTCGGGTTTAAATTTAATTGAGTCTTGCTTAAGTTGTTTTCCTGGTGTCGAAGTTTTTCTAATGACTGGCTTTGGCACTATCTCTACAGCTGTAGAAGCAATGAAGCTTGGTGCAGCTGATTATGTTACTAAGCCTATTACTTTGAAAAAGGTTAGAGATGTTGTTAATCATCAAGTTGAATTGCAAATTAACGATGAAGAGCTTAGTCTAGATAGGGTAGAGAGAGAGTACATTGAACATATCTTAACTAAAGAGAAAGGTAATATATCTAACGCTGCTAAAAAGTTAGGAATACACAGGCAAAGTCTTCAGCGTAAACTTAAAAAATGGGTTCCTTTTAAATAATAAGTAAACGTTAACAAGTAAGTATTTTTTAGAGTAAACTAGTTGGTTTAAATATTCTTTATGGCATATAGTAGTCTTGTCTATAGGAGCATATTATGAAAAAAATTATAAAGTATATTGAGTTTGAACAAAAAAAGTTATCTGAGTCAGAGTTTTTAAAATGGTTGGCTGATTCTTCAATTTCACCTTCTCATCGTCTATCATTCACACCATCAATGCTTTTCTTTATTATGGGGTTTAAAGATTTACTTGAAAGTATTCACATTAAGAATCCTCAAACTCCTTTAGAGAATATTATTTCTACTCATTGTGAGGAAGATCTTCATCATTGGAAGTGGTATATAGAGGACTTAAAAACTCTTGGTTATGGCAATATAGGAAATGATTTGATGGATTTTTCATCTGATCTTTGGGGGAAGGAAAGAAAGGCTGCACGAAATCTTATATATAAAGCATTTAATTATCATTTTCAAAAACCTTCTATAATATGTGACCTTGTTCTTATAGAAGTATTAGAAGCAACATTTGGTGTCTTTGTTGAATCAATGAAAAAATGCGTTGAGGATTATAATGCTTATGACAAACTTCTCTATTTTGGTAAAACTCATCATGATGCAGAAGAAAGTCATGGTAATGGCAACTGGGTCGAGGGGGAGTCACTCGATGATACAATCCTAAGCCTGAAACTTTCTAGTCATGAGGAACAGTACTCTGTAAATATGGTTGAAGAGCTATTTGAGCTTTTTGAAGAGACTTTCAAGATGTGGCACAAGATTGAAAGTAATTTAACAATTACAGATAGTTTAAAGCCCTACTCATTCAATGAACTTCAGTGAGTTAATTAAGTTGATGTTGATTGATCAGCGATCTGTATAATAACCTCTGTACCATAGTCTTTATTTGTTGATTCTTTTAGTGTGCTACTGTTGATCTCAATAGTAGCATTCATTTTTTTTAAATAGAATAAAGCTATAGACATACCTAGTCCCGAGCCCGTTTCGCCTTTTGTTCCAACTTCAGATTTTTTTACATTATTGTAAATAGCCTCTATCGATTTTTTACACATTCCATGACCGTTATCTTTAATAATTATCTTTATAAGGCTTTCATTCCCGTCAATTGTTACACTTATTGAACCTCCAGGGTCTGTAAATTTAATAGAATTTGTTATAAAGTTTGATAATATTTCATTTGTGATGATTTGCTCGTTCCCATAGAAAGAGCAATTTTCTTTTGTTTTAAGAAAACAATTAAAATTCAATTCTTTTTGAGTAATCATATCTATATGTATTTGCTTTAAGTTATTTACTACTTCAGACAGTTTAAATTCTTTATTTTCTATATTTTGCTTTCCTTCTTCAATTGAAGACATGTTTCTGACTTGATTAAGCATAGCTTTTAGTTTTTTTATTGCAAAATCAGAACGTTCAATTCCTTTTTCCTCTATATTATTCTGAGCTAGTTTCTTCATTACTTTTTTAAGATTTATCTCAATCACCATTAGTGGAGTTGATAAATCATGGCAAAGTACGTTTAGCAATTGAGCTTTTTCTTCTTTAACTAAATTTAATTCTTTCGTCCTACTGTTAACTTTCCTTTCAAGATCTAAAACATTTCTTCGCTCAAGGTATTTTGATATAAATATCGGAAAGAATACTGTGAAAATAAGCATAAATGCAAAGGCTATAGAGAAACCTATCGGAGCAAATTCTATATTCTTTCTCAAAAATGGGAAGTCTAGAAAATGTACTGCGTTGATAAGCATTATTACAGCAAATATTTTTTCGAAAGGGTCTGATAATTTCCAATTTGGAATAATTTTAAATAAGCATAGATGCAATAGAGGGTAGCTAATGGCAATTGCAATTGGCATAGCAGTTAAGGTGAAACCAAGATTACAAACATGTAATATTGTTGCCAGTACCAAAGATGACGCTACAATTCTAAAGTAGAGATCATATCTGAACAAATACTTATTCAGCGAAAAATCATAAAGTTTAACTATAGATATCGAGCAGATACCATAAAAGGAAAGTGTTAAGGCCATCATTAGATCGTTGCCGTTAAAGTGTATTTGAGCTGCAAAATTTACCAAAAGTCCAAACCATAAAAATGTAAGGTATTTGTATGAAAGTTGCTCTTTGTTAAAAAACCAAAGTAATCCTGATAATAGGCAGTTTGCAGCTTGAACAGCAATATAGATAAAGATTAGTGAGTCTATGACAGATCTCCTTTAAGTTTGTTTTAAGGTAATTTTAATAACTTTGTCGGTTTTTAGCAATTATTCCTTTAGGAATGTGGGTTTATTCATAAAAACAAGGATTTATGGTTACCGTTCCTAGGGTAATTTCCGAAACTGTCTATGTTTATTGGCAAAGTCTTAATATTTAGTTGTTATATGTTTATTGTTTTACTTTTTTAGCTTAAATTATATAGATTTTATAATATCTTATTGTCGTTTGCTGATTATATTGAGATATCGAGGTTATTAATTATTATAATCTTGAGGCTTACATGAAGGACCTATTTCTACTTGTACTAACTTTTCTCTCATTTTCTGCTTTCACCAAGGTAGAAGTTCCTACTCTTTTTAAGGTTGTTGAAGCGGAAACATCTGGTGCTGGTTGCGTAAACGTGTTTAATAAAACTGTGAAGCTTCATGAGTTATGGCTAAATGTTGGTGAAGAACTAGAGTTTCCATTGTCAACATTCGATAGAGGTTTAGATCAACATTGGTGTATAGGTGAAACCGAACACCTACCAAATGGCTTTAGGTTTGAAGTCAGAGGTATGTGTGACAAGTATGATATTACTTTTACAGAACAAAATTCTACACAATACAATCTTGATATCAATATATTAAAGTATCAAAATACTTGTAAATATAGATTAAAGCTAATTAAGCAGTAAAGAAAGATATTTCCTTCTTTATTTATCTTTCTTTATTTTATGCTTATAAAGCATTAAATAATTTTGTAGCTTCTTTTTCATCGAAAGAGTAGTTATTTAGATGAATAATTAATTTTTCTTCTTCTGCTGAATCTAAAGGAGCTTGTTGTATTTCTTTATCACAAGCTTCTTCGTATAATTTGAACCAAGTATTATTTTGTAGAGTATCCATCATTATTTCAAATAGAGTTTGTTGATAGTTTTCACTAAGCCCCATCGTATCTACTGTTAATTGTTCAAATAAATTCATAGATTCGGATAAGTCTAGTGAACTAATAAAGCTTTTTGTGAAGGTATTAGAATTATCGCTTGAAAAATTTGCTAAATAATCTGCAAAAAATAGCTTTTTAAATATTGATTCATGAAGCTCTCTTTTTAGTATACTTAGTCCATTATCAAAGTAATGCCATTGTGGTATTGTAAAATCTTTCACTGTTCGTATGCAAAGTGTAACTGTTGGAGAACTAAGATGTACTACTCTATGATTAAGGTCTTTGCCTGATTTTATTTCTCTAATATCTTTAGGTTTTAAAATTTCTGATTTTACTCTTTTTATCTCATTGAGGTGTATGTCATGAGTATATTTATTTTTTGTTTTAATCTCATACTCTTCGTGAAGTGACTTTCCAAAAAGTACTTTAAAGGCGCCACTAAATGCATGGCTATGTAATGAGGTATCTGCATGCATCCAAAAGTAAATGTCTATAACAAAAATACCATTGTTGTATATAGTTACTGGAGGTTGTCCAAAGTGATTGTATATATTTAATTGTTCTGGAAGCTCGTTTTCTAAAATCCATTGAGCCAATTCGTTACTAAAACTTTCTAAGTCCTGTGGACTTTCTAGTTGTTCTAGAAGTTTTCTACAGTTATCCGTTGTGAATTCATTATTCTCTAAAACCTTACCAATATTTATAATTTTATTTATCATCTGTTATTCACTTCTTCTTACTAGAAGTTTTTTGTAACTGTCTATAAGTCTAAGGTGTTTGTTCACACCTTTTAAGTTCATATCTGTCTCGTAAAGACCATAAAATTTAGTTTTTGCACTTAGAACATTTTCCGTTACTTGAAAAAGACTTTGAGAGTACATTTTAACTAAAGCATCTCTATAATCATTGATGTTTAATTCTTCATCTAGTGCTATATCGATAATAATTTTTAGCAATTGATAAAATTGCTTTCTCTCTGGAGAGCTTTCGTTAAAACTTAAGAATAACTCCACGTATTCTCTTGCGTCCTCAGCTCTATTTAATGCCAAATAGATTTGACCTTTTAATTCACCAACAGATAGTTGGCCCCAGTTATCATTTTCGTCAAACGCCACCCCAATTAACTCTGAAATAGGCATGTGATCATCAAGTTCACTTTCTTCTAGCTTATCAACTAAATCTTCAAGTTGTTCGCTGTTAAGTGAGTGTACGCAAAGAATTTGCTCTCTAAAGTCTAAGGATATATTGTTGTTATCCCAGATGAGATCTTCAATAGGGTATATCTCCGAATAGTTTGGAATTAAAATTCTACATGCATGTGCTCCAAGATCTTCATAGTCTGCTATATAGACTTCTTTATCCATATCTTTAAGTATGGCCATAAGATAGTCATTTTCTTCTTTTGTAGTTCCTGATAGATCCCAATCTACAAATTCATATTGCGCTTTTGAACTAAAAAATTTCCAAGATATTATACCTGTTGAATCTATAAAATGATCTACAATGTTATTATGTTCACTTACGGCGAAGCTATTAAAGGTAGGGGGAAGTATATCCTTCATTCCCTCAAAACTTCTACCTTGCAATAGCTCTGTAAGACTTCTTTCAAGTGCGACCTCAAATTTAGGATGTGCTCCAAATGAAGCAAAAACACCACCATTTTTAGGATTCATTAAAGTTACACACATCACTGGAAACTTTCCCCCAAGAGATGCATCTTTCACTATTACTGGAAAACCTTTATTTTCAAGTTCTTGTATTCCTTCCATAATCTTTGGATATCTTTTGATTATCTCTTTAGGTACATTTGGTAGTGTTATTTCTTCAACAATAATTTTATTTTTTACAGCTCTTTCAAAAATCTCAGATAAACATTGAACCCTTGCTTCATACTTTGTATTGCCTGCACTCATCCCATTACTTACAAAAAGATTTCCAATTAAGCCTGCTGGTATATAAATCGTTTCTTCATCTGATTGCCTAACATAGGGAAGAGCACATATACCTCTTTGAGTATTACCGGAATTTGTATCTACTAAATGGTGTGGCCTTAGTTCATCTTCAATATTATAAGTGTTAATTAGATACTCATCCATTAGTCCAGATGGTATAGATTCTTCATCTTCAATTTTAAACCACTTTTCATTCTTATAGTGAACAAAGTCTGCATCTATTAAATCTTGACCTAAAAAGTAATCGTTATAAAAGTAATTACAACTAATTCTCTCTAAATATTCTCCTAGGGCAGAGCATAATGCTGCATCTTTCGTAGCTCCCTTACCATTTGTAAAGCACATAGGAGAGTCAGCGTCACGAATATGTACTGACCAAACATGAGGAACCTGGTTTCGCCAGGATGCTATTTCTATATTTATACTTAGGCTTGCTAAGAGTGTTGTCATGTTACTTATAGTTTCTTCTAAAGATAAATCCTTACCTATAATCATTGTCTGTGTTTTAGATTGTGTTTCGTAAGCTATTTGTACTTTGTTTGAGTCTTTAATATGTATCTTAAAGTTTGGAGAGTTTTGAATTACTCTTTTAACAGTACATCTTTCCATAGATGCTACTATTCCATCTCGATCTTTGTTTGATATTGAATCTGGTAATTCAATTTGAATGTCAAAATCTTGTTTGTAGCGATTTTGTGGATCAACTATATTGTTTTGTATTAACTTTATATCCTGAGTTGGAATATTTCTGGCATTGCAGTAAGCTTTCACAAAGTATGCCGCACAAAGCGCTGAAGATGCTAAGAAGTAATCATATGGTCCAGGTGCCGAGCCGTCACCTTTGTATCTAATTGGCTGATCTGCAATGACAGTAAAGTCATCAAATAAGGCTTCTAATCTTAAATTTTCTAAGTAGTTTACGTTAATTTGCATAAGATCATGTAGCACCCTTTGTTCTCAATAGGCTTTAGAATGATTAATTTTAAGTAAAAATTTCAATTATTTTGGGACTAAAATGTCGATTTCCTTCTATCAAAAGAAAAAGGTATGCTATAATTTTTATTTATTACATGTATTTTACATTTATAACAACTTCTGATCAATAGGTGGTTTGAAATGTTTTTTAAAAATGAAAAAGGATTTTCTCTTGTATCTGTTATGGTTGCAGCTGGGCTAATGGGGGTTGTCGCTCTGGGACTCTCTAAACTTTTTGAAAATAATATGAGAAATAATAAAACAGTTGAGGTTAACGCTGAAATGATTTCAGCAATTGGAGAAATAAGAGGTATTCTATCATCACCTCGAGCCTGCCTTAATAGCTTTAATGGGGTTGATGCTAGGTCTTCAGCTCCTAATTTAACAATTCGAAATTCGACTAATGACATCAAATTTGCCGTAAATCAAAAGTTATTAGGAACCCCAATAGTCGTGAATGAAATAAAACTTAGCGACTCTAGTGACCAAGTTGACGTTGTTGCAAATGGGACAGGAGAAACTTATCTAGAGGTCACATTTGATCGTGGAAAAGTTTCATATGGTAGTGAGATTATTAAGCGTGTAAAACTTTTAGTGACTACTAATTCAAGCTCTCAAATTATTGGTTGTCGATCTGTAAATGCTGGCGAAAGTTCAATCTGGGACCGTAGTTCTGCAAATATTAATGATATCTACTTTCAAGGTGGTAATGTTGGAATAGGTACAAACTCTCCTAGAGCTACTTTGGATGTCCAAGGATCTATAAAAATAGGTGCTGTTTCATCTACTTGTAACAGTACTATTGAAGGTGCTCAGAGGTATAACTTTGCATCAAAAGAGATGGAGTTTTGTAACGGTACAAATTGGTCAAGTTTTTCAAGTAATGGAGGGGTTAAGTGTAGGGCTAGCTCTTGGTATTGCGCTTGTGCATCTGATGCTACTGGAGATCATGAAGGTACTGTTATTTCTTGTATGCACTGCAATAGTGATAGTAATATTGATGACTATTGGATGTATGGATTTGATGTGACAAAGCATAACTCAAATTGTCCAGCTAAGTCTGCTGTTAATCCTCCTGGATCTGACATTGTTTATCGTTACCGAACTTATATTATTAATTCTAGTGGTGTACAGCAGTCTACATATTAAACGAAACATTTTTTTTCGTCATTTTTAGAGTTTGATTCTTAGTATATAGTTCTATGAGCTTGTGGACATTTTATAGAACTAAGCTATATATTGTACTCATATCTTTAATATGAGGAAAAACAATGAATAGTATTGAAAAGTTATATTTAGAACATATGAAAATAAACCAAAAAAGAGTCAAGTCAATTTTAGAAAGAGAGGGTCTTGAATCACTGGTTATTCATTCAGGGGTTTTAAGATATCTTTTTAATGATGACATGAGTTATCCTTTTAAGTGTAATCCACACTTTAAGGCATGGTTACCATTAACTAATAACCCAAACTGTTGGCTTATTGTTGATGGTGTGAATAAACCAAAGCTTGCGTTTTATCAACCTGATGACTTTTGGCATACCGTACCTGAGGACCCAACTGATTTTTGGGTAGAGGAATTTGAAATTACAAAAATTTCAGATGTAAAAGAAGTAGAAAACTTTTTACCTAAAGAGAAGAATAAGTCCGTTTACTTGGGCGAATTTACAGATATCGCAAAAGAGCTTGGCTTTGAATTAATAAATACTAAAAGTATTGTAGACTTTTTACATTTCAATAGGGCCTACAAAACGGATTATGAATTTTATTGCCTTAGAGAAGCTAACAAAATAGCTGTAAGAGGGCATAGAGCTGCAAAGGAAGCATTTTTTAACGGAGCATCTGAGTTTGAGATCTCCTTGGCATATCAAGCAGCAGTTGGACAAAACTTAAGTGAAGTCCCGTATAGTTTAATTATTGCTATTAATAATAATGGAGCAATCTTACACTACACTGATTGTAGTCGAGAAATTATCACTGAAGAAAACAGGCACTCTTTTCTAATTGATGCCGGTGCAAGTTTTAACGGTTATGCAGCTGATATTACTAGAACGTATTCTTATAGGGATGATGAATTTAATCAGCTTATTCAAAGAATGAACCGAGATGAACTTTCTTTGGTACGTGAATATAAATTAGGTAAGAATTATGCATTTGCTCATGTTGAATCACATAAAAAAATTGCTCAAATCTTAAGTGATTTTGAATTTTTATTCTTAGATGCAGATGAGATTATGAATAAAGATCTAGTTAAAATCTTTTACCCTCATGGTTTAGGTCACCATCTAGGTTTACAAGTTCACGATGTTGGTGCAAATCTTGCCACTGACACTGGTGAAAAAGCACAAGCTCCAAAAGAGCATCCTCATTTAAGAGCAAGTAGAGTACTTGAAGAGAATATGGTTTATACCATTGAGCCTGGTCTCTATTTTATTGATACTCTACTTGATAAGGCAAAGAAAACAGAAAATGCAAAATTTTTTAACTGGGATAAAATTGAAGAATTTAAAAAATATGGTGGAATAAGAATTGAAGATAATTTAATTCTTCATGGTGATAGAACTGAGAATATGACAAGGGATTTAGGTCTAAGCTAAGTCTTGTCTAGGTCTACCTTTGTTTGTAGACCTCTTTTCTCTTCTAAGTTTCCACCTTTTAAATCTTTTTTGACCAATTTCTTTTAGTAGCACTTTTTCCACTTCCCCTGGAGAGAAGTTGTATTTTTGTTTAATGTCATCAAAAGATACCTTGTCAGCAATGGCCATCTTGATAAAGCTTTCGACTTCTTCCGTTGTTAGGTTTTTAATTTTTAACTTTAGATCTTTTGATATTGCCATTATCAGAGCGTAACATAATTGTTATATGAACAAATCTATATTTAACTTTTGTATAGCTTGAGATATACGGAATATTAACTCAATAATGTTATATTTGTTTTATGAAGATTTATGTGAAAACTAGAATTAGAAAAAACTATATTGGTATTTATCATCAATTTAATTTAACACTTTTTAAAGCATTAAGGCCACCACTTATGCGTTTGGTTGTCGAGCGTTTTGATGGATGCGAACTCAAGGATGAAATTCATTTAAAAGTTGGTCCCTTTTCTCAAAGATGGATAAGTAAAATAACCGAAAATATTCAAAGTAGAACCGAGTGTACATTTGTAGATGAAGGCTTTTTAGTTCCAGCTCCAATAACTTATTGGAAGCATAGGCACCAAATACTAAAAATAGGTGAGGACGCTTCCTATATCATTGACGATATAGAGTACAAATGCTCCAACCAGTTTTTGAGTTTTGTATTGTATCCGCTATTTTACTTACAATTTCTCATTAGAAAACCGGTGTATAAGAACTTTTTTAATGATTGAACCCTTTTGCCATGTTATATATATTAACCTATGGATATATATAGTTTAAACTTTAAAAAAATACTAGTTGTCGTTAATAAAAAAGAATTACGTTCTCATTTTGTTAAAGTTTTAGATCTGAATGAGATAGAAGCAGATTTCACATTTGTTGATAGTTATTCAGATGCAGCAAAAATGGTCGAGCAAGAAAAATTTAATCAATTTGATTATATTATTTTAAATAAAAAATATTCAAATAGAAAATTAAAGGACTTTTTAGAATATGCTTACTCCAATATAGAGTCGCAGAAGGTTTTGGACTTATCTATTATGATCAATTAAAGACCAATCACGAACAATATTATCAAGATGATTAGGGTTCATATCAAAACAATAATTTCCTTTATAATTAGACTCCATATTGTCAGTAGCGACAAGAAAATGCTTATAATCTTTTTTATATTTCCTTCTAAAAAGGCTAGAGGTATTGTTTTTTAAATACCTTAGACCTATTTTTATATTTTCATCACAATAAAATTGATCTCGTTGTGTTACATAAGTAACAATAAATACATCCCATGGTATAAAGCCATGTGAATTTGGAAAAATTTTCCAGATCCATTTCCATACAATAGATTTGTTGGCCATCCATTTGGAAATAGAATTACCTTTTCTCATTTGCTTTAAATGTTTTCTTGTTATGAACTCGTCTCTCATTACTTCAACTGGAATCATCGTAATTTTGATGTTGGATTCTAAAACATATTTAACTGCTTCTAGATGATCATCTACATTAGTATCTGGCATTATGACTTGTTGTTTTCCAACCCTGGTTTCATACTCTAACTTTCTGCCTGCGTTCACGATTACTTCTTTAATATTCGTTATTAACTCTGGGTGGTTGTGGGCCAAACTTGCCACATTTGTAAGCCTTCCCATTGCCATAATAATAAGACTTTGATTTGCTTTTAGGGCATTGGCCATAGCAGTTGTTGCTTGAGTTATTTTGAATATTTCAGACTGCTTTCTTGCACCCTCAAATATTTGAATATCTTCTCGACCCAATTTTTTTAATATTTTAAGGGTTTGCTTTTTCATGTATTTAAGGTTTTTAATATTTCCAAAGCCGTAGCTTATACCTTTAATATCAAGATCCTCTGACTGTAATGCAGTGATTAGAGCAAATCCGTCATCTACATCTCTTATTATCTTTCCAAATGAAATGTCATAATCAATCCATACGGCCGTTTTCCCGTATGTGACTGATGCAGTTAGTAATAAAGTGATTAGTAAGCTTAGCATATTGTATTTTTACTCGATAATCTGCGATATTGCGAGAATAATTATAAAATCTACTCACCTATTAATGTAGTGCCAAAATGTAATTAGTAGTCATTTTGACACTGGTTTTTATAATATTCTATTACAATTCATTTGATTGTTTTACATAGCTGTAAGAGTCCTCTAAATAATAAGATAGCACGATAAATATAGGGGGCTTAATGAAACTTTTTATACTTTCTTTTCTGATCTGTTTTGCTGTAAACGCTCAACTTCCAGATGAGATCAACTATTCTCCATACGAAAAAAGACTAAATATTATAACTGATGAGCTTAATGATTCAAAATATGACCTTAGTCTAAAAAAGAATTTGCTTAAGGAAAAGCTTCAGGTAATTAATTATACTGAAAATTTAATATTAGAGTTAAAGTCCCAAATCTCGAATGACTCAATCAGATTAAATAGATTAAAGAGATCTTTACCAGAGCTTAGGCATGAAATTCAAAATCTTGAATCAAATATTTTTAATCTTAGTGGTAAAATTAGATCTAATGAACAAAAACTTTCGAATCTAAGGTTTAAAATACAGAGGGCCAAAGTTGAAATTAGACCTATTGAGGCAAAGATAAAAAATGAAAGAAGCGCTCTTGATAGAAATAGAAATTCAAAGAGATCAGCAATTAGTAGAAAGTCTAAACTTGAATCCTCTCGTAAGAGTAAAAAAGCACAGGTCACAAAACACAAAAATATTATAAGTAATAATAGAAGTTCTATTTTTAGCCTTGAAAGCAAATTAGTATCATCAAAATCAGACTTGAGCAGGATTAATTCAAAAATATCAAGTTTTAAAGTTGAACTTTCTAGTGCCAAATCAAATGCGGGACAAATTAAGTCGTCTCTTTCTTATACAAAAACTTCACTTTCTTCTGCGAAGTCTAATTTGAAGTCGCTTCAGTCAAGTGGAGCATCGTCAGGAGAAATACAAAATGCGAAAGGAAAAGTTAGGGCTCTTGAGGGGAAGATCTCTCGCTTAGCTTCAAAGTACTCTTCTGCCAAGTCAAAGGTGCGAACCCTTGCGAATAAAAGTACAGCAGCTCTTAATCAAAAAAATAAAATAGAGAGTATTATTAGAAGTATACCTAGTAAAATCTCAAAGTTAAAAATTAGTGTAAATAATGCTCTGAGATCTAACCTATCTCTTAAATCTGAAATAGGAAGACTAGACACCAATGTACAATCAGAAGAAAGACTCATTGCTGAACTTTCTAATAAAGAGACAAATCACAAGAGTAATATATCGAGGTTAAGTACTAGAGTTGCTCCTTTAAGAAATAAAGTTCAAGGCCTTAACCAAAAGAGAAGCCGTGTTGCAACTATAAACAGCGAAGACTTAAGAAGAAGGAAGAACCTAAGAAGAAAGCTGGATAGAACACTTGTTTTGCACAATAGCAACAAACGACAAATTCCTATTTTAATCAGTAATATCTCAAAATCTAAACAAAGCTTATCAACAACTCAAAGCAAATTATCTAATCTTAATTCTGATGAAGAGTTAATTAGAATTGAAATATCTCAAACACAGACAATAATAAGAGATCTTACATATAATGAAACACAGGCAAGGTATGAGTTTGATCAAAGATTATCTTTATTCAATCATTATGCAAGTGAAGCAAGCACTATTGGTAGTTCTCAAAATACAAATGGAGAAGATTTTGGAGTTGATTTTGGAGTAGACTACGCCAATCAACTTGTCCTTTTAAATGCAAAATCTCTAGCCGATGAAATAGGGGATCATAAAGCTCGATTAATTGGCGCTGTAAGAGGTGAGATTGATGGTTATGCTATTGGTTATGAAGAAGGTCTAAACTCAGAAGATTCAATATCTGAAGGAATTGAAAATGGTATTGCCGACGGTAAAGGCAATGCTTTTCAATATGCTCAAAATACACTACGTCCAAGTTTCTTTGAGACTTTTTTATCTGAGCTTTTAAGCAAAAAGTCTCGCTTAACTGATTCAAATAAAATGCTTGATTTGTCAAAAAGGCTAGAGGACACTGATCTCTTATCGTCTTCAGAGGAAAGTATTCCAAGTCTAACCCAAGTTGAATTTGAGAGGTCTTCTAGTTTAAAGACTTCACTTGATAGTTCAATAACAGCTCTTATTAAAAGTGATTTCCAATTAGACTCAAAGTTGAGCAACTTTAAAAAAGCTATTTTTGTCTTTAAAGAAATAACAGAGATTCCATATCAGCAGATTGACTGCAACTCTGTTTATAAAGGTTTAGCTATTTATAAAATCAGGTGTGAGCAAAGCTATAAAAAAAGCTTCGCTTCTTCATTTAAAAAGAAAGTGAAAGAAACATTTTTTATGAACTACCCTTTAGGTTTTTCGACTGAATATAGCCGTCTTTTGGAGATAAGATTAAATAGACTGTTAGAGGGTTTCTACAATGAAGCAAAAGGCATCTCATCAAAAGAAGCTAAAGTTATTGGTAAGAAAGATGCTTATAATAAGTATTACGAAGAAAGCTACACAACTTCTTATAATTCTCAGTTAAAAATCGAATCAAATGTAGCCTCTACTCAAGCAAAACTTGATGTTAATACATGGATTCTTGCAAATCCTGTCGTGACTGTTAAATCAATCGCTATTGATAGAAATGTACTTAAAGGTGGTGATACTGCTGAACTTCTTATTGAACTTAAGAATATATCAAATGTCGATTCAATTAACAGTGGAGTTCTGAAATTTGTAGGCCTAAATAAAGTAATGTTTTCTAAAACGAGTTTCAAACTTGCTGATGTGAAAGCTAATTCTGTACATATCATGAAAATTCCATTTACAGTTGATCACTTAGCAAGTTCTTCTGAGATTATTCGTATTGACACTGAGTTTACTTTAAAGGGAGATAAGTACAAGACCTCTAGACTTGAACTTCTTTCTTTAAGCAAACAGCTAAGTAAGAATGCAAAGTTTGATATTGTTTATAACTTCAATCCAACACCAAAAGTGAAAGGTTTTAGAAAGTACTATGTCCATTCTTTTGATTTTAACATAACTTCAACAGTTGAAAATATCTCCGAAGGTTATGATGTTGAACTTATTCCTTTGGATGGAGCTGAGAAATACTTATCTTTTAAAAAGAACAATTTAAATTCACAACCAACAAGAGTTAATGTTTTAAATAAAACTTCCATTACTTATGTATTTAAGAAAAGTGCCAAGAAAAGAAAGTTAAGTTTTAAGGCAATTATAAGCTTCAAAGGGATAATCCTAAGTGAGAAAATTATAGAAATGACTCCAAGATAGACTATTTAGTTAGTGAGTGTTTAAGGCACTTACTAACTATATTTTGATATTGCTTGGTGTAGTTTTAATCCAACCCATGCATCTGTTGCAGCATATATTAATTGTTGTGTTGTTAAGTGTGTATTTTCCCAGTTTGTTAATTTTGCACTTTTAGATATTCTAAAATTCAAAAATAAGGCGGCCATTGATTTAAGTCCAAAGTTTTGAGAACCAATTGCTTTAGCTGAATCTTGTATTTCTACAAATGACTTAGGTATAAACGATCTTAGTTTCTGTAAGTCTTTTATATCATCTCTAATTGCAGCGCCTGCCTTTATTATATCTTGAGATTCAAAAATTTGTATAAGTTCGTCAGGGATTTCAAAAAGATGCACCCTAAATATGTAGGCCTTAGTATCTGTGGATAACTGTATCATGCAGACATTGTTGATTTCACCTTTTTTAAATGATGGCTTTGCTTCGGTATCAAATCCAAGTAGTTTTTCATTTAGAAGCTTTAACGCACATTTTTTTGCCGCTTCTTTGTCTGTTATAACAATAATCTCACCCTCAAATGCCTTTAAAGGTAGTTGAGAGATTTCTTCTTTTGTGATTTTTTTTATTAAATTAGACATAACTTATCAGTAACCTTATTCTTAATTATGTTTAAACTTAGGCCATATCAAATTGAAGCTACTAAATCTGTAATTAAGCACTTTTCTTTAAAGAGTACACCATCTGTAATTGTTTTACCAACAGGGTCTGGAAAGTCCTTAGTTATTGCTGAACTAGCTAAGCTTGCAAAAGGTCGAGTGTTGATATTGGCACATGTTAAAGAGCTTGTAGAACAAAATCACAGTAAATTTTTATCTTATGGGCTTGATGCTGGAATATATTCTGCAGGGCTGGCCAGGAAAGATAGTTCGCAAAAAGTGATATTTGGATCAATTCAATCTGTCGTTAACGCTACAGATATCTTCTTTGAAAACTTTGGCCTTGTCATCATTGATGAATGTCACAGAGTTTCTAATAATAAGGACTCTCAGTATCACAGAGTGTTTGATCTCATTAAAAGTAAGAATAGAAATATTAAATTTTTAGGCCTTACCGCAACCCCTTATAGATTAGATCTTGGTTGGATTTATAATCATCATTACAAAGGTTATTTAAGAAGTGAGGAGGAAAAATTTTTTAAAGAGTGTATATACGAGTTATCACTTAGTTTTATGATAAAGAATGGTTATTTAACTCCTCCTGTTCTTATTGATTCTCCTGTTGCCTGCTATGATTTTTCACAAATTAAGCCAAGCGGAAAGAATGGTCTTTATTCTCTAAATGAGATTACCGGGATTCTTAAGGACCAAAAAAGAGTTACACCTGGAATAATAAAGAATATTTTAGACCAGTCTCAAGATAGAAAAGGTGTTATGATATTTACCTCTTCTGTTAAGCATGCCTACGAAATTCTAGATCTACTGCCTCAATGCATAAGTGCAATTGTTACTGGAGAAACAGATCTAAGTGAAAGAGATGATATTATCAATAAGTTTAAAAATATGGAGCTAAAGTATCTTGTTAATGTTTCAGTATTGACGACTGGATTCGATGCACCTCATGTAGATCTTATTGCAGTTCTTCGTCCAACAGAGTCAGTTGGTCTATACCAACAAATAGTTGGTCGTGGATTAAGGCTTTTCCCTGATAAAGTAGAGTGTTTAATTCTCGATTACACTGGAACTTGTATGAACTTATTTAATCCTGAGATTAATGATAAAAAAAGTGATCCAAACTCAGTTGCTGTAAAGATCGAATGTCCAAAATGTAACCAGGAAAATGACTTTTGGGGAATTGTAGATGAAGATAATAATATTCTTGAGCATTTTGGAAGGAAGTGTCATAGGGGAGGTTATAACGAGTCTGGTGATTTTATTGCTTGTGGCTACTTATTTCGTTTCAAATTTTGTCCAAATTGTAATCTAGAAAATGATATCGCTGCAAGAGTTTGTAAAGGCTGCAATGAACTTCTTGTTGATCCTGACAGTAAGCTTAAGGATGCCATGTCCTTAAAGGATGCTCATGTCCTAAGGGTCGAACATATGGAGTTTGTAAGTTCTTTTGATAAAAAAAATAACGAAAAGTTAATTATAAACTATTACGATGCAGATGCAGAACATGTCTCAGAGAGTTATACGTTTACAAATGAGGGGCAAAAGATGGCATTCTATCATAATTTTGTTAGGCACCACCTAAAGAGACCTGAAAAATATTTTGAGGTTAAGAGCTCTGAAGATATTGTTGATAAGAGATTTCTATTTAGAGACCCTTCTTTTGTAATCGCTAGAAAAGTTAAAAACTACTGGGTAGTCAGAGAGAAGATATTTAATTAATGGTATTTAGATGTTAGTGTAGGGTTATGAATAGATTAAAAATTTGGATTGATGCTGATGCATGTCCTAAAGTTGTAAAAGAAACTGTATTTAATGAATCAACTCGTAACCAACTAGAAGTTATACTCGTTGCAAATTCATATATATCACACCCTCTGTCCCCTTTAATTAAATCTATAAAAGTTGACATGGGAGCTGATGTCGCAGACCAATACATTGTAGATAATTTAGACGATACGGACATTGTTATTACCGCTGATATTCCTCTTGCTGCTTTTGCTGTTGAAAAAGGAGCCGTTGCAATAAACCCTAGAGGTGAAATTTACACTGAAGAAAATGTCCAAGAAAGACTTTCTATGAGAGATTTTATGGCCAACCTTCGAGATAATGGAGTCGATACAGGCGGTCCTCCTCCATTTGGTCCAAAAGATAAACAAAGTTTCACAAATTCACTCAATAGACTTATTACAAAGATGTTAAAATGAATTTCTTCAAATACGGTTTTAAATCAATGATTCCAATCATACCTGGAGTTATTCCATTTGGTCTAATTATGGGGACTGTTGCTAATCAAGCTGGTCTATCTAGCTTGCAGACTGCAGAGTTGAACCTTTTTGTTTTTGCTGGTGCTTCACAACTGGCCTCTGTTGAATTGCTAACTCAAGGGACAAGTGCTGTAGTTATTATCCTAACAGGGCTTATTATTAACTTAAGATTTGTTCTTTATAGTGCAGCCTTTGCTCCTATTGTTAAGAACTCTTCTTTCTTAATGAAATCTGTCGTTGCATATTTACTTACAGATCAATCTTATGCAGTATCTATTGCAAAGGATAAGGAGTTTTCGACTAACAAGGATAGGCTAAACTTCTTCTTTGGAAATGCTATTTGTATGAGCTTATCTTGGCATTTAAGTGTAGCTTTGGGAGTTGTGTTTGGTAATTTTGCTCCGGCATCAATATCCTTAGACTTTGCTGTACCACTAAGTTTTATGGCCTTAACAATACCGACATTGATTAGTCGCAACCATTTATATGTTGCGATTTGTTCAGCTGTATTTTCTTGTCTATTCTACAAACTACCTTTTAACTTAGGATTAGTTGTTACCGGGATTGTTGCTATATCTTTAGCTGGATTTCTAACAAGGAAGAAAGCATGAACAATACTTACTTCCTATCGGCAATTATTCCATTAGCTCTTGGTACATTTTTAATTAGAGCATCAGTTATATACTTATCAGGACGAATAAACTTATCTAATAGAATAAAAGAACTGTTCTCCTTCATCCCTGCGGCGATATTACCTGCCCTCGTTGCTCCGATGGTTTTTTACTTTAAGGGTACTTCAGATTTTTTCTTTTTAAAAGAAAGAGTCCTTGCTCTTGTTCTTGCAACGGTTATTGCATATAAAACAAAAAATATCTTGATAACTATTGCTACAGGACTTTGTATTCTCTACTGTCTTAAGTTAATTTAATTGACTTTGAACCCATTTTAAGGGATAACGCACTACAAATCTGAACTCAAATAATATAAAACCTTTTAAGCTATAGTGTTTAGATTTATGTAGCTTAAACATTATAGGATCTTTATATGACAGATTTTAAATCTTTAAAACTGAACGCAAATATTTTAAAAGCATTAGATAAAAAAGGTTACACAACTCCAACTCCAATTCAGGAGAAGTCTATTCCTGAAGTAATTAATAATAACGATATGCTTGGTATTGCTCAAACTGGAACAGGGAAAACTGCAGCTTTTTCATTACCTTTAATTCACAACTTAATGAAATCAAACCAAAGAGTTAATAGCAAAAACGTTAGAGCTTTAATTTTAACTCCAACAAGAGAACTTGCTTCACAGATCGAAGCAAATATTAAAATGTACTCTGTAGACTCTGGCTTTAAAACAGCTGTTATCTTTGGAGGCGTTGGTAGTACTCCTCAAATTAATAAACTTAAAAAAGGTTTAGATATCTTAATTGCAACTCCTGGTAGGTTATTAGACCTAATGGGTGACAATCATATTAAGTATGATCAATTAGAATGCTTTATTTTAGATGAAGCAGATAGAATGTTAGACATGGGTTTTATTCACGATATAAAAAAAGTGATAAAGAAACTCCCAAAGAAGAAGCAAACATTACTCTTTTCTGCAACGATGCCAAATTCAATCACTTCTTTAGCGAACTCGTTACTTCAAAATCCTGTAAGAGTTGAAGTTACTCCAGAATCTAGTACTGCTGAAAAAATTGATCAAACAATTAACTTTGTAGAGAAGTCTAATAAGATAGATCTTCTAGTTGATATTATAAATAACAAAGAAATTGATAGTGCCTTAGTTTTCTCAAGAACAAAGCATGGCGCTGATAAAATAGTAAAAAAATTAGATAAATTCTCAATAAAGGCAGCAGCTATTCACGGCAATAAGTCTCAAGGCGCTAGAGAGAGAGCGTTAAATAGTTTTAGAAAAAAAGAAATTAAAATTTTAATTGCTACCGATATTGCTGCAAGAGGTATCGATGTCAAAAGTGTTAGCCATGTAATAAACTTTGATTTACCAAACGATCCTGAAAATTATGTCCACAGAATAGGAAGAACTGCTAGGGCCGGTAGAGAAGGTGTTGCAATCTCTTTTTGTGATGAGAGTGAAAAAAAATACCTCAAATCGATAGAAAAATTTATCAAGCAAAAAGTAAAAATCGATAATACACATGCTCTTTTTGGAGTTGCACCTAAACAAAATTTTCAAGCTCCAAAAGACCCAAATAGACCAAAACAGAAGAGAAATCCTAAAGGGCACAAAAACAGAGTGAAAGCTGCAAATAGGCAGTAGATTCAATTTAAAGCTCTGTCTTCATTTATCCGATAAAGACAGAGTATGCTCATCCCTAAAATAATTTTATTTTTATTTAATCTAAGTCTTTTTGCTAGTGGACTATCTGATTGTTTTGACCTTTTTTCATTTAAAGAAAAGGGACATATTTCCAATTATCAAATTGATTTATGGAGGTCTAGGTCTAAAGATTTAGAAAATGGAGTTGCAAAAATCTTATCTGAATCGGATATTATCTCTAGAAAGCCTATCGGTATCGGAAAATCGGAGGGGGAGTTTTTAACTTTTAAAGATGATGTCATAGGCGTTTTTAAGTCAGTCAAAGAAGGGTCTCCTAATGCTTGGGTTGTGAACCCAACATCTGAGGTTGGAGCATATAAAATTGATCAGTTGTTTGGATTTAATATGGTTCCTTTAACAGTTGAAAGAGAAATTAATGGAGAGCTTGGTTCTGTTCAATTATTTGTAAGGGATGCTGTAGATGCAGAACTAATCTCACCAGAGCTTATTGACAGCTTTCAACGTAAAAAACTAGAGCTTTTTGATTATATTATTCATAACACCGATAGAATGCACGGTCATGGAAACTTCTTAGTTACTAGCAATAGGCGCATTATTGCAAGTGACAATGGACTTTCTTTAAGGATATCCATGGTAGATGAATTACCTGAAGACCTTTTACAGTTCTTTAGAACAAATGAAGGATCTATGATTTTAGAGAACCTAAGAAAAATCAGTGATGATCAGATAAGAAATCAGCTATCAGGTATTCTTGATAAGAGAAATATAGAAGGTGTAATCGCTAGAAAGGATGAAGTTATTTACAGTTTTTAATCTTTTGGAAGATTAAAACAGAATTTACAAATCGCTCCAGATCTAAAATCATTTATTATCATTTGATATACTCTTTCAAAGTCAATACTATTAGCCTTTGAAATTGCACCTCTAATCCTCCCAATAGCCTCAAGGTAATGAATGTCAGATGAGCAGTCATCCTCTAATTTATAAAATCTTTTTAGTTCTTCTAAATGATGATTCATTAAATATCTAGTTATAAATAATGCGACTTCATCTTTTCCAATTATTGTATCTGGTATTGAGTGTAGTGCACTTAAGATTCTTCCATGTTCATCGCTATCAATTCTTGGTGGCATTATTCCTGGGGTATCTAAAAGTTGCGTATTTGAATCTAAGTTAATCCATTGTTGTGCAGTTGTGTGACCAGGTTTATTGGCCGCTCGAGCAGCTTTTCTATTTACAAGAGAATTTATAAGCGTCGACTTACCACAGTTTGGAATACCTACAATCATTGCCTTAATTCTTTTTGATCTTTCTTCTTTTGGTTTTGATATTTTAAACTTTCTATTTAAAATATCATATGCAGCGTTTACTATTTGATTTAGATTCTCTTTAGTCGTACTACTAATAAATATTGCAGTGTCAGGACTTTTTTCAAAATATATTTTCCAACTCTCTAAAGCTTCATCTGGTATAAGGTCACACTTGTTTACAATTATTAATTTTGATTTTTCACCGATAATTCTTTTTAGTTCAAAATTAGCAGTCATAAGAGGTGCTCTTGCATCTCTTAATTCCCAAATTATATCTACTTTTTTTATTCTTTCAGTAAGTTGTTTTGTTGCTTTGAGCATGTGGCCAGGATACCAATTAATTTTAGTATTGGATTCCCTTTCAGGTGTAAGCATTAGATCCGTTTTGGCTTTTCTTTTAACTTTCATTATCTTTTCTTATCATATTTAGGCTTAATTGTAAGTCTATTGCTAATTCGTCTTCAATTATGATGTTTCTATCTGTGTAAGGGTGTCTAAATATCAACTTTTTGGAATGTAAGAAAATTCTCTCTAAGTTATATTTTTCAAGGTAGTTATCATTCCACTTCTTTTTTCCATACTTTCTATCACCCAAGAGAGCTTGCATTCTTCTTGAAAAATGTCTTCTTATCTGATGTCTTCGTCCGGTTTCTATACTAATCTTAAGTAGAGTCGAGTCTTTAAAGTTTTCAAGTACTTGAAAGTTTGTAATAGCTTTTTGAGGTATTTTATTATCATTATTGAGATCAAAGTTATGTTGTCCATCTTTATCAACTAAACCCCTGACAAGTCCAATATACTCCTTAGTCGATTCTGACCAAATCCTCTGCATTTTGGATACAGCTTCAGTTTCTTTAGCAAATATATTGATACCAGAAACAGGTCTATCTAATCTATTAACAGGGTAGAGGTATACTCCGATTAAGTCTCGAAGCTCAAACAATAAAGATTCTTTTATTTGTCTGCACTCATTACTTGGGTGAGTAAGAATGCCTGACGGCTTTGAAGCGACAACAAAATGTTTATCTTCAAAAAGTATCTTAGTCATAAAGTAGCCTTTTTTATTCAAGTTTCTCTAAATATTACCGATATTAGATAATAAGGAATGGTTAGATGAAATATTTAATAGTTATTTTAATCTCTTTTGCTGCAAATGCAAAAGTTTTCACAGTATCAGCGAAATGGAGTTGTAATAGATTAGATTTTTCTAGTGAGACTGTAAAACTACCCTTATTTAAAAATTTAAGTATTAAGGTTGATACTAAAAATAGTCAATTGAAAATTGTTCCTAATATATTCGATGAAGTCGATTTACTAAACAAAGATAGTGTTGTTAATTCTGACAGTTGTGTCAAACGTCTTTTATCAAAAGTAAGTAAAGGTATAAAAAAATATTCTGATAGCTGTAATGGCTGTAATTTATCTTCAAAAGAGGTCATGGATACCTTAAAAGGAAAAATATTAAAATCAAAATATTTTTCAAATACAAAACTTATTAAGTTACCAAGGGTATATTCAGGACATAATGAATATACTGGAATTGTAAATTATTCTTTAGTAGAGAAGTTTTGTAGCCAGTCAAAGCTAAACTCAAAAGAAATAATCGCTGTGGCCGGAATTGGTTTTATCAAACAAATGTCATTAATTATAACTTCAAATAAGGACGCTTTTCCTAAGACGTGTATTGATGAGATCAAAAAAGTTCATGAAAAATTTTCCTTTAAAAATAAGAATTGTGAAGCCAATTCGTGCAAAGAAATTATAGAAGAATCAAATGTTAGAGATGAAGCATATTCTATGCTTGAAGAAAACTTTGTATATGCAAAGAATAAAGAGGATATACAAAACCTTCAGGCCAATGGTTACCACAAGGCAACTCCCGAAATAAGAAATAAAATTCTAAATGATACTTTAAAAGATCCTATTGCCTGTGCCATGAATCACACCGTCAGAGATAGTAGAAGATACCTATCTATCTATAGATACGATGATGCGATGTCAGAATTTATCGATAAATATATACAGAGTATGAGTCAAGAATGTATTAGAGATATCGTACAAAGCTATATTACTACAAAAGAAAATCATTTAAGTTCAGATTTAAATCTTTGTACATCAACTTACTGCAAGACACAAACGAATAAGTATCATGAAAATATTCTTAAGCTTATGTCTTATAATCATTCAAAAAAACAATTAGAATATTTTTGTAAAAATCAACCAAAAGATAAATCCTATGAAAGCTTTTTAGATACATGGAATAAGTTAGATGATGTTCTTATGTGTACTGAACTTAAAGTTGGCGAAAGTAGAGTATTAAAAAATGTATCTAATGATGTACTTGGACATTATCATAGTCTAAAAAGATTAAGTGATAAAAAGTATGAAGCTTCATTAGCGATTAAATTCACCTCACCTGATCCTATTCAAAATCAAAATATGAGAAAAAGAGTAAATGATTGTATCTCTAAAACAAGTGAGTATTTTAAGAGTCCTTCAGGTGAGCAGATGGATGTAAAAATAATCACTCCATTAGAAAATCAGAAAAAGCCTATTAATGAAAGGCTTGAGGTTGTTAGTATCGACATTGCTGCTAAAGGTGTCGCATTTAGGAGTCACTCTAAGAAATATGAAGAAAGTATTTCTTGTGAAGTCATAACGCATGAATTATTACATTTAATGGGACTTGTTGATGAATATCATGAACATTGGAATAAAGTATATTTTAGAAGGTCAACTAAGGAAGTCTATAATCCTAGACATTTTCCAAGAGATAAAGATAAAAATAATTTCGAAACTACAACCGCTTATGTGGGATGTAGATCACACTCACAAAAACCTTCTGTAATGTCTTCACAAGGCAAGATGTTTCAAGAGGCCGTTAAGAAAAAAATTTCTTGTGAATGTAAGACTGATTCATGTAAGCAGTTCATAAAAAATATGAAAAACTTGAAAATATCTCTTTTTTCTACTCCAGAACAAAGCAACTTGATCAAGTACTGCAAGCGATCAATCCTTAAAAACAAAAAATTATCACAGGACTATGAATTTGATGGAAAGTTTTATAAAAATAAAAACTTTTCACAAAGCTCTTTAGAGTTTGAAATCGAGAACTTCGACATGGGGACCGATTTAAAGACACCTCGACTTGTTGGTTATAAATATAGTTGTATTTGCCAAGATGACAGCTGTAGAAAGTATATTAATTATTATAAAAATAATTTCATTGATAAAAATAAATTCAACTCTAGAAATTATTGTTTTAGTGGAGCAACACAAAATAAAAGTCAATCTAGTAATATTGCTTTTGATTCAGCTGAGCCATACAAAGTCAATAATAATGGCACGTTTTCATTTACTACAACACCATCGTTAAATAGTTTATTAAGACCTGCTCATTTTGAACAACTAAAATGGGGGAGTTGTTCGTCCAAAGCATCAAAATATAAATCATGTGCTAAATATGCGTACAAATCATTAGATTTTCAATGTTCAGATAAACCTAAATACTGTGATTCTGACGAGGGGTGGTTAACATCAATAAAATAATTCTTTTTTATTTTCTCCTAATGACTACTGTTTATTCTTTTGAACTAAAGATGAGCTCTGACCAATTATATGGGAATGTAAACCTCGTGATTAAAGGCCTGGATAAAGGTAGTGTAACTTCAGTAAGTAACTCTAATATTTTTTCCGAGACAAATAGTTTCGGCTCTTATAAATATAAGTCAATTTTTAAAGAAGAAAAAAAACGCCTAAAAAAAATAGAGAATAGACTAAATGATCTCAAACAAACATTTTTACTTGCAGGAAAAACGATTATAGATGTTTTTCCTATCCAAAGACATGACTTTTACATTGAATTTAATGGGCACGTTATATCAAGTAAAAATCCATATTTTAAAGAATTAAAAGAAGTTATTGAAGATATTTTTTTATCAAAAAATAAAGATAGTTTATTCGAAGTTACTTTAGTAGATTCTCAGTTAATTATTTTAAAAAATGGAAAAACAAAGAAGAGTATTTTTGATAAAGAAGAAAATTGCTCAGGATCAGCTAAGTCAGGTGTTTGTAAAATAAAGGATCTAGGCTTTATTTCGATTTAAGCGAGAGCTATAAGTTTCTCTTGTTGGATCATTGATACACTCAAGTTGATATTCATTTATCTTAATGAATGGATTTATGAAGTTTTCAATATTTTTAGCATCAATTTTTTCAATTTTATTTTTAGTAAGGTCACTAAGCATTACTTGAACCGTTTCTATTGTAGATATGAAGCCATCTTTTGGCTGTTCTTTAATCTTGTAGCCTGAGACATATTGTTGGTCAAAGGTGATATGTCTTGCTTTTTTTAGATTTGGACTTAAGTTTAAAATTTTCTTAGCACATGGCCAAGTTGAATCAATTATTATGAAGACATTTGTTCTTTTCTCAGCAAGGTTTATCTGCATTTCATCGCTATAATCATTTAGAGTTTTTGCTCCTTTTGAAGGATAAAGGATATAACTATTATATTTACTCGAGGTTAACACCTCATTAACATAGGGATGCTTTGAAAAGTCTATCCCTTCAATAAGTTTAGAGTTTGGAAGCGAGTAGTGTGTGATAAACCCAGTGTTATTTTTTACTTTTTGTCTTTCCATTGGGTGCATGAGAATTAAGAACTGTGACTTTGTATTTATTTTTTCTGCAACATTACAGATGCAGCTTGAAGTTGGGCGAAAGCAATTATAACATTTTGGGCGCATTAATTCATACCTATAAAAAATATGATCATTGCCAGCACTATTAGAAAAAAATCTTTCGATGATTTTAAAAGCTGTGTAAAGTCTACTAACTTTTGACTTGAAAAATTTTGAGTATTAGTTAGGTAGTTTTTAATATTTACCTTTTTACACCCAATGTCTTGTGGGAGCATAAATCTAAAAAGTGCAATTAAACCTATAAAGTAAATATGCATATTGGGTATGCTTGGTAATGTCTTTGTTATGAGCATAAATGGAAGTGTTGTGATGCTAAGCATTACAAAGAAAAATATCGCCTGTAAATGGAAGATCGCTTTAATTTTTGTTATCATCATTTTATTGTAGTTTAAAAAATATGAATACTGAATATTAAAGTTCAACTTAATCGAGGACAGATGTTAAATATAGCAAACCTTTCTAAAATCCAAGGGGGAGAGACCCTTTATTCCAATGTAACATTCCAAATTAATCCAGGTGAAAAAGTTGGTCTTGTTGGGCCAAACGGAACAGGGAAATCAACTCTTTTTAAAATGATAACTAATGAAATTAGACCCGATACTGGTCAAATAAGTTTTCCAGATGCACTTACAATGGCCTATTTCTCTCAGAATGTTGGAGAGATGAAGGGTGTAACAGCTATTGAAGCAGTTATAAATGCCAATGAAGAAGTTAAAGTCCTTAATGAAAAGTTAAGAGAATTTGAAGCCAAGTTATGTGATCCCGATCTTGACCCTGATGAAATGAATACTGTTCTTGCTAGAATGGGAGATGTTCAAACAAGGTTTGAAAAACTTGGTGGATATGACATTGAAACTAGAGCTGAAGAGATATTAACTGGTCTTGGAATTATGCCAGTTGATCACTATAAAGATGCTGGAGAGTTCAGTGGTGGTTGGAAAATGAGGATTGCTCTTGCTCAAGTTCTCGTGTTGAAGCCAGATCTAATCCTTATGGATGAGCCTACTAACTATTTAGATATGGAAACTATTTTATGGCTTGAGGAATGGCTAAAAAATTATGAGGGTGCTATATTTATGACGACCCATGATAGATACTTTATGAATAACGTTTGTAAGAAAACTGTTGAGGTTGCTCATAAAAAAGTTACTGTTTACTCAGGTGATTACAATTACTATTTAAAAGAGCGTGAAATTAGATTAGATCAAATTAAGGCCGAATATGCTAGGCAACAGGCCATGCTTCAAAAAGAAGAGGAGTTTATTGCCAAATTTAAAGCTCGTGCCTCTCATGCGGCCCAAGTTCAATCTAGAGTTAAGAAAATTGAAAAGATTGAAAGAATTGAGATCCCAGCTGAAGAAGAGAAGATTTCATTTGAGTTCCAACAACCTCCAAGAGGGAGTGATGAAGTTGTCGTGATAAAAGATCTTGAAAAGGTATGGAAAAAAGATGGTAAAGATCATTTAGTATTTAAAAATTTAACTGCAACGGTTCAAAGAATGGAGAAAGTTGCTGTTGTTGGTGTTAATGGAGCTGGAAAGTCGACCCTTTTAAAATGTATTACACAAAACACTGAGCCAACTCATGGAACTGTAAACCTTGGACCCAGTATTAAAATGGGATATTTTAGTCAATATTCTTTAGAGAGTTTAAATCCAGAGTCAACTGTTTTTGATGAAGTTAGGTCTGTCTTAAATTCTGCTAGTGACGGTTATATCAGAAATCTTTTGGCAGCATTTTTATTTAAAGGCGATGATGTCAAAAAGAAAGTAAAGGTACTCTCTGGTGGTGAAAAAAGTAGGCTGGTTATCGCAGTATTAATGAGTCAAAACTGCAATCTACTTGTGCTTGATGAGCCAACAAACCATTTAGATATAACTTCAAGAGAAATTCTTCTTGAGACTTTAAAAAGTTATGAAGGGACAATTATCTTTGTAAGTCACGATAGACACTTTTTAAAAGAACTATCTGATGTTGTTTATGAAGTTGATAAAGGTGGTATCGAACTTTACCCTGGTAGATACGATTATTATTTAGAGAAAAAAGGTATGGCACAACTTTAGTGAGTGATTCAAGTCTTAAAGATCTTATTCTCTTAAATGCGACAACTTTATTTGCTGATAATGGCTTTAGTAAAACCTCATTGCAAAAAATTGCTGATGCATCTAATACATCCCAGACAAATGTCCTGTATCACTTTAAGTCTAAAAAACTACTTTTTGAATCCTGTTTATTTAAGGCGATTGAACAAAATCGCTCGATTCTCAATAAAAGAAAATTCGACTCTGATAAAGAGGCTTTATTATTCTTACTTGATACAAATATCCAATGGGCGATTAATTCTCCAAAGGATTGTCAGTTATTTCTTTTATTATTTTATTTTGCTAGTAATGATGATTATTTTCAAAAATTAACTGCTAAGATAACTTTTGAAGGAAAGATTCTTTTAAAGTCATATGTTGATAAACTTGACTTAAATG
>CAKZUQ010000017.1 GCA_937923325.1 uncultured Bacteriovoracaceae bacterium
TAACGGATCCATTTGGCATGAAAAAAGTGTAAAGCATGTCTTCGGTATAAAATGTAAAGTATGTCTCCGGTACGGACCTAAGTGGCTTGTATCTACTTGAATTTGAATAAATTTTGGTTGCGGGAGCTGGATTCGAACCAACGACCTTCGGGTTATGAGCCCAAGATAGTTGTTCAAGCTACCCCAAATCATCCTTTATATTTCAAGTATTTACCTTTAATTTTAACCACTTAAAAAGTCATTTTGATTTTTACTACTTCGGTTCATTTCGGTCATTTTAGGTCTATTTCTGGTTCGGCGTGCCCTATAGGTGCCCCATGAAAATAAATCTTAAATTTCTAATAACTCTATTGATTGTCTCTGAGTTTTAACAAAAAAAAGGAGCATTATTATGAGTAACTTACTAGCAACAATTGGAGATTTTGTATCCGTTTTAATTTTAGGGAGTGCAATTTTATTATTTGCTGGAGAAGTGAGATTGGCGATGATGAAGCAAGTTTTAATGGGAACTCCGAAATTAAAGACATTTTCAGAGAGGATGACTGGAGAGGAGTTTGATTTGAGCAAAGAGAGAGTTTATGGAAAGTGAGGTACAGAAAAAGTAGAATCAAACTAAATCAAGTTGATCTTGATACGAAATATTGGCTCTTTATATATTTTTTTAAAGTTGAAGAATCAATCAATTTTTAAATAATAACCCTAAGTTGTTTTAATCTCACTTCATTAGTAGTTTAATATTTTATTCTGTCAAAGAGGGAATCATGATCATTACTTTGTTATTCCGCTTTTTTCATTATTTTTTTGGCATCTATGAGAAGCCTATTCTCACAGTTTTTTCGATTTTCAAATAGGCTTCATTTGGATAAGTTTTCCCTTTACCTCTTCTCTTTGTATAGAGTTAGTTATAATTTATCCCTCACCTCCATTTTTCAAATAAAAGCTCGATCTATTTAGTCTTCCAATTCTGTATTTTTATGCGACTTGATCAGCTTCGAGATATTCTTCAAATATTAAATTTGGAAAATTGCTATGAATCTTATTGATTTTTACCTTTTCTAGTTGCTTCTTAATTGCACAATAAGACTTTTCTAAGCTTTTTCTATATCCTTCCTCTTCTTTATCTGCAAAGAAGCTCGCAGTTTTTGTTTTTAGGGTTATTCTACTTTTGTAACGTCTATTCGTAAGTCGCTTTATATCAATATCTACTGCTATAACCTTAGGGTACTGATAGTAAATATTCTATTTTGTTAATTTTATTAAATTATTTTTAAATTTCATATTAACCTCTGTTTTAGATTTAAATTTATTGGAAATAACTCTCTTCTTTTTATTTTCTTTGGTTTTGACCTTTCGGGAGGATGATTCTTTGCTATATTTTTTCGATTTTCCTCTAAAATGCTTTTCTCAATTCGTGTTGTAAGCATATTAAAAAGATCCATTGCAGAAGTTTTTTTACCATATGCAAAAAATCAATGAGAGTCTATCTTCAAGCTTCCTTTAAATAAATCCTCATCCTTTGATACAGAGAAAGTGGCTTCGCTCTCTTTCAAAAACATTGCCTCTATTTTATTTAATTCCTTTGACAATATTTCTTTCTCCTTAGCTGTAAAAGAAAATTCTTCCTTATCAAATCTCGGATTTTCAAAATTATTGATATTAACTCTTACCCTATCTATCTTCGTCTCCAGTAAACATCTTCAAGCTCTGGATTATGCCAATCGTAAGCGTGCGGATCACCATAGTAAGAAACATTGTAATCATCTTTTTTAACTATATCTTTATTTATGTCCCTTACTTTCTCTCCATCCAGCTCTTTAAGTACATTATCATTGTTCCAAGTTAGATGAATAAGTAATTTGTTTAGTCTTTTCATTAACAAGCTCCTTTTCACATCTTTGATTTTTTCATCCATTCTCGCTTTAGCACTGTTTTTATACACCATTGTTTAAGTTCGTTTTTATTTTTTTTGTAATGATATAAATCACTTGGTACAAAATTGTAAAAGTTCTTCACTTTTTCCAAATAATTTTTCATATATACTCTGCCCCTTTAGGCTGCTACTGGTATTAATAGGTTATCAAATTCATCCAACAGTGGAATTATTGGCTTTGTAAATCCACTTACTAGCCTACTAATTTTTTTCACCAAAACCTTTCGTCCATCTTTAGCTGTAGATATAATTTCGCCCGAGATCCTTACTTTTTGATTAAAAAAAGGTTTAAATTTTCTTATCCCCAATCTATGCTCTAGAAGGATATCCTCATCATCTTGAGTATAAAGGCTTGATTGGTTTACATGGTCTAATTTGTACCAACCAGCGGCAACTAATGTCCCTTCAAAAACTTTATTTTTTTGATCATTTTACTCTCCTTTTTTTGAGATTTATTTTTTCCATCCCTGTATTCTTTTATAAGCTTTCTTGCCATGTCATCTTTTCCAAAAAGCTCGTGACTTTCAATTGCTTCCAGCATCGTTCTTTCGTATAATGCATTCATTTTCTCTCCTTATGAGTGCTACAGTTATGCGAGCACTCACTATTGTTTTCTGACTAGATAATGTCATTTTTCATTAAATAGGTATAATATATAGTTACTATACCTAGTATAGGTTTTAGTTATGTGTTTTACCGTTTTTCGAAAAGCTCTTATGCTTTAGTAATTGCTAAACTTTAAAGATGTTTTTTATTTCAATTAAAATGCAGGGAGGAATTTGCCCTTGTTCATTAAAGGCAAATTCCCTGCAAAGGATGAGTTGATTTACTCTTCTAACCATTTAGATTTAGGGCTATTTTTTCTTTAAAGAGTCAGTAAAGGCTGTACATTCTTTTTCAGCTTTAGGTTTGTCATACTCATAAGCCTTTTGAACTTTCGCTGGTAATTGATCCATATGCCCATTTAGGCCATCTATGTCTGAATCACTAAGCTTTCCAAATTTTGCTTTGATCTTACCTTTTGTCTCTTTCCAGTCATTTTTTGATGATGTCATCATGTTCCTCCATGTTTAGATTGTTAAGAAAGACTACAATGCCATTAATAATGAAATAAATATAATATGTAGTTACTATGTGATACATAGTATTTAATTATGTACAACTATAACCACCTATATTATTTCTATATGACAGTTAAATCTGGGGGCGTGACTATCGCTGCAAAAAATCTGTCAATAAGCCAACCTTCCTTAAGTGGACAGCTAAAGGTTCTGGAAGATTTTCTACAAAAAAAGCTTTTTAAAAAGGTCGGTCGAAAAAATGAACTAACCCGTGATGGTGCAATGGTGTATGGTTTCTGTCGGCAAATGTTTGAACTCTCAGAAGAAATGCACGAATCAATTACCGAGCAAATACCACATGCCTCAAGAAGAGTTTATATTGGTGTTTCAAACGAAATCGCTCACTCATTTGTAGTAGAAGTTATTAGTCATTTTATAAATAAATATAACCCTAAGCTACGTCCTAAGGTTAAAATGATATCTGGTACCCATGAAAAACTTGTAGAACAACTAAGATTTAGGGAAATAGATGCACTCGTTTCCCAACTTTCTGCAAAAAGCCCAGAGCTTGAAAATCTCGAAAGGGTTGATGTTCCTGTTAACCTTGTTTGTACTATAAATAAAAAGCTATCTCCTCAAAAACGCTACATGAATATTTCCAGTGCCTTAAAACTAATAGAAGAAGGATTACACCGGTGGGTTGTTCCTTCCCCTGGCTCGAAGCTTAGATCAGAAATAAACGATTTTTTTGAAAGAGAATCCTTGAAAGGAGATTTTGTATTTGAAAGTGATGTTATAGAATCACTAACACGTTCAGTTGTCGATAAAGTAGGAATTTCCTTTTTACCATTAATTTATATACCTAAAGAACTTGGACAGAAATCTCTTTATTCTTTTGGTCCTAAAAAAGGATACTGGAAGCATAGAATTTGGATATCTTGTCATGAGAAAAGTAAAAATGACCATCTCGTAAACTCATTATCTGACTCATTCAAAGAAGTTTGTACCCCACTGATAGAACGAAAGGACCTCCTACTATAACTAAGATCAATATTAAATGCTCTAGCAAAATATCTTGTAAAAGTGAACATACCAAGAACGAAATTTGCTTTCTATAAAAACAGTCTATTTCTTTATCATAAAGAATGCTGGGATCGAAACTCTTTTGACAGAGAGTTCTTCTAGTATTTCAGTTGCAGTAGCTGCTAACGATAATAAAACCTTTATCTACTTACTTTTCACATCTTCTACTACTAATGAAAAAGACTGTTTTCTTTATATTTTTTATAAAGAATCTTCAATTTTCAGAACTACGTTGACGAGTTTTCGTCAACGTAGTTCTCATTTTTTCCTCTTCCAAAATGAGCTATTCTTTAGTCTATTGTATACTTTTTATACCAGTAACTCTTTAGATTTTTTCGAGATATAACTCATCATTGGCTCTACTTCATCAATCTGAACAACAAGAAGGTCTCCAGCTTCTCCTTCATTGAGTAGTCTTTCAAGAGCCAATTCACTGTTCAGTATGATTTCAATTGAACTATTCCTCATTCCGCCTTTCTGTAATCCTTCCAAAACTAAATTAGCAGTTTCACCAGAAGATCTTTGTCGATTATCCATTTCCGTAATAATAATCCTATCATATACAGAAGCCAGAGTTTCTCCATACTCAATAATTTGTTCATTTGTTCGATTTCCTGTTCCATGACAAAGTAATACTTTTCTACCATCTGAGATACGATTAAGTACTCCACTAAAAGCTCTTACAGAGTCTGCATTATGAGCATAATCGACAAGAACCTTATATCGCTTAAAGTTAAATAAATTCATCCGACCAGGATTTTGAGTTGATGAAGGATGAAAGGTCATAACTCCATTGCGTATTTGATCAATTGACAAATCAAGTCCGTATAATACAGCAACAGCAGCTAAGGCATTCGATATATTAAAATCTACAATACCACCAAAGGTTATAGGAACCTCTCTTAGAGAACAGACTTTAACATCCAGGTTTTGAGTTCTAATAACAATATCATTATCAATAACTGTTATCACTGTCCCCTTGCTCTCCATGTGACGAATAACTTCATCATTGCGAGAATCAAGTGAAAATAAGATGATATGCCCTCTTGCTCTATCAAGTATACTCATTGCACCTACATCATCAGCATTTAAGATGGAGGTTCCATATTCCTTTACGGTTTCAACTACTGTTGACTTAACCAAGCGAAGGTCTTCTACTGTATCAATCCAATCACTTCCAATATGATCTGTTCCAATATTTAAAACAACTCCAATATCAATGCTTTTGACACCAAGCCCTCTTCTTACAATTCCTCCACGAGCTGCCTCTAGAACGATATGATCAACGGTTGGTTCACGTAAGACAATTTTTGCACCTTGTGGCCCACTATAATCTCCATACAAAATAGCTTGTCCATCAATTTCGACTCCCGTAGTGCAAGCAAGCCCCACTTTATGTCCTGAATACTTCAGGCAATGGCTAACAAGCTTGCACGTTGTTGTTTTACCATTTGTTCCTGCTATAGCAATAACTGGCGTTTCAATATAGTCCGAAGGAAAGAGCATTTCCACAACTGATTTAGCAACATTGCGAGCTTTCCCATGAGTCGGCTCGAGATGCATTCTAAAACCAGGAGCTGCATTAACTTCGACAACACTAATACCAGATTCTTCTAAAGGTAGAGAAGTATCTACTGCAATTGCATCTAGTCCCATACAGTCTAATCCAATAATTTTTGCTGCTCTTTCAACCATAACTTTTATCTCTGGGTGAACTTCATCTGTAACATCAGTTGCAGTTCCTCCTTGGCTAATATTCGCTGTTGTTTTTAAATAAACTTTCTCACTCTGCTCAGGGACAGAGTTAATAGAAAAGCCATGCAATAAAAGAAATCTTATAACCATTTCATCAATTTCAATTTTTGTAAGTGGTTTTTCGTGTCCAAAGCCTCTTCTTGGGTCATTATTAACCTCATCCACCAAATCTTTTATTGATGAAACTCCATCTCCAACAACACAAGCAGCATCTCTTCTTGCCACAGCAATAAGTTTCCCCCCAATAACAAGAAAGCGAAAGTCAAAGCCTTTAATAAGTCTCTCTACAAGAACCCAAGGATGATGGTTCTTAGCAAGTTCGAATGCGACTTTAAATTGTTCAATATGAGTAATATTAATCGTTGCTCCTTTACCATGATTCCCCGAATTAGGTTTCACAACAACTGCTCCTTTCAGTTTTTCGAAAAATATAAATGCATCTTCTATATTAGAGAAAATACGTCCCTCCGGTACTGGAATACCAGACTCTTCAAGAAAGGTTTTTGTAACAGACTTCTCATCTGCCAGCTCAACTGAAATAGCAGATGTTTGGCCTGTCATAGAAGCTTGTATTCGCTTTTGATTTGCACCATATCCTAGTTGAATATAGCTTGCATCATTTAATCTTATAGATGGTATACCTTTTTTAGATGCCTCATTCACAATACTTAAAGTTGTTGGCCCAAGCATATCTTTTTCTCTTAAAGTCTTAAGCTCTAATACTGCACCTTCAATATTAAAGTTTCTTTCATTAGTAACAGATTCAAAAATAGTAACTGCTTCTTGTGCAGCTCTGAGGCCAGCTGACTCGACCTTGTACCGAAAGACAACTAAATAAACACCATCTTGAGAAGTGCAAAATGTTTTTCCATAGCCAACTTCCATACCAGATAGACACTGCAACTCAATTGCAATATGCTCAATAACATGCCCAGCCCAAGTCCCTTGCTCTAACCTCTGAACTAGTCCTCCAATACCTCCAATTGAACATCCATGTTCTTTGAGCCCTGGAAGTAATTCTAATAATCGTTTTGTAAACCCAATAATTTTGTCAGTAGGTTTTTGCTCATACTCTTTAATGTCTAAGACCATAAAGACAGCTGTATGCCTCGTATACCGATTAGGTCCACGTAAAGCTCTTAATTCTTTTATTTCAATCATTTGTTCTCCGTTTTTCTTGTTTTTTTAAGAATATTCTTTTTTTAAAATCATACCCATCTCCATTAATCATTGAATGAACTCGAATATTTTCAAAACTAATAGATTCGCCAGTCTCTATATTGGTAATATTGGAACTTTTAATATCATGACCATCTACAAGAATAACTTGTCCTGTACCTATGACTTCGCTCGTTCCATCTTCACTTAAAATAATCCCCGAGTTTTCACCAATCCCAACACCGATGCAATTTGAATTTATGATTATAGTTTGCATAAGTCTCCCCATACGGCCCCTAGCCATAAAATGAGTATCAAAAATTATATTTTGAACAAAGTTAAATCCTATAGAGGTAAAGACTTTATCTTTAAACAAACCTTCTCTACTCTTTCCTCCACAAATCATAACTTCAGAAAAAGAAACAGCCCCAGCACTTGTCCCAACGATCAGAACACCAGATTTAAAATGATTATATATTGAATCTAAAAGGTCAGTCCCCTCAATAGTTTCTGTAAGCTTTAGCTGATCACCTCCCGTAAAAAAAATTAAATCGACATTCTTCAGCTTTTTTAGATTTTTTTTACAATTTGCCTCTGCCTTTTTCTGTATATTTAATATATCAATCCTTGTAGCTCCTAGTTTTTTAAAAGCAACATAATAATCCTCTCCTATCTCACAAGGCTCTTTACTTGCAGTAGTTATAATAACAACCTTAAAGTTTTTTTTTTGAATCTCTTGAACAACACGCTTTAGCACGAACAAATCGTCTCTTTTGTCCTCACTTCCACCAATAGCAATTAACTTACTTTGTAATATAGGCCCAGATTTCATTTTTAACTCCACTTAGTTTTTTGTTAGAAGCATACGGAATCTAACAATACTTTTTAATCATCTCGTCATAATTTTTTAATTAATTTTTATAACATTAGGGCAAGGAATTCGACTGATCCCACAATCTACAATAAATTGAATTAGTTCATCATAGGATATATTTAGATCAATATTAAAGCTTCGTGAAAAATAGCTCGAGTGAAGTCCCATATTTGGCATCAAGTTAATATCGATAAAAAAGAGTTCCATTTTTTCATCTAATATAATATCAAAACAGCAAAAGTTTCGAATACTTAATTTTTTAAAAATATCCATGGCAACACTCTTTAGCTTGTTAACGAGATCAAGCCCCACAACTTTCATCAAAACATCTGTTTCATATTTCGTTATTCTTTCTTCTCTTAATCTCAGACTAGACTTCGATGATATGACCTCAACAGCAGAAGTAAGTATTTTGCTACTTGATATTTGAATAACTCCAATAGAAAAAGCTCTATTTTGCAAGTTATATTTCATATTTTTTTTATGTTTCGTTGATAACACTAAGAATGAACCTACAGCCCTGAATATTTCCTTAGATAGTCCGATATAGTTTATACCATGTAATTTAAAGAAATCGGACAGCCAGATTTTTTCTTTCTGCCCAATGAGTAAATATTTAATTCCCAAAATAATTAAATCAGGTCTTTTCTTTACAACTTTCTCTAAATCATACTTAGAGATACATATACTCATACTGGCGCAATGGCCTGCAAATTTTATCGACTCAAGGATATCTTTACAATCTTCAACTGTTCCCAAGTTACTTCCCTTAAGATTTGAGTTTGAAGTTGTGACAATTTCTATAAGCATATAAATATCTCCAAGCCACTTTTGTTTAATTTCTTAAAAGAAAATTATTTTTTTTTAAGTTTTTGCAATAGAAACTTTTATTGAACGACCTTTAAGATCCATCCCATTAAATTTTTCTACCGAACTTGCCGCTTCTTGTTGATTTTTCATCTCAACAAAGCCAAAACCCTTATTGCGTCCAGTAGCTTTATCTTTGATGAGATCTACATCAACAACAGTTCCAAATTCAGAAAAAAGATTTTTCAAATCAAGTTCCTCTGTATTAAACTCTAAATTTCCAACATATAATTTTGATTTCATTTGTTACCTCCTCAGGCAATTATACTTAAGCAAGGAACTTAGAAATAAGTTCCTTGCTTTCATTTTTTGTTTTTTTGTAAATAATAGAAGCTTCAAGTTCCAAGGTTTCAATTAATTTATCGACAATTCGTTTCTCTTTTACATTCATATCTTCTATGGGAAATAGCTCAGATGCTCTAATTGCAATCGTCTCAACATTACTCTTATCGATTCGGCGCTCAAAATACTGCAATCTGTCTTTTTTGGATTCAAAATTTTTTTTAACTTTTCTCTTTTTTAGAATCTGGAGCGTTTTTTCAAATAATACCTTTGAAGATATTGCTCGAATGGTTTTATTATCTTTAACAGGAAAATAATCTTTTGACCTTCGACCTCCATGTTCGATCACATAGTAATCATCCCCATCAGTTTGAATTTTCTCTATTGCAAGTATGACTCCTACACCAAAATCCATAGACAAGACTCGATCCTGGATAGAGAACTTCTGTGCCTTACCTTGAATTATCATAGATTTCCTTTTACTACTACTCCATCGGCTTTAACCTTAATAGGAGCATTTCTAATTTGTAATTGTTTATTTAGTTTAGTTCCACTGAATGCATAAAGGCTTTCTTTATCATTTGAATTTGACTTACAGAAACTTAAAATGAAAAGAGAAAAAAGTAATAGTATATTCTTATATAAGATCATTACTGACATAAACGACTCCTAATACCTTTTAAGGTATTCTAAAATTAGAAAAGTCTAGGATTAATTATAAGTCAGTATGATAAATCACAGAGAGAAACAAAAAAGCTTCGATTAGGCAATCTACCCCATGTATGAGTTAATAGCAACTTATTACAAACGCCGAGTAATATCATAAGCTTGACTAAAAAAGGAATAATTAATGAACCCCTGGCACGATGTCCATCTCGAAAATAATACTCCTCATGAATTTCCAGTGATCATTGAAATTCCCATGGGATCAAAAGTGAAATATGAATTAGATAAAGACACCGGACTTATGCGAGTTGATCGAATTCTTTTTAGTTCTGTTCATTACCCTGCAAATTATGGATTTATTCCTCAAACTCTTTGTGAAGATAATGACCCCTTGGATGTTCTTGTACTAGGACAACAACCAATTTTACCTCGTTCAATTATAGAAGCCAGACCTATTGGTTTACTAAAGATGCTAGATCAAGGGGAGGAAGATGATAAGATCATTGCTGTTCATCTACATGATCCTGAATTTAATCACTACACATCAATAAAGGAGTTACCTCCTCATAGATTATTAGAAATCAAAAGTTTCTTTGAAGATTACAAGTCTCTTGAACAAAAAGAAACAAAGGTTAGTGAACCTCTTGATGCAATCGATGCAAAAAGGTGTATAGAGGATTCAATAAAACTCTATTCATCACAATTTAAACAAAAAAAATGAAAGAGATATAATAATGTATAAAACGAAAGTCTTTCAAAAAAAATTTAACAGCGCCTTTATCTTGATTATAACAAAATCTGATAAAACAACTTATGTTTGCAGCTCTGTCGCCTATTCAAAGCGTACTCTGATCACGGCTGCTCATTGCCTAGATGGAGCAATTAAAATTCAAGTTTGTAAGCAAGACACTGTTACGACAAAAAATACTTACTACAATGTTAAAAACTTTGCAGTTCATAAAAAGTATAATCCTTCAGCTTCAAATTACATGTATGATATTGGTAAAATTACTTTAAAAGAAGACTTACCTAAAGAAATTAATATATATCCTTTAAGCGATTTAACAAATTTGGAAACAGAACTATACAGGGGTGGTTTTGGAGAAAGAGCAGGGATCAACACTCACACATTGATATCGGCTTAGAAAAAGAGCTTAAGAAATTGATTCTCTCAAAAGACTGTAAAGCTGGAGAGCCAATATTTGGAACCTTAGAGGGCAAAGTAAGAAGTCACGATGGATTCGTAGATCGTTACAACCGCTTAATAAAAAAATGGGGTGGTAGAAGAATAAGATTTCATGACCTCAGGCATACTACATCAACCCTTTGGGCCCACGACAGGTGTAAACCCAAGGTAATCCAAGAAATGGCGGGGCATGAAGATTTGAAAACAACTATGAAATACATCCACTTAGTTGGAGGAAGCGTTGAAGAATTTTCGAATAAATTGAATGTTTATAAGACTGAGAATGAAGTGATTTCGGTTAACTTCGGATGAGTTATGTTTGAGCGGGACTATAAATGGACTATGGAGTCCATTTTTAGTATTTTTTAATTTTGTGAATGTCTGGTAAGTGCTTGAAATCTTGTCCGTCCTGAGACATGGTTTACAAATTATACCGGAGACATAGTTTACACTTCTAAATAAATCAGTCGGTTATAATCTCTATATGTAACATGGAGGTTATTACATGAGCTGGAAGGAGTCGACTATAATGGACGAAAAACTTAAA
>CAKZUQ010000018.1 GCA_937923325.1 uncultured Bacteriovoracaceae bacterium
TACTCTTCTTTCCAATCCCAAATTCTTTTAAGAAACTCTTCGCGACCTAGATCGTGTTTTGTTTTTCCTTCTTCTTTGAAAATCTTCTCTTCAACTTTGGCTTGAGTTGCAATCCCTGCATGGTCTTGTCCTGGAACCCAAAGAGTTTCAAAACCTTGCATTCTTTTAAAACGAATAATTGCATCTTGAACAGTATGATCAAGAGCATGACCCATATGTAGCTTTCCAGTTACGTTTGGTGGTGGCATTAAAATTGTGAATGCACCTTTATCTTTATTTGGAACAGGTTTGAAAGACTTACTGTCTTCCCATGTCTTATACCATTTATCTTCAATTCCTGATGGATCATATTTTGTTGGTAAAGTATTCTCAGTCATTTTATTTCCTTATAAATTCTATTATATCTTTTAAGTTTTCTAATTTTATATTTTCTTGATCTTTAGTTTTGAGATTTTTAAGTTGGACGACGCCATCTTTTCTTTCATTCTCGCCAATAAGAGCTAAATACTTATGATTTCTAGACTCTGCAGTTTTAAATACTTTCTTAAATTTTATTACACCTAAGTTCAAATCTATCTTTAAATCATTTTGTCTAAGACTAGAAGCAAGATCCATCGCTGTTGCTTCTGATTCATCATCAAAATAAGCAATCATTAAATCATGTTCAGCTTTATCAAAATTTGGAAGTAGGTTATGAGACTCTAAAAAGTAGAACAGTGGAACATCACCAAAACCAAATCCAATTCCAGCTAATGGTTGCTCATTAAAGATTTGCAATAGATTTGCGTAAGCTCCACCACCAGCAACGGCTCTATTATTGTCTGGATGTTTATCAAAAATTTCAAACACAATACCAGTATAATAATCAAGACCACGTACAATTGCTGGATCATAGTTTACAAATTTGTTGATATCTCTACTTTTTATTTTTTCATAAAATTGAATTAATTCACTTGAAGATTCTTCAATATTATTTTCTTTTAAAAAATCTATCAAATCTTCAAAGCTAGACAGTGATAGGTAAGATTTAAACTTAGAAATTGTATCTTCATCACTTACAATTTCTCTTGTCATCTTATCAAGAGCTTCAGCATTAACTTTTTTAGATTTATCAATAACCTTATAGAGTTTTGCGGCAGCTTCACCTTCAAGCTTTAATATATTTTTGAATATAGAATCAACAACTCGTCTATCATTTAGTTGAATTCCAAACATCGATTCATCAGCGCCAAAATTTTGAAGTAGAGTACATATTAAATCTACAATCTCAAAAGCTGCTAATTCATCTGGAGCTCCAAAAATATCAACATTAAGTTGTTTGAATTCACGAAGTCGGCCACGTTGTGGTTTTTCATAACGCATAAAATTTGCAATTGAATACCAACGAATAGGCTTTGGTGTTTCTCTATGAACTTGCGCGGCCATTCTTGCAACAGTTGGAGTCATCTCTGGTCTGATGGCAATATGACGATTTCCTTTATCTTGGAAGTCATAGATTTGTTCACCGATTAACTCTTCTCCAGATTTTGCTAAGTACAATTTTACTTCTTCTAATAGGGGACCATCGTATGGTTCATAAGCAAATTGCTCACAAGTTTTCTGCATAATGACAGAAATATACTTTTGAAATCGCATATCTTTTGGAAAAAAATCTCTACAGCCTTTATAAGGCTTTTTTGAAAGCGCCATTGGGTATCCTCTTTAATAAATTCGAATAGTTATTACTATCAAAAAAGAGGTGAGATGTTAAGTATTGCAATGACCTAAGTGCTTGTAATTGTATTGGGGTGTTAGAAATATTTTCGATAGGCTAGTAAAAGCGTGGTGCAGCTCGGTGTGATATAATTGTAAAGGTATTGATGGTGAGAGCTCAAGAAAAGTATATGCATATCTTCTTATATAGATTTATTTTTTTAGCTTCTATTGTTCTTGGTGATAGTTTTGTTAATCACTCTGAAATTTTATCAATCTCAGTACTCGCGCCGCTTAAATCATTATCCTCTAATACTTGAATCGCTTTTTTTGCCTCGAGTTTTTGTTGTTTTGATTCTTGCTCGATTGAAGTCGCTTCTTTTTGATTAGAAGAAGCCTGAGGCGTTTTTATTTCAGGTATATTGAAAAGAGCGAATGTTTCAGACTTAGTTAATTTCCCGTAGTAAGTTGCAAAGTAAAAAGACTTTTTAGAAACTCTTTCAAAGACATCAATTATAATATTAGTTGATAGCTCATTGAATCTTTCAGGAGTGAGCGTCAAAAAAGATTCTAATATAGGACTATTGTATTTAATAATTTTTAAAAGCTTTCGTGCTTTGATAAGACCTTTTGTATCAGTTCGTTTTACACTTTGGTATTTATTAATAAAGTTATTGATTAGATAAGGTTCAAAGTCTTTGAGAATAGCTTCAATAACCCAAGTTGAGAAAGAAGAGTATATGAGCTTGTGTTTTTGTTGCTTTTGAAATGCGCTTTTGTAAACAGATGAACTCATTTGAAGTTTATTGTTTAAGTTGAGGTATTGGCTAGAGAGTATACCTTTGTATGTTTCTGACTTTAAAAGGAACATTAAGTCTTTTTTGGCAACTTTACTTAAATCTTTATTTAATTGATGTGCACGAGTAATTATTATTGATAGTTGTTCTGTGGAAAGCTTTTGCTTTTTTAAGTGGTTTAGCATTACTTCAAATTCGTAGGGAACTGAATCTGAGGCAATTGAAAAATTACTTAGTGGGTGAGGTGCTTCATCACTGACTTGATATGCAAATGTTGACGTACAAAAAAGAGATAATATTAAAAAAAGTTTTTTCATATTACTCCTTTTTTACTTCTAGCTGGTCTTTATTCAAAATACTTTGACCTTTAGCTACGTAGTATTTATTTCTAAATGGTATGAGAATTGTTCCATCCATATTTATTACATTTGTAACATAGTTGAGCTTTGTAATTATGCTAAGTTTATTATCTTCTAAGTTTATTTTGGCAACTTCTGATTTTTTTGTGTTTATTTTTTCGTTAAAATCTATAGTTTTTATAAAGTATAGGTCTTGTTTAGTGCAGGTGAGTTTTCCTATATCATCAAGTTCGCTTGAATAGATTGTTTTTATTTTATTGAAATTTGGGTTGCCGTATAAATCTATTTGATAAATAGTACTTCCTCTGTTTAGGGATGCATATGTGAATTCTCCTAAATAGATCTTCTCATTTTGAATACAAAAATCAATTCTCATTCCTGGAAAGTTACTTTTATAAATCGTTGTAAACTTCTTATCAATTACTGAATACATATTGAGGGCCATATGGCCTTGATCGTTTAGGTCTGTATAAAGAATTGTGTCAGCTGTTGCCATTTTGTACTGTGGAATAAAATAAGGGTTTAACTTATTCTTTAATTTTATCTTATATGTTTTACTAGATTGACTGATGTTCCTAGCAACGATCTGACTTGTTTTTGGTGAAAAAAATGTTATCCAGGTGTCGTTTAAATTTAGTTTTCCAAAAATGCCATTACCAATTTTAGTTGCTTTACTCTTTCCAAAGTTTAATGTGTAGATCTCATTCTCAGAACGAAAATTTAAGTCTTTATGAACGTTTTTTCTAACTTCAATGATAAGCTTTTTCCTAGTAGAGGTACCACTCATGGAATAACCTGTTCCCCTAGACATTTTTAAAACATTTTCTGTTGCATAATTTGTTGAGAGCTGTAGTTCACCACTATTTTGCTGATAATAAGTAAACTTTCCATCGTGTGTTAAATATCTAATATTATCTAATGCCTGTTTGGTCTGAAGCTCGGGTAAGTTTGAAGCTTGTAAGTTAGCAGATAATACTAAAAGGGTAATAAGTTTAATATATTGCATATAACCCCCAAAGTTTCATTGGATGTAAGTCTTGATAAGCCTTAAGAGCACTGTAAATATAACTCCATGAAATAATTCGTGGAGCGTGTAAACTATCAAATGCTGTTCGAACAATTAATGAAAGAGATCCGTTGTCTTCAATATAACCGTCCACAATAAATGGAAGGGGAGAACACTGGTTTAAGGTTTGTTTTTGAAAAAAAGATGGCAAGAGATCTTCTCTACAGCCTATACCTTGTAAAATAGAATTAGGATGCTCTTTAAAAATTGATTTTACAAAACTAATATTTAAAATCTTTCTAGATCTTTTCTTATAGTGCCTTTCAAGTATTTTGAACTGAGATTGATTTTGTTTCGAAAACTGAGTCGGAAAGTAAGAAAATAGAACGTCTGATTTGAGTTTAATATGATCTACGCTAAGTTCATTGTTGATAATTCTGAAATCACAGTTTGTTCCAGTACAATCTTTTTGACTTTGAATTATATAGCAACCAGATTTAAATTCTAATAGAGTTGGTTTATATTGTCTTTTTGTTATAACCTTACACTTTTGTTCATTACCAAATCCTTTTGTCTTCCTTAAAATTTTTGCTACGACAAGATCTAGGGATAATTCAGACCCAGGATAATTACCAAGTAAAGTTGGAAGACAAACTTCTTCTTGATTTATTTTATCATCATAACAAAGATGAACATTCCACTCTTGTCCTTCGTTTGATTCATTGGAGAATTCAGCAAACGTTTTCGTGGATTCAAGTTGGCATTGAGCTGAATCATTTTTTTGGCTTGGTGAAATATGATTAATAATCCTTGATATATTAGTGATTGCTTCACTTCCGGTCTTAGATGGACAATCTAGATAGTTCGAGTGAAGTCTCGATAGGTTTAAGGCTTTAGAAATATCCTGACAATTTGGTTTGGGAACCAAAGCCTTGTCGAATCGATTTGTAAAATGACATTGTTCTGGATTTGAAGAAAGTGTTCTTGCGCATTTTTGATATTGTCGATTTGTAATGTTATTTTTCTTTAGGATTTCTTTACAGGTATTCGTAATATAAATGGGACTTTTCTCACCTTTGATAATTCTTTTCCAAAAGCTTAATTCGAAAAAATCATGACAAAACTTTTTAGGCTTTTCAATATTGTCACATAGATTTTTTAGATAATCATAAGACTTAACATTGAGTACTCTTTTATATTCATTTGATAGTTTAAGACTACTTTTAAGTTTTGTTAATAATTTAAACTTTGACTTAGGAGTGTTCTTTATAGAAAGTTCTAAGCTTGGAGCTTTTTTTATTTGTTCATAGATTTGGCAAAGATATGGTGTTTTATAATCATTTACAAAGTTATCGTAGACTTCATAGCATTGGTCATAAGAAGTAGGTGTCTGTAAAACTACTGTTTTTAAAGTATTTTTCAAATTTTTCAACTGAAAGTATTTTTGAAAATTTTGACTTTGAGGGCATTGCTTGAAAGCAACTTTCTGTAAAAAAGTAGATCTGGATACTAGTGCTGTTTTTACTTTTCCTTTTCTCGTCTCATATTTAATTAGAAATCTTCTTAAATTCCCTTCTTTGTCTTTTAAATGACCCGAAAGAATTAAGTCATAAAGGCTACATCTATCTTTATGGGCTAAAGATGAATATCTAGATGCTGAGTAAAATAAAATATGATTGATAAAATCAGGGTCGAGTTCAACCGTCATCGGGTCTTTTAAATTATTTAAACTCGAGATTTTATTGCGTAATTTTTTTATTTTTTTCGAATAATTTGTGTCTTGGACTTCAATTAAAGTTTCAAGAGATTGGTAAATTCCAGGAGTATCATTGGCCAGTGAATTTAGTGAAGTGATAAAAGTAAGGACTGGGATCAAGAAGCTGATCCCAGCAAAAATATTAATCAATAGATTTTTTAAGAATTGTTGCAACATCTTCTACTTGTAGCTCTTCTGTTCCTGTCTTATTACTCTTTCCAGAATTAAAGTTTATCATACAAAAAGAACATGATGTAGCTAGTTTCTCAACTTTTGTGCTGTTAACGTGGTGAAGTCTACCTTCAACAAGTTCATTACCTTCATGAACTTCGTACCACATATTACCACCACCCATTCCACAGCATAGGGCTTTGTCTTTATTTTGTTCCATCTCTTTAAGTTGTACACCTGGAATAGACTCTAAGATATCTCTTGGAGCATTGTATTCACCGTGATGTCTACCCAAGTAACATGGATCATGGAAAGTTAACTCTTCGTTGACTGGTTTACTCGGTTTTAAGCTACCTTTTTTAACAAGATCAGCTAGTAATTCAGTATGGTGAATTGTTTCAAAGTCACCATCATCAAATTTTGCATATTCTTTACCAATTGTGTGAAGACAATGTGGACAGTGAGTTACAACTTTACCAAAATCGTATTGGTTCATATTTGCTATGTTTTCAATTGCTACTTCAAAGAAAGAATACTCATCACCAAATCTTCTGATTGGGTCACCATTACACTTCTCTGTTTTACCCATTACAGCAAAATCTACACCAGCTTTCTTTAAAAGCTCAACTGTATCTTTAACAACTTGTTGATTTGAAGCATCGTAAGACCCTGCACATCCAACGTAGTATAAATAATCAACTTTTTTACCTGGCTCAATCAGTGGAACATCCATTCCTTCTGACCAGTTAAATCTATCATCTTGTGATACACCCCATGGGTTACCATTGATTTTGATATTATTTACAGAAGTGGCCGCATCAGCTGGAATTTCTCCAAGTGTAAGCGCTTTGTAACGTTTAAGGTCCATGATAGATTGAACATGTTCAATATTCATTGGACACTCTTCCATACATGCGCCACAAGTTGTACAAGAGTCTAGCTCAACAGCACTGAAAGTTTCTTTCTCCCAGAAGTCTACATCTTCTCCACCGGCAGCTTCTAGTGTATCTCTTGTTTTAGTAATAATCTTTTTAGGGTCTAGCGGACGACCAGCTAAGTTTGCTGGGCAAACATTTGTACACCTACCACACTCTACGCACGATAATGTATCCATTCGTTGCTTCGCAGTTAATTCACTAGCTTTGCCTAAGCCAAATGTTTCAGCAGTTTCATCTTCAAAATCCATTGGCTTCATTACGGCACCGCGACGTGCAGGAGTTATTAATGCATTGAGTGGCGCTGCAATAATGTGGAAGAATTTAGTGTGAGAAATACATGCAATAAACGCCATGGTATTAATCATGTGGAAGGCCCAAAGTATTAAATATGAAACTTTTAGAGTTTCAAAAGAGATACCTGTAGCAGCAATTATTTGACCAATAATATAACCAAAAGGAGACCAAAGCTTTTCATTTTCAATATTTGCTAAGATTTCTGGTGGCACATTTGGATCAATTGTTACACCGTAAATTCTTAAACCTTCTAGTAGAAAACCAACTGCAACTAGAGCAAAAATCATTCCATACATGAACTTTTCTCTGTTTGGATTTGTCGCACTTAAATAATCTGGCTTATCAATATATCTTCTTTTGTAGGCCAAAGCTAAGCCTAAAAGAATTGCAACACCGGCCCAGTCAGCTAAAAAAGAGACAATAATGTATGTTGTACCTTTGTATAGTTTAAGTGGAGTGTCAGCATGAATAGCAACTAATTCAGTTGCAATTAATAGGATTACAAAACCATAGTAAATTAAACTATGAAAAAATCCGACTTTACCATTTCTAGTAACCTTTCCTGTGAATAGAATTGTTTCTAAAAACTTTTTCCAATTTAGCTTTTCAGGAAGTAGTGACTTTAAACCTTTTCCTTGAGTAACATAATTGTACTTAGTAATTAACCCTTTGATCATAATACCAAAGGCCACAAACATAAGAACATACATAGCAACCTTAAAACTAAAAGGTATTTGCCACATCACTTCTCTAGTAGCTGTAGTAACTTCCATTTGTCCTCCAACGACAACACACCACTTGCGCGGTGCAAATAATTTATTTATTAAATTAACACATTCCAAAATTAATTATAAAATATATGTTCTATTAATATACAATAATTTATAGTTGAAGTCATGAGCGGTATTTTAAACACACCAGTATTTTTAGTTTTATTTGGATATTTATTAATAAATCTTATTAAAACTTTTGTTCAAGCAAGAAAAGTTAATCATCCAACTATATTTATCTATAATTTTAGTATTTCAGTATTTATATTTGCTTTATTCGAAGCTCTTTTGCTGTTCGACATTATACCATACGAAAAAGCTCTTTTGGGCTGTAAGCTGGCTTTAGGTGTATTTTCCTTGTCATCTCTTGCTATAACAGGGATTTGTGTATTAGATGGAATAACAAATAAAAAGCTTAGAACTCTTTGGAGATTACCACTTATAGGTATTTTAGCTGCTTGGTATCTTAAACCTGTTCATGTTGTTTGGATGTTCATTGCAGCTGAGCTAATTAGTTTATTAATATTTTTTAAAGTTAAAGAGAATTATAAGTACAATTTTAGGCAGCAGTTTAAGTCAGTTTTTGGTTTAATTTTAATCTCTTTGTCTTCATTTTCTACAATTTGGCTATTTAATTTAGGATTTCTATTGTTTCTTATTATGAAATTACAGATAATAAATGCTGTGAAATTAAAAATCGCGATAGATGATTATAAGAAAACAGAGGAAGTTGATGCATAAGCTAATATATTTGATTGTTTTAATAATGGGGCTTGGCTGTGCTCAAGTTACAAGTTTAAATTTAAAAAAACATCAATTCGGTCAAATTCCCACAAAAATTATTTGGATTCAAGTAGCAGGTTTACAAGAAGAACATTTGGCGATGTTAAAGTTTTCAAATCAATCAGCTGAATATAAAACTTCGTTTGAAGAGTTTATTTGTATTGGAAAGTCATGGGAATATAATTTGTTTAAGATACGTCCTAAAGCATACTCATCGTTCCAAAGTCAACTTACGGGAAAAAAAAATATTCAAAACTCTTGTAATGATTACTCTTTAAAGCCGGTATGGAAGTATGTTTTACCAAAAAATTATAAAGTTGGAGTCTTTGAAGGTGAGATGAAGAATAAAAATTCATTAGTTCAATCTAGACAGTGTAAGAAGGAAGGGGAAGACTTTTTAAATGGTGTGACTCTTTGGAAAATGAATAAGCCAACTGCTAAACCGAAATCTCAAAAGAGTGATTTCTTTCACTTAAATGAAAAGATTAACTTTAAACCTTCAAAAGTATATTATGATAAATCATGTATGACAGGCGACTGCTATTCAACTCTTTCTCAAAATGTCACAGGAGTCTTTAAAGAGTTTACTCGAAAATCTACTAAGTATGTTTTTATGGTTAGAGATTTTAACTTTTCTGAAAACTTAGAAAAAGGGAATTTTAAAAATTATAAAAATGATCTAATAGAATTAGAGAAAGTTGTTAGGTATTTTCAAGCTGAGGCCAGCAAAAGAACTGATATGTTAGTACTCTTAACAACAGCTTCATCAAAAAATATTGAATTCCCAAGAAGTGGAAGACAGTGGCAAGCATTCGAAAAAAATGGAAGTTATCTTACTAATAAAAAATCCAACCTTTTGAGCACAACATTTGCGTCAGGAGCAAGAGCTGAGAATTTTTGTGGAATATATGATCAAAGTAATGTTTTATCGAGAATTTTTTCTGGGGCCAAGCAACAAGGGCTTGAGCTAGCAATAATAAATCCATTTGAGTAAGTAATTGATATTATTAAAATCTGTGTGATTGACTCAGATATTTATTCATCATTAGTAAAGTTTTGCCGATAAAGATTGAGCAAGCTTTAATGATATTTGGATTACTGTTTCCTTATAATGAGGATTCAGCATAAACCACACACGATAGGTATAAAAGAAAAGGTTAACATGCCCCACTGGAATCAGTGGGGTTTTTTTTGGCATAAAAATTGCTTCGTATATATATAACTTGTTAAATTTATGGAATTTAAAAGCATAAAATGCCCATAAATTGTACACTTTATTAGGAGCTGTTTTGAAATTAGTCACTTTTGTATTTTCTTTTTTAATTGGATTTTCAGCAGTTTCTTTTGCAAATGATACAAGCATTATAAGTGCTTTTGAGAGCGGATCTCTAAGAGAGCTGAAGTCTGCTTTAGATCAAGGTGTAAATCCAAATTCTTCATGGCTTGATGAAACTGGAGTTAATGATAAGCCAGCACTTTTTTATGCTTTAGAAGCTGAAAGGTTAGATGCATTTAAATTATTAATAATGTATGGAGCTGATGTAAATAAAATTTCATCAGGTGAAGGCTTTACTAATAATAATCTGCTGATGGTGGCCATTAGAAAATTTGCAAGAAATGAAGGTAGAGGAAGATTAGCTAAAATTATAAAGTTACTTTTAGATAGAAGATTTGAAGTTGCTGGCAAAGTATATGAATTTAAGTTTAATCCTTATGCTAGAGGTGGTGCAAAGGGCAATGAAGATGCGATATCAGTTGCACTGAATAATGACTTAGAAGTAGATTCACTAGGCCTTCTTTATTCTCATAAGAATATTAATCCAAATCTATTTATTCATAAGGATGAGTATTTAATTAACGGAATTAACAAACAACAAAATGAAGTATTAAACTTATATCTAAATTTTAATAGCACTAGGGTTGGAGTGGCCATAGCATCTAACTCTCTTGTTTTAATGGAAAAAAATGCAGTTACCGATAAAGGTGCTCCAGCTCTAGAACTTTTTATAAGACTACAATATCTTGCTTCTGGAAATGCTTAACTTATTTCCAGTTTGAAGCAATTTTTTCGGCCATTGCAGCTATTGTTAGTGAAGGGTTTGGCCCTAATGATGTTGGAATAATACTTCCATCAACTACATATAAGCCGTCGTGACCAAAAACTTCTCCATTTTCATTGACTACACCCGTCTCTTTGGATTCGCCCATAATACAGCCTCCAAGTGGATGAACAGCAATTATTTTATCCACATGAATTATAGGATTTCTCATAAATTTCCCACCCCAAACACGTGTATACTTTTTTAATTGATTCACAACCCTTTTAAAGTGAAGACCAGATTCTTTCATGAACCACCTGACTTTAAAGTCTCCTCCTTCTTCAACCATTTCACCATTATTTCGATCTCTACCCATAGCAAGATGAACAAACATGCTTCGCATATAATGATCATTATCAATGGCATCTGAGAACTCTTTACCAAGATTTACTTCTGATTTTTTTTGTTTTATCCGAAAAACTTTTAGAATCCATCTATGAAAAGTGAAATAAAGAAAGTGAAAATAGCCCTTAAGGACTTTGGCCTGTGGGATTTTTCCTGACATTAGCCATGCTAGTGATACTGGAAAACCTGCGTCTTCTAAATACATGACATGTTTATAGCCATCAGGGTAGGGCTTCATTTTATATTCTATAGCAGTTGTTATTACTGGCCCATTAGTGGGATCAAAGTTTTGTTTCGAATCATTACTGAAAGCTAGAAAATCTCCATTACCACAAATATTCTTACCTAATTGATTACTTATATTTGGAAGCCTTCCTTTGGAACGCAACTTCATTAAAAGTCTAGTTGAGCCTATGGCCCCAGCACAGACTATAACTTTTTTAGCTTTTATTTTAGTTTGTTCTTTTGATATTGGGTTTTGATAAGTAACTTCATAAGAACCTAGAGTTCCTTCAATATCAATCACCTCTGCATTTGTTCTAATATTCGCACCATTTTTCTTTGCTACGAATAAATAATTATGATCAAGAGTATTTTTAGCATGAATATTGCAACCAATATCGCATTCACCACATTTATTACATTTTGATTGCAGCTTTCCATGCTTATTTAAAATTTGCTCACCTGGAAAATCTCCTTTAAAGTTTATTGCTAAGTCAGGCTCAATCACATTAGGCTTTTCTAACATATCTTCAGTCAACTCCATTGTTGTTGCTGCATCCCTATAGGCTTTTGTCTTTGGAGTATCTGTATAATAAGGGTCCTTTCCAAAAGGATAAGGGGAAGCATCCATCATATCTATTACAGTTTTATAGTGAGGCTCTAAGACGTCGGCTGTTATTTGATAAGGCCAATCTTGAAAATATTCAGGTTTTAATCTTAGCAAAACGTTTGCATAAATTAATGAACCACCACCTAAACCAGAAGATGTAAGAGACATATATTCACTGCTAGCATCGTCTCTTACTTCCATGTATCCATATGACTTTTCTGTTGGCTCCCAAAATAGTTTTTCTTTTATCTCATGAAGTCGTCTAGGAAATGAGTTTATTGGATACTCTCTGCCTCGTTCGAGAAGACAAACGTCTAAGTTCTTTTCTGTTAACCTATGTGTCATGACTGAGCCACCAAAGCCTGAACCGATAACTATGACATCAAAAGAATTTTCTTCCATTTTTATTCCTTTTAAACGACTGTAATTTGAAATTGAGGTAGTACTTCATGTAGTACAATCTTTCTATGCTCGACAAGTGCATCATGAAAAAGCTTCCAATGTGAAGTTAGAAACTTATCAGTATATTCAACATCTTTGTTTACACTTTCAAGCTCTTGTTCTAAGTCGATGTTTAACTGATCATACCAAGAGTCTTCACCTAATCCTTTATAGACGGCGACTTCAGCGCCAAAACTAAAAGAACCACTTGCAATTTCATTAATCCAATTGTTATTTCTTTCTTCTTCATTTTCGCTGGTAAATGTTTCAAAACATTTTTGTATCTTCAGCCTATCCTCTTGAGGGATTTTATATAAATCTGTTGAATCATTTTTAAACTGGCAAAGAGTATTATAGAGATGATCACATGCATCTAGGAAAATACTAGTATTATCTCTAGTTACTTTATCGCCTTTGAAGTTGATATATTGCCATTTCGCAAAGGGCTTATCTGGCATACTTAGTGCTGGACCATGGCCTAGTGGAGATACCTCTCCCACTAACCAAGATAAAAATCTCTTCCATAAACTTCTTTTATAATATTTCCTTGATCGGTGATGGTATTCATGTAATTCGTTATCAGAGTTTAAAATCTCTTGAACATTGTTTACTGGATGAGATATTCCACAAAATTTCTGATGAGCCCATGTATCTGCATAAGCATGCATAGCAATGCCTAACTGATAAAGAGAGTAGTGCTTATGTTTATTTTCAATTGTTTTCTTGACCATCAATCTCGCAACTAAGCTATTGGGTTGGCAAATAAGTTTTTGTACGAAGGGTTCAACTCCTTTAAATAAAGGATCATCTGTCACATTACCTGGAATAAAGTGAAAAGGAATCCAGCTGTAATGATTTGCAAGCTCTTCATAATTTCTATAATCGAGCATCTTATGTGCAGACGCAAAGAATTGATATCCAGCTCTATTGTTAAAAACTATTTTACCTGAGTGTATGGCATCATCTATAAATTGAGAGCTTGTTGCTATTATTTCAGATTCCTCTTTTGAAAAACCAGCAAGCCGAGATAAAGTGTAAGTCGTTCCGAAATGAAAATCTTTTTGCACTATTTACTATTCCTTTTTATGAAGCTTAGAAGGCTTGGAAAAATATCTTCAGCTGAGTTTTTCCCCATGAATACATCTTGATGTCCATATCCTGGAAACTCTTGGTATTCAATATTTTGCTGTGGAAATGATTTTTGAATTGATTCAAAAGTTTGTTTATTTGAACCAGGAAAAATTTTATTTTTAGTTCCTGAAAAAAATAAAGTAGGAGGAAGTTCAACTTCTTTTAAGTTGTTCAAGTAACTATCTGGAAGTTCATAGAACTGTTTTTCTTGCTTATATGGAACTAATTCTTGAAGCTTTGTAATTTTAGAAATATGTCTATACCAACTAGTAGTTGTCGCTCCAAATAGATCCTTTAGTCGTCTATGTGTAATTTCTGATAAGTTTTCATGCTCATAACATGCAGGGAAGCCCCAGCCCCACATAAAACTAACCATATGACATGAAGGTTCATTACACTCATGCCTTAATAATTTATGTAGTATAGGTAAAAGCTTTAACGGAGAAGGTGTTGGAAAGTATGGTGCTTGTGCCGACATATATGGAAGCATGAAAACGTAATTTAAGAAGAATGGAGCAAGTTTGAGCTTTATTCTTACTGGAAGAGGAACAACAGGCGTAAAGCTGACACTATTACTAATAAATGAGCTTACTCCCTCTAACTGTCCACTTGATAGTGCAGCGGAAGCACAGACAGAACCTATGCAATGGGCAACAAGATGAATATTAATATCCTCGTCATATTGAGATTTAATATACTCTATAGTTTCTGGAATATCATATTTTGCAACATGATCTAGGCTAAACTTGTTCGGGGTCATGCTATATTTTAAACGTCCACTTCCTCTCCAATCTATTGAGTAGACATCTGTATATTCATTGTTCAATAAGTATTGAACAAGGTTATAGTGCTCAGGCATAACAAACATGTCAGTGGAAGTAGATAGACCGTGAAGAAGGACGATAATGTTTTTGCATTCTTTTCGTTTGAATTGATCAGCTTGTATTGTAATACCATCTGAGAGATCAATAAAATGATGAGTTATTTTGGCATCAACAACGCCTTTAGATGTATGAACAGGGTAAATATGGTGATCCCACTCTTTAATTTCTGTATTGAATATCTCTGGAGCATAAGCTTCCCACAGGTTTGTTGCGAAAACATTTAAAAATTTATGATAAACCTCTGCTTTTTCAAAGATACCCTCGGCATTTGTATTAAAAGTTGTCATTTGCTTCATAAAGTCTTCAAGGTTTAGACGAAGAATACCTGCATAGAGAGGAGTTTCTATTTGATCACCTTCGAAAACCTGTGTGTACAAAGTTGTTGTTTCTTGCCAGATATCTTGAACATCTTCTTTTTGTAACACTTTGAAACCAAAAAATGTAAAGACTTTATCATCTTGATCTTTAAATTTTAATTTATAGTGCATCTCTTTTGCTGCATCAAACTTTTTCGATTCACTAGGATATACAAATAAATTAAAACTTCCTGATTCGACTTTTTTTTTGCCGCCAAAGATATCGGATTCAATATATCCCGTAGCTTTGGCTTCAAGGTTTTTATCATTAACAAAAGCATCAATGTCATCTATATGAATAGTAAGTCTAAACTTGAGTTCTTGGCTTAACAATTTTCCAGCATTACTCTGGCTAACAAAATCCTCTCGTTGTCCTTGAAAGTTATTATCTGTTTCTATTTTGGTAATAAAACCATGCATATCTTCTGTAAATTCGACACTCTTTGTGGGCATAATTCATCCTAATTTATTAGTACATTATAAATTATAAGTGTATGTCGTTGAAATTACACATTAATAAAAATTAATAAGAAAGTGGAGAATATTTCCTCTGTTCTCAGATGTATAATAATGGGAATATAGTAAATGCTTTAAGGAGTTGTTCTTGTTAGATAGGTTGATAAAATATTTTCCAAGCTCACATAAAATAAATACTCCTGAGCAATATCGTTTATGGTCTATTTTAGTTCTAGTAATGATTATTGCAGCAGTTATACAAATCTTCTTTATAGGACTTGTTACGTATCAAGAAAAGATGTTAGTTGGTTACATAGCTTATTTTTCAATACCCTGTTTATTAGTAAGCTTATCTGCGTTTTATTTCTATTACAAAAATAACTACAAATTTTCTACATTAGCTGTGTTAATCCCTGGAACACTTAATGCGATTTTTCTTATTTATTATGTAGGAGGAATCAATGCTCCTGGTCCTTTTTGGTTGGCCATTTTACCTGTTTTTTATGGCACTTTTTTTAATGTTCGGGGGGCTCATTATGGAGTTGCTGTATCACTCTTATCTTATATTGGGCTAGTTGTAGCAGATTCTTATGGAATTGTTACAGCTCCTCCATACTCGAAAGAAGATCTGTATAAGGAAAGAGTTATAAATCTTATAAGTTTTACTATTGGGTTAGCAATGTTTTATTCTGCTTATACTTCTGCATATTTAGAGTCAAACCAAAAGCTAGAGTCTCAAAGAGAAAGGATTGATAACCTTTTTAGAGTTGTTCTTCACGATATTACGAATCCATTATCGGCAGCAACATTGAGAATGTCATTAATGAAAAAGTCTAATAACTATTCAGACTCATACAAAGTTGAGAACTCTTTGTCTAAAATAGCAGACATTATTAAATCTCTTAGAGATTTTAAGTCTATTGAGGACGGAAGTGTTGTCATAAAGATGAAAGCTGAGAGCATAGGGAATATCGTTGATAAATTTAAAAGAGAATCTAAAGATCTCTTTGATGAAAAAGCTTTAAACTTTGTTGTTCAAAGCGATGTTGCAGATAAAATTCAAATTAATTGTCATAAAGAGAGTTTAATAAATCAGATTTTTTTTAACTTACTCACCAATGCAATAAAGTTTTCACCGGAAAATTCCAATATATACTTTAAGGCTTTCAAAGTGGAGGATGAAGTTTGTTTTGAACTTAGAGACGAGGGAATTGGAATTCCAGACTCGATCCTTAAAAATCTTTTTAAGTTTGATAAACCTACATCTAGATCGGGTACTAATGGAGAGGAGGGAACAGGTTATGGAATGCCTATAGCTAAATATTTTATTAAGGCCATGGGTGGTAAAATTGAAGTTGAAAGTACTGAAAAGTCTTCAGACTCTACTATCGATCACGGAACAATATTTAAAATTTACATACCAGTATCTACTACTGGTTAATATCAGACTTATGAATTTTATATTCTGTATTACAATAATCACAACGAATTTCTAGTGTTTGTGTCTCTTCAAAAACATGATCAAGGTCGTTATTACTCATCGTCATAACATTAGTAATCATTCTTTCTTTCGAACAAGGACAATGAAATTTAATTTCTTTACTGCCTAGATATTCAAAACCAATATCATTAAATGTTTCAATAATTTTTTCTATATCATCATTGTGTTCTTTAAATAAACTTGTAACAAATTCATTCTTTTGAATGATATAGTCACTTAGTGGAATATCTTCAAGGTCTTCAACAACCTTTTTAATTTCAACTCTAGGCAATTTCGTAAACATAATACTTTGGTCTAGAGTGTCAGAAGTAATAACTTTACTATTTGTTTGATAAGATTCTTTAAAAATATTATTAACAACTTCCGAAGCATCATCATTTTCCATGTTAATGATTGAAGTATAAGGTTGAGAGCTTGGGAATATTTTTGAAATCCTTGCTTTTCCTGTTAACTTTTCTGGGAAATCAGAAAATTCTTCTGGAAGTAGCAGTGTTCTCATTGAACCTGTGTGATTTGTTTCTATTTTAAATCTAAAATAAGGCTGTTCAGAATCAATATAAACACCAAGGCTTTCACCTGGTTTTAAAAAAGTAATCATTTGCTGAGCAGTTAAAATTGTCTTTCTGTAATAATTTAACGCGTGTGGACCAATGTCATGGATTTCAGATAGGTCATTTATTAATTTAGATCCTTCTAAAAAGTGTAATGTGAATCCTTCTTTATTGTTAATAAAAGAGTAAAGACGACTTTCTTTCATAGTAATTCCACCAGTTCCTTGATATTTTTTAATGGTAGTTTTTAATAAATTCTAGACGTTAATTCTAGTATAAATTTAGATATTTATGATTAATATTCAATTATTTCATTCAACTGACAGGCTCTTGGCTAATTTAGAGCACAGATTTGGCGCAACTGCTAAAGTTTCTATTATAACGCCCAATCCCAATGTCGCAGATATGGCCCGTGTAAAGTTTTCAAAATGCCATGAGAACATCGAGACTATTACCGTCGCAAAATTCTTGCGCGACGAGTTGTCGCAACTTCTAACAGAAGAAGAGTTATCTAATTTTCAGGGGAAGTCAGAACTAAACCTGTTATTGGGATCACTTTGGAAGATGGGAAGGCCTGAAAGTAGCTATGAACTATTTAAGCGTAGTTTTCAAATGCTTACTGACTTTCGTAGCTTTTCTATGAATGAGGAAATTTTAAAAACAGTTCTTGAAGAATATGAAGAAGAGTTAGGTGGAGCAGTTTTTTGGTTTCATAAAATTATGGGGCAAATGGAGATTATTGATGAACACCGATCTTATTTTTTACTGGCCGAAAGGTTAAGGCAGGGTGATTTACCTCCTCTATATGAAAATAATAGAACAATTATGTTTTGGGGATTTGATTTTCTAACTGGCTCTCAAATTGATCTTCTGAATTCACTAGCAATTAGAAATGATGTTTACATGCCATTTCCTGCACCTGCATATGAAAAAGCAAATAATTTAGACTGGATAAAATGGTTAGAAAAGTCTGAAGCTAATATTGAAAGATGTGATGAAGCGATTATTGAGCAAAATAAAATTAAAGTATTAACTTTTCCAAAAAACTATTTAGCGAAGAGTTTAAAGTCTCTAAACGAACATGAATCTTTTAAAGGAAAAACTGTAGACTACATCCTTGGGGCAAAGAATATTAAAGATGATTTTGTTTCTGAACTCCCATTTGGAGATATTTCATATAAAATTGGTGTTGATCTTTTTTCAGAAAAAGCAGATTTTATTCAAAACAATTTAAAAGATTTAATTTATCAAAAAAAGACAATGAGTTGTACTGAAGTTCAGCAGTACCTTAGTGAGCAAGCAACTGAAGCTATAAAGGCACAAGACTTCAGGCTTATTAAAGTCATAAGTGTTTTACTTGAAACAATTAATAGATGGTCAGAGTTATCTGAAAATAATGAAACTTTGGGAGAGTTTGACTTTAAAATAATTTTTGATTCAGCAAGACTAGACCTTCCAAGAAACTCTATATTCTCTACGACTAACACAAAGCCAAAAGTTCTTCGAACTTTGAAATCAATTGATAAGGACAAAGAGTCAGATATCGAGTTATTATGTGTTACAAGTGATCATGGACCTGTCAAAGGTAGTGTTGTTCAGTATTCTGAGAATGTAGAGAAGTTTTTAGCAAGTATAGGTCCTGTCAGAAGAAGTGAACTAGAGTTTTCTATTTTAAAGTCAAAGATTCAAGAGTTAATCCATAAAGATACTAGTTACGTTCTGATTGAGAATGGACTACTTGAACATGACCTGGGGTGGAGTAGTATTATACCAGAAGAAGGTTCTATTGATGTAGAATTTGATGTTCTAGACAAACGAGAAAGTATATATGCATTTCCAAAAAATGAATCAACCAATTCACTTAATTCAATTTCTGCATCAAGACTTCAAACATATCTAGATTGCCCGAGAAAATATTATTTCAATTATATATTAAAACAAAATCCAAGAGTTGAACTTCCAAGTGAACTAAATTACCTGCAACTTGGCCTAATCGAACACAGTGTAATTGAAAAATTTATAACTGAGCATAGAATATACGATGAGGAAGTTTTAAATAAAATCATTCATGAGACACTTGATGAATTTGAAGAAAAAGGTCAGTTGGATGCCGAACTCAAAGAAGAATATTGGCTTGAAGTAAAGGCTTTATGTACGGAAGTCGTAAAAGAATTAGTTATTTTAAACAATACAATAGGACTTAAAATCACTTGTGAGGCCCAACTCCCAAGTAATGAATCGATAGAGATAAAAGGAAGTATTGATTGTTTGGGGGAGAACTCAAACACTTTAATGATACTTGATTTCAAAAGAGGTGGAAGTAGTATCCCAAGTCAAGTTGGGTTAAAAGAATTTAAAAAAATTCAGATGTGGTTTTATTTAGAGCGGATGAAAAAGAATAATAAATTTAATGAAAACACAAAGCTTATTTGGGGATACGTAAACCTTTCTAAGTTAGAGGAATCTTTAATTTATTGTTCTGATGAAATACTTATTCAATCTTTAAAAGATCTAGATTTAAAAATGATGAAGAAAATTTATCATTTTGATGATGAGTTAAACGAACTCTCTGTGGAGTATTCAAAATACGAGGAAGAAAATATAAATATGATTACACAAGATACAGACTATAAATGTAATCCAAAAGAGCCTCTTGTGTGTCAATATTGTAATCTAAGTAATATTTGTCCTAGGGCTGATGAATCTTTAAGTGAGGGGCAGTAATGGCCGGAGCCAACCAAGAACAATTAAAAGCAATTGAACATACAGGTGGAGTTCTTTTAAAAGCGGGAGCCGGCTCTGGAAAGACGTTTGTTTTAAAAGAACATATGATCTATTTGACTCGTAGTTGGATAGAGGACTATCTTACTTCAGATAAGACATTAGCTTTTGATCAAATTTTAAAGTCAAAATACTCTAAGATTGTCTTAATGACTTTTACAAAAAAAGCAGCTGGTGAAATTTCAATCAGACTTAATGCTGAATTTGAATCTCAATTAGAAAGTTGTCCAGATGAACATAAGGCTTATTGGCAAATTGCTTGTGATCAACTTGATTATTTAACAGTTACTACTATTCATGGATTTTGTTTCAAACTTATTAAACAAGGTTTTTTTCCTGAAATTGATCTCGATGAAGATGTTATTTCAACAGCTGAATATAATGAGAAAATGAAATATATTTTTCACAGATGGATAGAAAGAGAGCTTGAGACCAATGAAAACACTGATTTCGTAGATCTTATAATAAAAGATAAAGAACATATTCTTGATTCGATCAAGTCTATTTTTTCGGATCCAACTCTTAGAAGAATGTGGAATAGTTTAAATGCTGAAAGTGTAAGTATTAATGACTCAAATAAAGTTATTGAAGACCTTCTAGAGATAATGGGAGTAACTGAGCTTTTTAATGAAAATTTTGATGCTATTCAGTATTCAGAGTTTGAAGGAAAAACCTGGTATGACTTTCTAAAAAACTTTGAAACAGTTAAGACTAATGTTGAATCTTTAGACGATCTTCTAAAGATGAATGATTTTTTTGAAGATTTAAAATATAAAATACCTGTTACTCCAAGAGCTAAAGGAGTTGATGAATATGCTAAAGCCTACTATGGACTGGTTAAAAATTTAAATAGCTTTTTAAAGTCCACTGGAAAAGATCTCAAGTACTATAGAGATAATTTTGATACTAATATCATACCGTGGTTTAAAAAGTTTAAGGCCATTATTGAGTTTGTTGAAATAGAGTATGAAAAATCAAGTGGAATAACTTTTTCAGATTTAGAGTATGTCGTGAGAATGGGGCTGGAAAAGCCTGAAGTGGTGAAAGCGATATCTGAGTCTTATGAATACCTTATCATTGATGAATTTCAAGACACTTCATTTATTCAATTTGAAATTGTTCAAAAGATAATTGGAAATGACTTTAAGAAACTCTTCTGTGTTGGTGATATTAAACAAGCAATTTATGGATTTCGTGGAGGAGAACTAGGAGTATTTCTTCAATGTGAAACGATGGTACCTAAAGTTTTATCATTAAAAAATAACTATAGATCTGATAGAAATGTAATCGAATTTAATAATAATTTTTTTGATTATTTATTTAGAGTAGGTCTAAAGTATGAGGGTGAAGACATACGACCTGTTGAAGTCGAATATCAAGAGGTTCCTCTTGCTGATAGGCCTGATGGAGCTGTTTATGAAATCAATGCTGATTTAGATTTTTTAGCTAATCATGGAATTAATCAAATAAGCTCAAATGAAATGGACTATATGGAATCATTGTCATTGTTTGAGCAAATCAAGAATCTTCAACAAAATAGTGAAACATCAAATGAAAGTGTTTGTATTCTATATAAAAAATTAAAGCCTAGTTTATTATTAATCGGACTATTTATTGAGCACGATGTTGGCTTTACTGCTCAAATTAAAGTCCCTTATGGACAAGATCCTATTTTAGGGATATTTAAGGCTTTACTTGAAAAGGATTTTAATCTAAGTGAGTTAAAAGAGGATTATTTAAAACTAATTCTTAATTCTTACTTCTCCCTATTAGATTCATCTATAAAAGTAGATTTTGAAAAATTAATATTACAGTTTGAAAAAGACCAACATTACTTTGGCCTGTACAGAGCATTTCACACATTTATTTCTAATACAGGTATTGCGAATTCAAATTACCGAAACAACCTAACTCAGATAAAAACTTTATGTCAGCTTGGAAGTGATGATAAGGCCCATATTCTTTCACTGCTATCCAAAGAAGAGTCTAATGCCTATTCATTAGATTTTCAATATGGTTTAAACCCTTCGAAAGTTGTAATTATGACTGCACATGCTTCTAAAGGGCTTCAATATCCACATATCCTTTTAGGAGGGATCTATACCAATGATAAGTCTTTTCCATTTACTGGACTATTTGGAAAAATGCCAATGAGTTTTAAATGGGGAAATAAAATTACTTCCAAAGAGAAGTATAAAACACCTCAGTTCTACTTAGAGAATGAAGTGACAAAGCATAAAGACTTTAGTGAGTCTAAACGATTATTCTATGTTGCTGCCACTAGAGCGGAAAAAACTCTAGGATGGGTAAAACTCAATTTTGGAAAGATAAAGAAGAGAAATCAGTCTGGTTCATGGTACAGTGGTGTCCTTTCGTGGGAGAAAGCCCTATTTAGAACTGCTCCAGAAATAATTAAAATGATGAAGTCCTTTAATGTCACAGCTGAAATAGATAAAGTATTTAGCTTAAAGTTTTTAGAAAACTCTTCAAATAGAAAACCATTATTTCATATTGATAGTCTCGGGATAACAAAAAAAGAAATTGAAAATAAAATTACAATCCTCCCTGAGCTTTCTGTAACAAGACTAGCGACAATATCTCAGTGTCCCCGAAAGTTTTATCTTAAAAATATTTGTAAGTTAAATGATTCAGATTTGAAAATCGTTAAAGGTGAACACGCAGATTTAGAGGAAAGTAATGAAGAAGACTTATCAAGTAAAAGTTTTCAATCTGGCTCTTCCTCATCAGCGGCAAGGGGAACCAGAATACATAGTATTTTTGAGTATCTTCTGAAAAATGACTTCGAGCTACCAGAAGAAATATCAAACAAAGATTCTCAAGTAACTGCATGGGCCGTGGATAAGTTAAGAAATTATCGGGATAACTTTGAATTTGTGTCTGAACAGATGATTAAATTTGAAGTCTTTAACTACATGATCTCTGGTATACCTGACTTAATCCTACTGCCAAAAGATGATGAGCATAGTGCTGAACTTTGGGACTTTAAAACTGGCTCAAGAAAGGAAAGTACCGAAAAACCATATGAATTCCAGCTTATGACCTATGCATATGCTTTATATAAACTCAAATTAGTGCCTAAGGCTAATCCGATTAAAATTGTCTTGTGCTATGTTGATGATGAAAACTTAGTTGAGCAATCTGTTTCAAGTGAAGATGTTGATAAATACTTGAGTAATTATTGGAGTAAAATATCAACTCCAGATCAAGTAAATCAAGAGCATTGCAGTGAATGTCCCTACGGTAATATTTGCCATAATTAGACCATTTAAACTCTCATTCTTGCACCAATTACGGAACATGTTAAAATATGTAAGTTAGTAATTTTATTTAAAAATACCAAGGAAGGTTAATGAAAAAGTTATTAGGGTTATTTCTTTTAATAATTACTTCAATCACATGGGCGAGTGAAAAGTCAGTTTACGAATTCTCATGGCTTGATAAAGATAAAGAAGTCTACGTTCTACAAAATAGAAAGTTCAGAAAAGTAAGTACATTCTACTTAGGGACTACGTTTGGAAAATCTCTAAGTGGAGCATTTGTAGATAGGTATACAGGATCTCTTTATGGAGGATTTTTCTTTACTGAAAATTGGGGCTTAGAGCTTTCATATAACAAAGCAAGTAATACGAAAAATGCTACACATGATGCGGTTAATACTGCTGGAGCTGTTGCGTTCTATAGAGAAATTGATACTGATATGACTGCTCATATTGTTTGGTCACCATTTTATTCAAAAATAAACACATTCAACAAAATTGTTTATTATGACTGGTTGTTTGGAGCAGGTGTTTCTTCAATAACAACAAATGATAATCGAAATGAGTTTAATAAAAATAGTGTTGATAAAGATACTTTGACTTCTGAAAGTAGTATTGCATATTCATGGTTTACAGGCTTTAGATTTTTCATTAATGAAAATTGGAGCTCAAGAGTTGATTTTAAAGGAACACATAGTAATGCTGATCGAGCAATAGATAATAACGCTTCTGGTTTTGATCTCAAAAAATCTTGGTTTCATTATTACGACTTTAAGTTAGGAATTAATTATACATTTTAAACTTTTAAAGGATGAACATGATGTTCAAAAATAAAAAAATTATATGTTTGTTAGCAATGAGTTTAAGTTTGAACTCTTTTGCTGCTTCAAGAGTAGAGAATGCTGCTGTTAAATTAGTTAATTCAGGGAATTATTTTTCTGCAATTCCATATATAAAGACAGCGCTAAGCCAAGGAAAATTAAGCTCTACAGGCGAAAGAGCACTTGAAAAAATAATTACTAATGCTGGTGCTAATCAATTTGAAACTCTATCAATTAGGCTTTTAAAGAGGTCAAACTCTAGTAATGCTAAATATTTAATCGCAAAAAAATATTTAAGGATTAATAAAGCAAAAGAAGCTATTAAGTACTCAACATCAATTAACCCTAACCATCCTGTATACCCATTTGCAATGAATCTAAATGCTGTAGCGTACAGTATGTTAGGTAAACATAAAAGCTCTGTGGAATCTTTTAAAGATTGTGAAATTGCTAGTATTAGAAGACTCAAAAATTCTAAAAATTCAATTGAAACAAAGCAGTTATTATTGAATAGGGACTACTGTGTAATGGGAGAAGCAAGAGCCTATTTTTCAGCTAAAAATTATGATAAAGCTAATTTGAGATATTTAGATATTCCTAAGTCATCGATGGTGTGGCCTGAAGTTCTTTTTGAAGAAGCATGGAATAGTTATTATCTGAAAAACTATAATAGAACACTTGGAAAACTTGTCACTTACAGAGCACCAGTTTTTGATTATATATTTAACCCTGAAATTGATGTCTTGAATGCCCTAACTTTTATGAAAATGTGTCTATATAATGATGCAAAGAAAATTAGTAATACTTTTTATGATAGGTATATGCAGCCAGCAAGAGATTTAAGAGTCTTTTTAAAACGAAAAGGTAAGAATTTTAAATATTTTTATCGACTAATGGTTGACTTTGAATCTACAGGAAAAGCTAATTCTCAATTATTAAAAACAATCTTAAAGAGTATCTCTAAGGAAGCCTCTTACCTAGAAATTAAATCTGGTCTCATTGCTGCTGCGAAGGAGTTGAAGAGTCGCTCAGCTAATAGGAGGACTTTGAATGAAGTTATTCAGTCACAAAAAAGTATTTTAGGAAGTTATGTACAAAGTAGACTTGTCGGAAAGTATGCAGAGCTTTATAAGGCTTTCCGAGGAATGAGTTATATCAAATTAGAAGTTTTAGCTCAAAGAAAAGCTAAACTTTATAATTTTAAAGACTCAGGTTCAAAACGTGGAAATGTAAAATATATTAAAAGAAATGATAAACAGTATTTTTGGGACTTTAATGGAGAGTTCTGGGCCGATGAGCTTGGAGATTATGTATTTGCTTTAGGGTCGGAGTGTTAGATAGATGAAATTTATAAAAGCAAAAAGTATATTTTTAATTTGTATTCTAACTAGTATTCAGTTTGCCTTTGCTATTAGTTTAGACGAAAGAAGATCTAAAATAGTAAGTATCATAGATGAAGAGTTATCAGAGGTTAGTAGACTTTCGAGACAAACAAAAAATAGAAATCCCGATCATCTGCTACGAATGGCCGAGTTGAACCTTGAAAAAGCAAGACTTTGGAGAGAGAAGGAAAATCAAGATTATATTGCCCTTCCAAATAAAGTAAGGCAAAGAACTAATAAAAAAAATCATTTCAAAGTTTCAACAAAATACTTTTTAGAAGCAAATAGGCTTTGTTTATTGATCACAAAAAGATTTAAACAATATTCAGCAATTGGCGATGTTTATTATATTTTAGGGTTTAACGCTAAAGAATCAGGTAAAAATCAAACAGCGATGAAGTACTTTTCAAGGGCTTCAAAAAAATCTAAAAAAAATAATATTACAAAAGTTAAGTCTCAAATCTCACTTGCTGAACTTTACTACAATAAAAAACAGTATAAAAAAGCGATTCCACTTTACGAGAGATCATTAAGTAAATACAAAGATAAATGGTGGACTAAAGATTCATTTAACTTAGCTTGGTGCTATTTTAGAGATCGTAAATATTTAAGAGCTATTTCAAAAATGAAAGAAGTTTTTAAAACTAGCTCTTCGAGTAAGTATGTTGATATGCGTGCTTCAATCGAAAGAGATATTGGTTTAATGTTTGCTACTGCTGGAAGAATTGAAGAAGGGATTGCTTTCTATAAAAAAATAGGGATTAATTTTACTGATCAATTATTGAGAATTGCAGTAACTATGAAGGGGAAAGGTCAATTTAGTTTGGCCAATAAGACATTGGGTTATGCACTTAAATATGAAAAAAATGAGAAAAGATTTTCAGAAATTTATATAGAACAACTTGACTTGTATGCAAGTTACGGGAGAAAGGCTTCTCATCTGAAAACTTCTCAGAAGCTATTTGCTTTATATAAAAAAAATATGCTGACAAGTAATCAAATAAAAACATTACGATATCAAACGGCAAAACAAGGGGCAATTCTACAAAAACAAGCGGCTTCAAAGACTTATAGAAGATTAAAGAAGAAAAGAGCCCAAAGAGCAGGCATGGCCAATACTTACTTTGGTATGCTTAGAGAGCTAGAGAAAAGTAAAGATTTTGAGTATGCATATCTTCAAGGTGAAACGGCATTTGTCATAATGGATTACACTAGAGCTGTGAAGTATTACAGTGATTCATTTGACTTAGCTGTTAAAGCGAAGAACACAACTTTTAAAGCAAGAGCAATAGAAGGGTTACTTTCAACATTGGGTAAAAAAAGATTATCTAGAAAAGTAAAAGAGAACTACTATGTTCCTGTTTATGAAAAATATATTGCAAATTATCCGACAGGAAAAAGAGCAAAAAGTATTTATCAGCGACTATTTAAAGTTTATCTTGAAAGAAAGCAATATGATAATGCAAAGTCAGTACTAGATAGATTAGTAAAAGTATACTCTAAGGATTGGAAGACTCAAGAGGCGATGATTGCTGAATTGATGGAGATTAATAGAAAGAAAAAAGAAAATCAAAAAATTCGAAATTGGATACGAGATATTGATGCTAAGAAGTATGTTGTCAGTAGAAAGTATGCAAAAAAATTAAAAGAATTACTTACTTCTCTTCAGATTGAAGATGTTCAGATGGATTTAAAAAGAGGAAATAAGAAAAAAGCTTTAGTTGGCTATCATAATATTTTAAAAGATCCCAATAGTACTAAAAGGTCTAAAGTTAACGCTAAGTATAACCTAGCAGCTTTGTATTATGAAATGGGGGCCGTAGATAATTCATATAAATGGTCGATTGATTCTCTTGATGAGATGTCTTCAAAAGATACAATGCAATTTGCAGATTCATTTTTAACTATATCAACATACATGTTTACAAGACTTGAATTTAAAAAGTCTGCAAACCTTGCAATTAAGATTGTTCAAAAATTATGTCGTAAAAAGAGTAGAAAAAAATCAATGGCATTTAAAAATGCAGCCTTTATGCTTTTGGCAGAAGGCGATTTGAGTGAAGTTGAAAAGTTAGTTTCTCTAGGCGAACAATGTCGTGTTCCGAACTCTTATGTCGATAGCATTAGATTTGAGCTTTTAAAGGACTATGAAATCTCAAAACAATGGTCAAAGTATGAAGCCATTTTAGGAAGGTTAGCAAAAAATAAAACAAATTGGCCAAAACTAATCGTTCCATACAACACACTTGCTTTAGTCCATAGAAATTTTGGAAATAAGAGTAAGTCTAATAACCTCTTCAAAGCTTCTTCAAAGTTTTATTATCGCTCAAAGAGTGCAAAAAAAGATATTCCTTTAGAGGCTTTAACAATAATCTCAAATAAGGAAATTGTTAAATTACAAAGAATTCAAGCAAGAATTAACTCAACAAAATTAAGATACCCAGCAAAAACATTTCAATCGCTAATTCAGAAAAAGTTTAAATGGTTGGACGAGTTAGTTGCAAAGGCTTCTTCAATACAAAAAATTGGTTCAGGTGATGGAATCGTTAAAACGTTTAAAATACTAATTGATACACATCGTACTTTTGCTAATGAAGTAAAAAGTTTTGTTCCTCCAGGAATGAAGAAACAGCATATTCCTTTATTTCAAAAAGACATGCAAAAACAGGTTTATGGGCCTCTTTTGAGTCAGGCAAATAATTATGAAAAAGATGCATGGATGTCTATAGAACAAAATGAAATTTTAAGTATTGATAATTCTACTGTCTCAGCTAAAAACGATAATGTACCAATAAGATTTTGGTATCCTAAAAAGGGTATCCTCATGGACAGAGGAGGGATTAGGTAATGAAAATTCTTTTAAACTTATTTATAATTTTATCTGTGGTTAGTTGTGCTACATCAAATTCAAATAAAAAAAATATTAAATTAGAAGATGTCACTCAAGAGGACTTTCAGAAAGAAAAAGAAGTTAATTATACTAATGACTCAGATAGATTTACAAAAATTGATATAAAAGAAACACAAGCGTTAAATGAAGAAAGTATCCAAAGGTTGTCAGATCCAAGTGATATTGATTCTAAAACTGTCTTAGATGATATTATCGTAAAATGTTATGAAAAAGATTTTAAAGAGGCATTTGAGTTAATTGAAAAAAATCATGATAAATATAGACAGCATCCCATTTTTTGGAATCAGGTTGGAACTTGCTTCATGCTCCAGGGAAAGCGAAGAAAAGCACTTTTATTTTATAACAAGGCACTGGAATTTAAATCTAGCTATTCACCTGCTTTTAATAACCTTGGGGTTATGTATAGAGGAGAGAATGCAGATCAAAAGGCACTTGTTGCATTTACTCGTTCTAAAAAAGCCAATAATCTCTCTAAAACACCAAGGTTTAACTTAGGAAACTTGTACCTAGAGTATGGTCTTTATAACCAAGCGATTGCTATGTTTAAAGGTCTGTATAACGTGGCCCCAAATGATATTGATGTATTAGCAGGACTTGGTACTGCTTACCTTATGAAAAACAGTATCAAAGAATCTTTAGTTTACTTCTCAAAGGTGGATGATGACTTTTGGGATAGGTCTTATATCGGAATAAATTATGCCTATGCTACCTATTTATCTAACGATAAAGAAAAGGCTCAAGAAATTTTATCTGAAGTGAATACTAAAGATCTAGGTAGTTGGAAATCTTATTACAATGAAATCAAAAATAAAGTAGGAGTTAAGTAATGAGAATAATCTTATTAATGCTGTTATGTTTTACTATGTCAGCTTTTGCTCAAAAGAAAAATGTAAAATATGAATATAAGAAATATGAAAAATTTGACTTTTCAGCGATTGATGTAGAAGGGGGATCTAATTCTCCTGGTGATTTATCAATCTCTCCTAGATTTAGAAAAAAGTTTAGAAATAAAATTCCGGAACGTAAACAGTTCCACAATGAAATGAAAAGAGCGTTAGATTCTGTTAGATAATTACAGTTTAGAGAAGAGGAAATATCGTGGAAACGACAAAAACTAAAAATGTATCACTTTTTCAATTTCTTCCAGAAGTATCTGGTCAAAGCGTTAAAGGAAATGTCCTTAGTAAGGGGAGAATTCTTGTTGGCCGAACAGAAAGTTGTGAGATTGTAATCCCCTCTAGTGGAGTTTCAGCTGTTCATGCAGTTTTAGAAATCACTCCAAGCGGAGCCAAAGTTTATGATATGAATTCCAAAAATGGAACTTATGTAAACGGCGAAAAAGTAGTCGCAAAAAATATTAAAATTGGTGATAAAGTTAAATTTGGGAATGTCGGATTCACTTTTAAAGAATATATGGAGCCTACAGAACTGCCTCCAGTACTTGATACACTTGAACCTAAAGCTGGTAATGCTTCTATCATTCCTTCACTTCCTGATGTTGTACCTGAAAAAAAGGAAAGCAAACTTCCATCTACACCAGAAGCAGCTGTTGATGATACTCCGTATATTGTTTATCCCCTTGGGTCAGACCCGAAGGCTGAATATTCTGAATATATATTTGAAGATGTTGAAGAGCTTGTTCCTATTTTTAAATATGATCATGGAAAGCAAGCAGTAGAAATCATCATTCTCTTTAATGATAAAGTATATTCTGTTGATTATCTTCCAGAAGAGAATGGGATTTATTCTATCGTTGGAGCTAATCCCAAAAAAAATGAGATGGAATTTGCTTATCTTGGCAAGGATGAAAAAGTCCCTTTTGTTGAAATAAGTAATGGGAACTGTGTTGTTCACAAACTTCATAACTATTCAACTCAACACTTGAGTAATGATAGTATTTCAGATGTCAGTGACGGTAGAGTAAATATTCAAGGTGATGATATTGTTCGATTAGAAAATGGACACTTAGAAATCTATGTAAGACGTGTCTTTTCTCCACCAATTGTTAAACCAGCGCCATTTTTCAGAAGAGATCAAGGCCTTAGAAAATATTTATTCTTAGTTCTTTTATTAGTCTTCATTCCTCTGGCAGGATTGAACCTTTTTGAAATTGATAAAGAAAAAGAAAAAGATCCAGAGCGTATTGCTAGAATTCTTTATAAGCAGCCAGTAAAAAAAATTAAAATGAAGGTTGTTAAGCCTAAAACCAAAAATGAACCAAAGCCGATTAAGAAAAAGCCTAATAAACCTTCAAAGAAAAAAGTTGCTAAACAAGCCAAGAAAACGCCAAAGAAAACACTTAAGAAAGTGACTAAAAAAACTCCTGGAGCAAAAACGGCTAAAAAAGTTGTTAAGCAAAAGAAAGTGAAAAAACCAGCTCCAAAAGCAGCTACTAAAGCAAAAGCTCCTGCAAAAAAAGCAGCTTCTAAATCTAAGTCTCGCACTAGTAGACCTAGAAAATCTGTAACGACAAGGCCTACAGTTGGTAGGGTAGATACATATAAGTCATTTGATTTTAAAAGTACTATTACCTCTACAATGGCCAAAGGTGGAAGCTTAAAAGGTGCAAAAGTGGCAAAGTCTCATAGCTCAACAAGTATCGGAACAACAAGTGTTAGTGGAAGTGGAATTGCTACAAACTTAAAGAAAGCTGATGTTGGAACAAATATAGGAAGTCTTACAGGCTCTACTGTTGGAAAGCTTACTCGATCAAAAGGTACAGAAGGTTTAAGTGCTAAGACAGGTATATATACTGCTGGTATTCCATCTGAAACTGTGGTTCTTGGTTCAATGGACCCAGATGTTATTAGAAGAATATTAAGAGAACATATTCCACAGTTTAGATATTGTTATCAAAGAGAGCTAGATAGAAATGCTGGTAAAGATGTCTCTGGTACGATTGGTCTAAACTTTACTATCGGTGCTTCTGGTTCAGTTAGTAAGGCAGGTGTAGGACAACGTTCTGGGCTGCCAGGTCATGTAAAAAAATGTGTTGTTAGAGTTCTACGTGGGATTAGATTCCCAAGACCTCTTGGTGGTGGAAAGGTTGATGTTAAGCAGCCGTTTAACTTTATGCCTAAGCGTATCTAACAATAGATGAATAAATTATTTTTTCTTGTATTAGTTCTTCTTAGCTCTTGTACATCAAGCCCTAAGAAGAACACTCATAAATGTGAACTCGCTCCAAATGAAACTCAGGACAGACATGTCATAATTGCTGCAAAATTGAAGATGAGCTCTCTAGCAAAATGCTTCAAAAACTATCTACAATTTGAAAAGAATAAAAAACAATCACTAAATATTTGTCATAATATGAATGTGGCTAAGAATGGAAAAGTAACCTATACCAAAGCTTATGGTATCGGAAAGCCTATTCCAAATGACTTCAAAATGTGTATCGAACAAGAACTTTGGATGATGAATTTTTCCAAACTACAGCTTGAAAAGCCTAGTTTTATAAATTTTTCATTCAAATATAACTCGATATAAGCAAGTTCATTTATAATTAAAATAAAATACTTACATTTATAACGTAAAAACAATAGGTGCATAATGCACCTTTTGACACGAATACATGGTGTTGATATTTATATAGTGAGTGTGGAGGTTCAACTAATACGAGGTTCTGGTTATGCAGAAGCTGATTATATTTTATACGATGATTATTGCAGCCCTTGCGATGTCCAAAGGAATATATTGGTATATTACTTTTAGTGGAAACTAGAGTTCATTACCCATGACTACAAATTTGTATTCTTTAAAACCTGCAGAGGCACAAGTGTACATGACCTTCTTAACGTAAGAATATTTCAAAGACTTATCAACAATCAAATTCACAATCCCTGAGAATGGTTTCGCTTTTCCAGCAGTCTGCATTGATAAATTTTTAATTTCTTCTTTTTTCTTAACTAATTCGTCAAATAGGGGAACTATTCTTTTACCATTCGTATCATATAGATGTTTGGGTAGGTTTGCTGTATCAAGTACAGCTTTAGTATCTACCCATATTTTGTCTTTTGATACTTGAATCATAATCCCAGCAGTATTTCCATTGCTTGACTCTGATCTTGGAAGTTCTATTCCTTCTGGAATATTCATTGTTATTCCTGATGAGTTATAACTTTTAATTAGAAAAATTAAAAGAATAACAAGAATGTCTAGTAAAGAGGTAATGTCTAACTCGAAGATTCCTCTTTTATTTTTTCTTTTTCTATTTCTTATTGAACGATTTCTTGCCATATTTAACTCATTAGGTTTCCAAACATTATCTTACTAAATAATGTTTTTAGTTGAACGTCGATACCGTCTTTATCTTTTTTATAAAGAGAGTCGTCTGTATTCTTCAGCATTCTAACTGCATCCATGATTTTAATAATTTCCTCATAGGTTAAATCTACAACTGGTTCGAATACAATAGTCTCTTCATTGATATGCCTTTTCTTTATAGTGAGAAGGTAATCATGTAATCTATTTAAATCATACTTTCCATCCTGAGTCTTAGATATTGATTTTATTGTTTTTGATGGAACACCAGAAGCAAGCTTAAAGCCCTTTCTGGTGATTGTAAGAGTCAACGCTAAAGGTTTCTTTTTATCTTTTGGAGGTTCTGATTGTGAAATGATAGGTACATCACTTCCAATCTCATAAATTTTAACAAACTGAGCTGACATCAATAAGAAGAAGATTAAAATAAATACAGCATCAAGAATAGGGACTAGGTTTAGGCCTTGCTCCTGTTTCTTTCTGTGTCTACTTGTTGGTTTTCTATAACTCATATTATATCCTGCTAAGTTTTTATTTTAACTATTCTTTAGATTGATCTTTCGTTCCAAGTAAGTCTAAAAGCTTTACACTAAATTCATCAATCTCATTGATAATCTTGTCAGCTTTATTACTTAAAAATGCATGAATGATCATAATAGTAATCGCAGAGAATAACCCTAGTGCCGTAGTGTTCATGGCCTTTGAGATACCTGCTGCAAGTAATTCTGCTTTTTGAGCTGGATCAACATCTGCAACTGCTCCGAATGTAACGATCAAACCTTGGATTGTTCCAAGTAGTCCAAAAAGAGTAGAGATGTTTGCTACTAGTTGTAAGTAGTTAAGTCTAAGTTCAACTTTAGGAACAACTTCTAGAGCTGTTGCATCTAAAGCATTTTGGATTTGTTCACTACCTTGGTTAGCTCTTTTTAATCCACTTTTTAAAACTTTTGGTAAAGCAGCAATTGAACCAGAGCAAACTCTGATTGCACCTTGAATATCATTTGATAAAACGTATCTTTGAATCTCATTCATAAATGATGGACCGTCAACGTCATAGTTTCTTGATAGTTTTTTAAATCTCTCTAAAGCTATGGCAACACCTACGCCCCATACACCTAGAATAATAAACATGAATACCCCGCCGCCTTGAATGAATGCAGCGAATTCACTAATAATACTTGTACCTTCCATGGTTTCTCCTAAGATAATAAAATTACTTATAACTTCTATTCTAAGCTATTATTATTACTAAGGGGATGGAGGGTTAAAATTGCCGTTTATAAACTTGAGTTGATTACTTTGTATTGATTTGTGAAGAATAACAGGAAGTCAGCTTGTTTTTGATCTGACCTTTTAGTTTGAAAGAACTTTAAGTCCTCTGATATCTCTTTATAAAACCTTTGAATCTTTTGGGATTTTGGTGCGTCTAGATCGTTTAGAATCGCTATTTGAAGCTCTAACAATGGAGTTATCTGAGAAATTTGTTGAGTGCTAAATAATTGATGGTTTATTTGTTTTAAGAATTTTTCTTTTTGCTTATTAGAATATTGAGATAAATTATTTTTTATATCTATAGGCTTAATCTTTGAAGTCTCGGTATTGAATATTTGATCAATTTTTGAAACTGTTGATTTTTGGGCAAGCTGATCTTTAAAATCAAAAATAATATAAATTAATAAAGTACATACTACAATTGAAGTAATCTGTTTCATTTAGTTATAGTGCTCTGGGTATAATTGTCTTTCGATACCTTCAATAAAGATATGAATGATTTTGATATGAATCTCTTGAATTCTATCTGTAATAGGGCAATCAACGATTAGGGGAATATCTACCATATCCTTGAGTTTTCCACCATCTTTACCAAGTAATCCGATAACGTGCATACCTTGAGCTTTTGCTTTTTCAACAGCAAGAATAACATTTTGTGAATTACCACTTGTTGATATGGCCAACAGTGTATCACCTTTCTTTCCCCAGGCTTGAACATGGCGAGAGAAGATGTATTCATAACCATAGTCATTTGCAACACAAGTAATATGACTTGGATCTCCCATATTAATTGCTGCAATAGGGTCTCGATCTTTTCTGTACCTTCCAGTTAGCTCTTCAACAAAGTGCATAGAGTCACACATTGAACCACCATTTCCACATGCCATGATTCTTCCATCGTAGTTTTTAATTGTATCAACAAATAATTCAACGGACTTATTAATTGCTTCAATATTCTTCTCATTTGAAACAAAAGTGTTTAAGGTTTCTACGGCTTGGCTTAATGATTCTTTGATGTAATTCATATTTCTTCTTTCTTTACAAAAAAAAAGCCAGCACTAGGCCGGCTCTTTATATTTAATATTATACTAAATCTGTAATACTTTTTAAAATTTCTGCTTTTGGTTGGTTACCAACTAAAGTACTTTTTACTTCTCCATCTTTAAAGAAGATTAAAGTTGGAATACCACGAATTCCATATTGTTGAGCTAATTCACCAGCTTCATCAACATTAACTTTAACAACTTTTGCTCCAGAAACTTCTGTTGCAATTTCATCTAAAATAGGAGCTAGTGCTTTACAAGGTCCACACCACTCAGCCCAAAAGTCTACGATTACTGGCTTGTCTGATTTAATTACTTCACTATCAAAGTTGTCTTTGTTTACGCTTAATGCACCACTCATATTTGTCTCCTCGAATTATTTTTTTCTTTATTTTATACTTAAATGAGTTCTCGTATTTTAACATATCTAAAATAAAATAACTACTATCGAAATTAGTCGAAATAACTTGGACAGCGCAGCAAGGGCAAGTAAATACATGTATCATAACGCGCTATATTTATATAAACTGTTAATATGAAGAAAAAATATATTTTAAAATCTGGAATTAATACAGCTCGCTTAACTAGGCTAGTGGCCAAGGCCATTGATTTATTTATCGTTTTAATCCTATCTATGCTTTTATATCCATTTGGACTACTATTAGCACTTTTTTATATTGGAGTTGCTGATTCTATAAATAACGGTCAATCTGTCGGAAAGAAAGTTATGGGCTTTTCTGTAATATCATTAGAAGACGGAAAGCCATGCACAATTAAGCAGTCAATAATAAGAAACTTACCACTATTGATACCGATGGGTTTTGCAATTATTCCTTTATGGGGATGGATATTCTGCAGCATCTTAGCCCTTCCTCTAGTTCTTTTAGAGGTTTATTTACTCTTCAGGTTAGACTCTGGGCATCGTCTTGGAGACGTCATGGCAGATACAACTGTAATTGCCGATGATCATGATAGAGTCGACCTTCGTAAGTCCAAAGATTCCTGGTTTGAAGAGAAAAACATGTCGCCATGTAATCGCTCAATGATGTAGAATACTCTCGTTAAAGCATTCAGGAGAGTTCATGAAAAAAAGACTTATCATTGTAGATATTAGTAGTTTTATATTCCGTGCATTTTTTGCAATTAGACCTATGTCAACACCGGATGGTAGACCAGTGAATTCTGTTTATGGTGTCTTATCAATGATGATAAAGCTTATTAATTCCTATCAACCCAGCCATATAGTTCTTGCTAGAGATACAAGTGGCGGATCATTTAGAAATGAAATTTATCCCGAATATAAAGCTAATCGTGGACCTGCTCCGGAAGAGTTAGTTCCTCAATTCGAAATGATTAATAGGCTTATTGAAGTTATGCAAATACCGAATAAAGCCATGGTGAACTATGAAGCCGATGATTTAATTGGTTCTATGGCAGTTCAGTATAAAGATGCTTTTGATGAGGTTCTAATTGCGTCAGGTGATAAAGATTTAATGCAATTCGTAGATGATAAAGTAAAAATGTTAGATACGATGAAGGACATCATTTATGGACCAGACGAAGTGTTTAAAAAAATGGGTGTATGGCCTAGTCAGATTATGGATTATCTTTCACTCTTAGGAGATTCTTCAGATAATATCCCAGGAGTAAAAGGTATTGGCGCCAAAGGAGCATCTAAACTTTTAGACGAACATAAAACTTTAGATGCAGTTATAGAAAATATAGAAACTTTAACAAACAAAAGAGCTAAAACAGCACTAGAAAAAGGTGTTGATGATGCCTATTTATCTAGAAAACTTGTTAAAATTGTCACAGATTTAAAGCTCGATTTAGAACCTAAAGACTTAGCATTTTCATTAGAACCTCATCCAGAACTTTTAGAATATCTAGATGAATTAAACTTTAAAACTTTTAAGGCGAAATTAAAGTCAAATAGTGCAGCGGTAAGTGAATCAAAACCAAATAGTATTAGTATAGGCTTTGATGCTGTTAAAGATGAAAAAAAATGGGATTCAATTTTAAAAGACTTAGAAGTAAATGATTCAGTTTATATTGAGCCACTTTTTAGGCAAGGAGATTATCATAGTCTTAATCCAGAATGTGTCGGACTTGCCATAGGAGAGAAAAATTACGTTGTTTACCCCGAAGCAATAAAGTCTTTTAGCTCAATGGTTGAAGATATTTTAAAGAATAAACATTTATTAATTTCTTCAATTAATATAAAGTCAATTACTTGTGCAGCTATAGCTCAAAATGTAGAAATTGAGTGTCAGTTATTCGATATCTCTCAAGCACACTTTATTTTAGACCCAGATAAAAAACATGATCTTTCAACAATTTCTCAAGAGATAATGAACGAGAATGTTTTAACTTTAAAAGAACTTTTTAAAGAAAGTCTAGATGCAGAACAAAGTATTAGAAACTTTGAATTTGCTATTGCAAGAAGAGCATATTTTGGAATTCGAATCTACCCTTGGTTAATGAAAAAACTCAAAGAAGCAGGACTTGATAGCGTTTTTTATGAAATGGATTTACCACTTATAAACGTTTTATCTAAGATGGAAATGCTTGGAATAGATCTGAATACTGACTTCTATGAAGAAGTTGAAAAAGACTTTCAATCACAAGTTGATGAGATAGATGCAAAAGTTAAAGAAGTATCAGACAGTGAAGTTAATCTAAAATCACCAAAACAAGTAAGTGCATTATTATTTGAAAAACTTGAACTACCTATTATCAAAAAAACAAAAACTGGAGCCTCAACAGACTCAAGTGTCTTAGAGGAGCTGAACTCTCAGGGGGAAAGTGAAATCCCTGGAATGATCCTAAAGTTTCGTGAAATTGATAAGCTATTGTCGACATATGTTAAAACACTCCCTAAGTTAGTAGGTGAAGATAAAAAAATTCATACACACTTTAATCAGAATGTAGCAGCTACAGGAAGACTTTCAAGTGACAAACCAAATCTTCAAAATATTCCTATAAGATCAGAAAATGGCAGAAAACTAAGGAAGGGATTTGTTCCAGCACAAGGATGTGTACTTTTAGGAGCAGATTACTCCCAGGTAGAACTAAGAATACTGGCTCACTTTTCTGAAGATGAAGTTATGGTAAATGCATTTAATAATGATGAAGATATCCATGCCCAGACAGCAGCAGAAGTTTTAGACATGGATATCGCTGATGTATCTAAAAATGATAGGTCTCAGGCTAAAACTGTAAACTTTGGTTTAATGTATGGACAGGGATCATTTGGTCTTTCAAAAACCTTGGGTATATCAATGGGAGAAGCTAAGCACTATATTACTGAGTATTTCGAAAAATTTCATAAAGTTAAATCATACCTTGATGGACTTAAAGAAGAGTGTGCTCAAAAAGGGTATACAGAAACTTTATTTGGAAGAAAAAGAATTATTAAGGATATTAATTCATCCAATAGACAGATGAAGTCCATGGCAGAAAGAATGGCAATTAATACACCAATTCAAGGTACAGCTGCAGATATTATAAAAAAAGCAATGATTGATATTGATAAGGCCATGTCTGAAGCAAAATTAAAATCAACAATGTTACTTCAAGTTCATGATGAATTAATTTTCGAAGTCCCTGAGTCAGAAGTAGAACAAATGAAAGAGCTTGTTAGAGATAAAATGGAAAATGTTGTAAAACTATCAGTTCCATTAAAGGTTGATATGGGTATCGGTGAAAACTGGTATGAATTGAAGTAGGATTTATGACTAATAAAAAACAAACGAAATTCTGGATTGCTTTAGCAGTACCTTTTGCCATTATAATTTTAGTTTTAGTAAAACTTTATCACACTATAGATGCTGGTAGCAGTGATCCTTTTGAGAACAAAGGTGGAATGGTTTTCACTTATGATCAGTTTTCACAAAAAATTGAAGTGGAATTACCAGTTTCAAATGCACTTGTCGCAATAGCAACAGTTAAGGCCAAAAGTGATATTCTTAAAATTATAGAAAAAAGACAAAACATACATACGACCAACACACGTTATCACTGGCTAGCAATTGCTGTTAGAGATGAGGCTGATAAGAATTGGAATGTTACGTTTAGAGAAATGGGTGTTACTCCAAAAGTTGAGTGTAAATCGAGTGTCAATATTCAAACAGGTGTTTCTTTAGAACTTAAATGCATAAATGATAAATAAAAAAGCCCTCTATGAAATAGAGGGCAGTCTATATTTAAAAAATTAATTTTAAATTACTTTGCGTGCTTAGATAAATAAGCTGCAACACCATCAGCAGTTGCTGTCATTGCTTCTTCACCTTTTTTCCAGTTTGCTGGACAAACTTCACCATGTTTCTCATGGTACTGAAGAGCATCAACTACTCTTAGAGCTTCTTCAACATTTCTTCCAAGAGGAAGGTCATTGATTGTTGAATGTCTAACGATTCCTTCTTTATCGATTAAGAATAGACCTCTTAATGCAACAGATTCGTCAAAAAGAACTCCGTAGTCACGTGCAATATCTTTTTTAACATCAGCGATTAGTGGGTAATCGATTTCACCAATTCCACCTTTTTCAACTGGAGTGTTTCTCCATGCAAAGTGAGAAAAGTGAGAGTCAATTGAACAACCTAAAAGCTCTACGCCTCTTTCTTTGAACTCAGAAACTTTTGCATTAAAAGCTAAGATTTCAGATGGACAAACAAATGTAAAATCTAGAGGGTAAAAGTATAAAACAACTTCTTTACCTTTATAATCAGAAAGGCTTACTTCTTTGAACTCGCCATTTCCCATAACTGCAGTTGCTGTAAAATTCGGTGCTGGTTTTGTAACTAAACTAGACATAAATAATCTCCTTGTGTCTTTTAATTATTTTTACTGATGACAGTATCGTTAAAAATTCAATATAAATACAATTGATTTTTTCTATCCTTAGAATCGATTTTATCTATGAGGCTAAACTACTGAACTTACAGGAACAAATCAACTAAAGAGCTCTATAATTCTAATTGATCTCTATAATTTCTGAATGTTTTGGGTTAAATGTACGCAATTCGTCAGGGATATTAGCGAGGATTTCCTCTTCTAGCGCATCAAGTATTCTTTTTTTAATGATATTTTTACTATGAACTAGAGAGACCTCACGTAAAGGTACTGGTCTTGAAAATGGTCTTAAAAGTTTTTTGTGTGCAGTGGCAAGCTGTTCTGTCGCCATATGTGGAAGAAGAGTGTAACCAGAACCTTTTAGGACCATATTTTTAAGGGTTTCAAAATTTCCTGATTCAAAGTTTATTGGGTTATTAGAACCATGAGATCTTTGATTTTGGCAAATATTCAAAACTTGGTCTCTAAAGCAGTTTCCTTTGTTTAGTAGCCAAATTTCATCAATATCTAGGTCATCCTCTTTTACTTTCGTTTTTTTGGATAAAGGATGATTCTTAGAGACAAATAAATGAAAAGGTTCATAGTACATCACTTTCTCTATAATAGATTTTTCATGAAGTGGTGTTACTAGTATTCCTGCGTCTATTTCATCATTCTTAAGTAATTCAATAATCTCTTCTGTTTTATTCTCTTTGATCATCAGGTTTACTTTAGGATATTTTTCTAAAAATTCTTGTACAAATAATGGGATGATAAATGGGCTGAGTGTTGGGATTACAGATAACTTGAAATCACCAGTTATTTCACCTTTAGTTTCATCGATAATATTAAATAACTTTTTTTGCTCGAATATAATATTTTTAGCCTGTTCGATTATAGCAATCCCTTCATCAGTTGCTTGGATTGGTGACTTTGATCTATCAAATATTGTGACTTCAAGTTCTTCTTCTAGTTTTTGCAATTGCATACTTAAAGTAGGTTGAGTAACAAAGCAAGAGTTAGCTGCTCTTCCAAAGTGCTTGTGTTTGTGCACTGCTAATACATATTCTAGTTGTGTTAAAGTCATGACAAAATTATAACAAAAAGTTGATAGATGTGAAAACTAGATTGTTGTAAGATGTCCTGATGAATGCATATATTTTAACTTTATTAGCAAATCTATGCTTTGCGCTAGGTGCTCAATTTTTTACGCATTACTCAAGAAAGTTCTCATCTACTTGGATGAACACTTTTAAGGCCTTGGTTGCAGCAGTTTGCTTCTTTATAACTATCAGTTTAACTACAGGGTTTCACAGTATTGGTGTTGTGAACTTTTTATGGTTTTTTGTTTCAGGTTTTGTTGCGTTAGGTATCGGGGATATTTTTTTACTTAAGGCCTTTGAAAAAATAGGTCCTGGTAGAACGATGGTGATTTTTGGCTTTCATCCTGTAATTGTTGGAGTCTTGTCATATTTTATTCTTTCGCAGTCATTAGACCCGAATAAACTTTGGGCCGTTTTCTTTTTTATGGCATGTCTTTTTATTTATTCTTATGAAAGTTTTATAAAATTTGGCAAGTGGGAAGTGGCTGGAGTTGCCTTTGCTTTTCTAGGTATGACATTAGATGGCTGTGGGGTATTGATAACGCGTTATGCGTTTGATTTGAATTCAAATATAACAGCATTTGAAGGAAACTTGTATCGTTGTCTAGGAGCTCTTTTATCCTATTTAATCATACGTGGCTTTTCACCATTTTATTTTAGAAAGCGTTTCAGGTCTTTGAACTTAAAGTCTAGAAGCTATGTTATTTTGGGGGCATTGTTTGGTACTTTTTTCTCTTTGGCTCTTTATTTAAGTGCTATTCAAAAAGCTGCTGACCTTGCAGTTGTTTCTGCAATTTCTATTACGTCTGTTATCTTTTCAACTATCTTTGAGTCTGTGTGGGAGAGGAAATGGCCAAGTAAGTACTTATTCATTTCTTTGATCTTTTTCACAGGTGGAATGCTATTTATATTTGATGTGATGTAAAAAAGGGAAGCTTAAAAGCTTCCCCTTCTGATATTCATTATTTTATTTATCATCTAAATAATAGAGTCAATTTCCTCTTGAGTATACTCAACATGATGAGGGTTTTCTGGTTCAACTGCAGGAGATCGTCCATTTGATAAACTTTGATTTTTATCAGGGTGACCTCCATAAATGTACTGGTTAAAATCCTCTGTGAAATCTAAACCAGAATACTCTTCAAGGTCAGATTTAAAATCATTTGTAGTAACTGTTGTGAATTTTCTTTTATTGAAATATCCACGTAGGAAGTCTTTTAGACCTGGAAGACCAGCTTGTTTAAGTTGATAATGAATATAGGCAAAGAAACTTCTTCCTTTTTCGTAAGACCTCTTATCAGTCTTTCTTGTATAAACATTATGCTTGGCTAAGTTGACGCTAAAGTAGTTTGGACTCTTGTGTGTTTGATGCCCCTTGTCTCTCCAAGAAGCAATTCCTTCGTCCATCCAACCTGAGTTTCCATCTGCAGGTAATACACCTTTTGCAAAATAACTATGTTGTAATTCGTGGCCTAAAGAAATATATGATGTTGCTGTTGCTCCAACATACTCCATTCCACCTCTGATTTTTGTTCCGTATATTAGAAGCTCTGGGTGAGGCCATGCTCCATAATCTCTTTCAAGCTCTCTCATAACTTTTACTGTTTTTCTTTTCATTCTCCAATTTCTAAATCGAAACGAAGAGTAAATAGTAACAGGAATTTGTCTTCCACTAATTGATGGGAATTTGAAGTGTAGTCTCCAGAACTTTCTTTTAGGAACTAAGTGAAAGTACACACTTGATGCCGTGTAGAAAGAGGGATAACTAACTTCAATAAAGTTATTATCTAACTCTTTTGTTACACCATTTGCAAAAATATTATGGGCTTTATTTGTTCCTATAACTTGAACTCTAAAAGTCATTTGGTATTGATCATACTCATAGTTTGTTGGTAAAAATCTCTCAAGGAACATTCTATCTTTCAAGTCTTTAATAAAGAAACCACTTGAAACACCTTTCCAGCCATACTTAGTTCCTTTTTCGATCGGAGTCCTTATAGTCATTGTGTGAATACCTGGTGTAACTTCAACTTTTGGATATCTAACGAATGAAACGTTTCCTGGAACAGGAGTTAGTGTGTGTTCAACAGCTTTCCCATTAACTATAACTTCAGTTGGCTTAGAGACCGAGTCAAAAACTGGGTAACCAGTATCATTGGCCATAAACGTAATATTTGTTGATGCCCATGCTTGTTTATTTGCTTTATCGTAAGTTAATTCATAAACAGCTTTTATAAAGTCTACAAAAATGACTTTTCCATCTTTTGTTTTAAAAGCAGGTGGTGCTTGATCAATCCCGGCAAAAGCCTGAAAGCTCAAAACAGTTATTAATCCTAATAGTAGTTTTTTCATAATTTCTTACTCTCTTATATGTTGTGTTCAGTGTTAGTTTTTTGATTTCTTAAAATATTTTTTTTGATACATGCTCTATTTAAAAGCCAAGAAAAAATTGATCTTCTCGTTTTTCCAAAAGTATATTCAGGGTGAAACTGAACTCCTAAAACAGGTCTATTGTAGAATTCTAAAACTTCTGCAATCCTACCTGAGTGAGAGTAACCAGTGACATCAAGATTTGGCCATCTTGACCTATTCTTATTAAAATAATCTACTCTTAAACCTTGATGATGTAACTCGACACCTCTAAAGGACTTTCTATTTTGTAAACTTGCTATTAAAGACTCATTATTAGTAATAGTTACTTTATCTAGAGTGTATCTTCTGTTTTTAATACCTAGTTCTTTTTTTATATCAACATAAAGTGGGATTCCTTGAGATACAGTTAACATTTGCATACCTCTACAAATACCAAGGACGGGAGTGTATAAAGTATCCTGAGAAGTATTGTTAAAATACTCCTTTAAAAGATTGTACTCAAAGGGGTCTCTTCTTTTTCCTTCCTTGGAGTAATTGACTAAGTAATCTAGGCTTTGAATATGTGTCCTTAGGTCTTGCTCAACATTTTGAATATAGTATTTGGGATCGATATCAGCTCCACCTGGGATTAAAATAGCATCAAGCATAGATAAGTTTGGTGTTTGATTTTCGCTGTAGATGTTTACGATATTAACATTATAGCCACTTTTTCGTGCATATCTTTTAAGAGCCCATCTGTTAAAGCGTCCACAGTTTGTAGTACACCCAACTGTAATAGTTTCATTTTTTGGGAGTGAGCATCTTTGCTTTTTAAAACTTGTTGATGCACTTGCATCCATTTGGACTTTCAGAATAAAGGTAAAAACAAGACCAAGGGTCGTTAGATAGAATTTCATTTTTTGCTTCCTAGTAAAACAGTATTATCAATACTATTTTACGCCTAAGTAAAATGCTCTTCAATTCATGTAAAAATTAGGAAAAATATTCGATAGCTTTAGCTAAGACTAGTGCCAGTCTACCTCTAGTTGTGCTTGAGCTTTTGTAAAATAACGAGGATCCGCACTTAATAACTCAAGTATTACTGAGTTTTCTTGAAATTGGATGACTTCACGGCCAGGATAATAGTTAACCTCACCCAGGTCATTTGGAAGAGTGTAACAAGAGTGAAAATGATAAAATAGGCCATTTGTAAAATCTGTTTGAGTAACAGGAGAGTTTGAAGTTGCTCCTCCAATATACTTACAATAAAAACCATAGTCGTCTTCATTTTGAGCATTAAAGTAAATAACTGCAGTATTATTACCTGCATTTCCAGATGTCACGGCCACACTCGCTGGGATTCTAACTGCTGAATCTTGGTGAAATTCAAATGTAGAGTTAAGTGTTATCGTCGATTTACTACTTATTGACCCCGAAGAAAATTCATCTTCCAGAACTATATTACTTGAAGTTAGGGAATCTCTTCTTATTTCTTCAGATTCTGCTGAGTTCTTAACTTGCTTTCCACAACCAACTAATAACATACAATATAATGACATGTAGAAGAGCTTGATATGATGACATCTAGCTTTCTCTATTCCATACGATAATAAATTTAAAATTGATTTCTTTAACATGCATAATTTATCGGTTTCAGAATTTTGAAGTTTAGTAAATTGAAGGAAAATATTTCCTTCCGAGAAAATAATGCGCTGCAAACTGTGTTTTTAATCATTTATCTCTATTACCGTAGTTTTTTGCTCTATTGACCCTTGACACTGGAGCAATAGGTATTAACTTGTTCTGTACGAATTATTTTAAAAATCTTGCTAACTAATAGCGTTATAAAGGAGATAGGAAATGTCTGTAAAACCATTACACGATAGAGTTTTAGTAAAAAGACTTGAAGAGGAAAACAAAACTGCTGGTGGAATTATCATCCCTGATAATTCAAAAGAAAAACCTGCTCAAGGTGAGATAGTTGCTGTTGGATCTGGTTATAGAAATACTGATGGATCTAAAACTGCTTTAGAAGTTAAAGCTGGTGACAAAGTTCTTTTTGGAAAATATTCAGGTAGTGAAGTAAAAGTTGAAGGTAGTGACTTTTTAATAATGAAAGAAGATGAAATTTTAGGAATCTTCCAATAATAAATAATCTAATAGGAGATATATATGTCAGCTAAAGAATTAAAATATAGTGAAAACGCAAGAAACTTAATCCTTGGTGGAGTTAACGCATTAGCAGATGCTGTTAAAGTTACTTTAGGGCCAAAGGGAAGAAACGTTGTAATCCAAAAGTCTTTTGGTGCACCTCATATTACTAAAGACGGTGTTTCTGTTGCTAAAGAAATTGAATTAGAAAATGCATTTGAAAATATGGGAGCTCAATTAGTAAAAGAAGTTGCTCAAAAAACAAATGAAGACGCAGGGGATGGTACAACTACTGCAACTGTTTTAGCTCAAGCTATTTATAGAGAAGGTGCTAAACTAGTGGCTGCTGGTCACAACCCAATGGATCTTAAAAAAGGAATTGATTTAGCTACTGAAAGAGTAATCAACTATTTAAAAGAAAACTCAAAAGAAATTAAAACAAATGAAGAAGTTGCACAAGTTGGATCTATCTCTTCAAATAATGATGAAGAAATAGGAAAAATGATTGCAGATGCAATGGATAAAGTTGGTAGAGAAGGTGTTATCACTATTGAAGAATCTAAAACTGCTGATACGTATAGTGAAGTTGTTGAAGGTATGCAGTTTGATAGAGGTTACTTATCTCCATACTTCGTAACTAATACAGAGAAAATGCAAGTAGAGTTCGATAATCCTCTTGTGCTTATCACTGATAAAAAAATCTCAAGTATGAAAGAGATCTTAGGTCTTCTAGAGAAAGCCGTTCAAACTTCTAAGCCACTTTTAATCATCGCTGAAGATATCGAAGGTGAAGCTCTAACAACTTTAGTTGTTAACAAGTTAAGAGGAACACTAAACGTTGCAGCTGTTAAGGCTCCAGGTTTCGGTGATAGAAGAAAAGAAATGTTAAAAGACATCGCTATCTTAACTGGTGGTACTGTTATTTCTGAAGAGTTAGGAATGAGCTTAGAAACTGCTGAAGTTGCTCATTTAGGAACAGCTAAGAAAATCTCAATTGATAAAGAAAATACAATTGTTGTTGATGGTGCTGGAGAACAAGCTGCAGTTGATGATAGAGTTAATGCAATTAAATCTCAAATCGCAGAAACAACTTCAGACTACGATAGAGAAAAGCTTCAAGAAAGATTAGCTAAGTTAGCTGGTGGTGTTGCTGTTCTTTATGTTGGTGCTCCAACTGAATCAGAAATGAAAGAAAAGAAAGACAGAGTTGAAGATGCATTAAATGCAACTCGCGCTGCTGTTGAAGAAGGTATTATTGTTGGTGGTGGAGCTGCATTAGTTCACGCTACAGATGCTCTAAAAGACTTTGTTACTGGTAACGAAGAATATGACTTTGGTGTTAGAATCGTTGCTAGATCAATCGAAGAACCACTTAGACAAATCTCTACAAATGCTGGTAAGGAAGCTTCAGTAATTGTTAACGAAGTAAAAACTAAATCAGATTTTACTTTTGGTTATAATGCCCGTGAAGATAAGTTTGAAGACCTAGTTAAGGCTGGAATCATCGATCCAACTAAAGTAACAAGATCAGCTCTTATGAACGCTGCATCTGTTTCTGGATTAATGTTAACTACAGAAACAATGATTGCTGACCTTCCTGCAAAAGAAGGGGCTGCTGGTCCTGCTATGCCTCCAATGGGTGGTATGGGCGGAATGGGTGGTATGCCTGGAATGATGTAGAATAAAATCTAGAGCCAAGGCTCTAGAGATTTTATTTTCATCATGACGCCTGCAATTGGTCGAACGAAGTGAGGCCAAATGTCAGGGATGATGTAGTTTTAGCAAAGGAGAGCTTGCTCCAAATTTGATAAAAATACATCAGGCCTTCTGGGTACAGATCGAGCGAAGCAAGATCAAATCCAGGAATGATCTATATAAATTCACAAATAAAATACAGGCCTCTCTTATGATCTGTACCCCAAAAATGGGACTGATTAATAAAAGGCTCTAAAGTTAAAAATTAAATTGCCTCCGATATTCACTAGGGGGCATTTTTTTGAGTCCTAACTGTGGTCGTCTATGATTATAGTAATTTATTTTCTTCGTCACTTCTTTTGTAATATCTTCTATGTTTTTACAGGATTTTAAATCAAGTAAATCTTTTAAGTGTCCAAAAAAACTTTCTATTGGTGCATTATCAATACAATTTCCTCTTCTAGACATTGATTGTGTGACTCCATTCTGTTCTAATTTTCTTCGATATGAAATATGAGTGAAATGCACTCCTTGGTCTGAGTGAATCATTAATTTCTTTTTCTCTTCTACTGTTAAACGTTTTAAGGCTTTATCAATCGCTGAATTAGTTAAGTTTATATCAATTCGACTTGAGACTGACTTACTAACAATTTCATTTGTACAAAGGTCTTTCACCGCTGCAACGTAAGCTTTTTTCGTCCCGTAGTTTATTTGAGTTATATCTGTAGAGTAAACTCTATCTGGAATCTCTTGCTTAAAATCTCTATCCAGTAAATTTGGAAATGTTTCGTGTTCTTGCTTTTTCTTTGCAAAAACTCTGTATCCCCCGGTTTTTGGAAAGTTGGTACCTGAGGTTTTAATTAATGACATCTAAAAAGAATGGCCACTCACCATACGATAAATTAAATTCTCTTTTTTATATCGAAGACTAAATCACGCTGAATACTTACGATATATATTCAACTGTGCCTATTGGAGCCGATTGTTTATTCTCAATACCTTTAGAGGTAGGAGGTGAAATTTCGACGAATTCCATAGGATGATCATTGTCTAGTTCAAATGATTTAATTCTCTGGGCAAGAAGTACTGAATCAATCTTCAGTCTTTTTGTGACATAAGATCTTGATGACATCGAAATCAATTTTAAAAGTTCCTCTATCATGGAGTCAGGTACAACAATACCTCTATGATCAGGTGTTTCTTCTCTCCATTGATCAAGTTGTTCACGGAAGTCTTTTATTGAGTAATTATTCATCGTCAGGTTCCTTTTAAATTTGGTTAAACTAGGGGCGAGACGATGATCTCATTTTAAAATGGCTAATTCACGCAGGCTAGCCGAAGGGACACCTTTATTAAGAAATCTAAATTTAAAAGTTTTTACCAAAACCTAAGCTCCACATAGTCAAATCATTAGAGATAAATTTACTAAACTGAGTACTAATGAAGTATTTTCCCACTGGCCACTTAGAATAAAGAGAAGCAAGTATTTGGAAGTCACTTCCCTCATTAATAGTGTAGTCATTTGGGCTAAGTGTAGCTGATGCAGTAGGAATTTCTAAATCTTGAATAATAAAAGTCATTGGCAGCTTGAGCCCAACTTCTGCTCTTTTTTCAGATACAAAAAATGAAAAACCAGGAGAGACCTTCAATCCATAAGTAGGAATATTTTCTTGTTGATACTTGCCTAAATTTCCACTGTTTAAGCTAACTTTACCAAGGCCTAAAATAGCACAAGTATCCAGATTAAAAGCTGTATAATAGTTCTCATAATTGACACCCCCTCCAAGGCAAAGACCATTTGTTGTTACAACAAGACCTCCATTCTTAGAAGCTTCAACAGCTTCAATATCGGCTTCTTTTTGCCAAGTTAAGTATTCAAAGGTTAGATAGTACTTGAGCTTCCTTTTATTTTTTCCAAGTTCATCAACATGATAATTCATATCAGTTAAGAGTCTATCAGCTTTATCATCTCTAAATTCTAATTCAATTAATAAATTTCCAACCTTATTAAAAAGCGATAATCGCTTTTTAAATTTCTTATCAACTTCTCTCTGTTCTTTTAGCCACGAAAAAAGGGTTGTTAAGACTTTCCAAGAAGTTAACTTAAAGCTTTTAGATACTCTGGAACTATCTACGAGATCTCCATTTTGAATTCTTTTATTAACTCTTTTAAAAGTTTTTCCATTTTCTCGAATTAGCTTTTTATAATAAAAGGAGTATGCATAATTATATTTTTTAATTTTTTCTGCAGAAATCGCTAAAATAAGTAATACCTTCTCATTTTTCATCAAAGTTTTTTTCCTTGATGATCTTTTAAAAACTGCCATAACTCTCTTATATTGCTTTCTTGCAAAAGCCTTTTTTATTTTTCCATCATCACTTAAAGCAAAAGCATTAAGCGAAAAAAAAGTTGATAAAACTAAAGCCAAAAATGTGCTTGAAGCAATAGTTGCCATGAATCCCTTACTGATTTTTTTTCATCAAAGTTTCTAATATTTTGTAAATCTAATCTAAATTCTGTTCTATGAATAGGAAGATATTGAATTCCTGGCCCCCATACAACTGTATAATCATCTTCTTCTATATCTTTCTTACTATATTCGACATTAGTGAATAAATAAATTCCCCTATAAGGTCTCAAGTAAGTTTGAAGAATTCCATACCTAGATGTCACTGTATCCCCACCACTGACAGGAGTTTTGTTAACCTGTCCTAGTTCCATTTGAACGCTTGAGCCAGAGTTTAAACTAATTCTTCCATGAGCTCCATAAGCAAGTAAGTCTAAATAATCATTTGAAGATTTTTTTATAGAAGCACCTATTCTATGAATATCAGCAACAGTTTTCTCTAGTATCCCACTAAATCCAACCATTCTCAAATCAGCTTCTTGAGAAAGATTTCCCACAAACCCATGAACTCCTCCCTCCCAATCACCATTAAGGTAATGAAATGCAACACCATGACCTTGATCATTCTGAGAAACCTGAGGCTGAGTTCTACTAGAAAAGATATGTTCTACGAATCTAATTCCATATACGTGATCGAGAAGACCAGCATAAGCACCCCACTTTTTGGAAAACTTATATCCCACGTAATGTTCACGACTTCTAAAATTACTTTCGTCTTCAGCTCCACTTCCAGACCTAGTTGTTTCAGGCGTTTTACTTATGCTTCCACTTATTAAAAATTTAGCATCTTTACCAAACTTTAAAACCCCTCTTAAGTCTTGTTGCATAGTGATCCATCTTTTTGTTTCAGACTTAGAGGAACCGGGATTGTTGGTAATAGAAATACCTCTGTAGTTAGCTTGAAGCCTTAAGTTCTTAGGTTTATAAGCACCGAACAAAAAGTCACTATGATAGGCTATATCTTCATTAGTCATAGACTTTGGATACAATGCTCCTGAAGCAATAGAAGTTGCATTAACCACACGTCCATAATCGTTTACCATTCCCCCGCCAAAAGGATTATAGTGACAACTTTTACAAGTTGTATATCCGTGACCGATGTAATGTGGGTAAGAATAAACATTCAGACTTAATAAAAATAATAATAAAAAATACTTCATAAACTATCAATCCATGACCTTAATTTTTGATACTCTTCCGTGTCTATCACCGAACCTTCAAGAGGCATATTAGTATTCAATGGAGACTTTGCAGCTGAAGTGTTTTTCATTCTATGGATCAGCTTGGAGTTGGCAGCACTACCAGGTTGAACAAGCCCAGCATTAATCCAGTCTTGGTTAGATGTATAAGAAAGCCACTCATTGTGATAATTATGACAGCTCATACATTCAACCTTCAAAATAATAAATGGCTCCAACAAATTACTATCTTGAACATTAACATCGTCATAAAAAAGAGTATCTGAACTATTTGAGTTTAAAGTTTCACAAGAAGTAAGTAAAGCTGCAATCAATAAAATAAATGTAAAAGAAGCTAATATTTTATTTTTTTTCAACAGGCATCTCCACATCAATAACGACAACATCTTTTACACCGACACCAAGGTACTTAACCTTTTTAAGCCCAAGCTTCTTAGTATTTACTTTAAAATTTACTATAATATTATTACCTTTTATTTTGTAGATAATATTTTTGATCTTCTTCTTAGCTCCAGCAATTTCTAATATTGCTTGTCCCTTACCATTTTCACCTTTGAATTTTTTCAAAACCGCATTCGGGTGCTTTTTTGACTTAAGGTGCTTAGCAAAATGCTCATTTCTTAGACTCATTCCAGTATCAAAAGAACTAACAGGTACTTTTATTCGATTAGCCCACACTCTATTTTCAGATGCCTTATAATTAACCTTTCCCATTAAATTAGAGCTTTTAGCGACAAAAGATCCCGCAGGACTTAAAGAAACATTGAGCTTTATTTCCTTAGAAAATAAACTTGAAGATGATAAACTTAAAGATAATAATAAAAATGATAAAATTAATGATTTCATTTTTTGGTCTCCTTATTATTTACAGGAATATTGACTTTGATTTTGACTGTTTCATCAACTCCAATATTAAAATATTTAACTTTTTTTAAATTAAAGTCTAGAGCATTTATTTTAAAGCTAGCAATAAGGTTATCATCTTTCACAGTATAGTCAAACTCCACAGGCTTTTTAACTCCTGCTATTTCAATAGCACCACTACCTTTACCATTAAAACCTTCCATGTCATACAAAGAGATATAAGGGTGCTTTTCATATTTTAAATGCTTCCTTAAATGTTCGTCCCTTAACTCTATTCCTGTTCTTAATGAGTCAACTAAGACCAAAAGCTTCTTTGCTCTAACCTTACCACCATCATAAGCAACTCTTCCCGATAATTCTTTTGTCTTAGCTTCAAGAGATCCAGATGGACTCAACTTTACGAACAAAGTCACTTCACTTGAAAAGCTATAAGAACTAACTAACAAAAACCACAAAAACCACAAATTTTTTTTCATATAAAACCCAAATTTAAATAATCTTAACACACAACAGACCAATTTGAATAGATAAATACAACGAATCTTTTTTTTCAAGTACTTGGAAGATAAATTAAATAAATAAAACTAAATTAAATCTAGGAATATGGACTCAAATCCTTTGAATTGTTGTAGTTTCTTCAACTTCAATTTCTTTAAACTTACTCTCAGCAACCATGCCAGCATTGACGAGTTTCTTAGCTCGTTTAATAATACTGGACATCTGTCCCTTCTTAATTCAAGATCCCTATAGAGATCAGTTGCTGCCCCGGCCACTGCTCCCAAGTTCTTAAAGCATCAATAATTACTTCGTTGCTCATGTTTTAAATGACACCTTTTGAAGACTTAAAAGTATTAATTCTTTTTCTTAAGACATTATTGTCCATGTAACATCTCCATGTGTTGTTATATTTATAATCTACAGGAAATATTAGATTTGAAAATGTGGGGTACTTTGACGATTTACCTTTCGAATAAGTTTTTTTATTTTTTTCATAAATAGATTTCTAAAGCGTAAAGCTAAAACTGTTTTATGAACTAGAAAGTTCTTTCTAAATCCAATCCACTTTCCAGTGTCACAGGAGAAGCCACCTGCTGGAACAATCATGTGAACATGTGGATGAACACTAAAGTTTGAGCCCCAAGTGTGAAGGACAGAAGTATACCCACCTTTTGCGTTCCACTTTGTTTCTATAGTGTCTAAAATTGCTTGAGAGGATGCTTTAAAAAGTATATTTGAGAAAGCAGTTTTGTTGTATAAGAATATATTGTTAAACTCATGAGGAATTGTAAAGACGGTGTGAAAGTGCTTGCATGGAAGAATGTTTTCAGCCATTTTGATGACCCATTGCTGCTGTTTTTTCCATCCACATTTAGGACAAGATCTATTTCTGCATGAGTTGTAGGATATTGAATATTTGTCGCATCCCTCGACGGAGCAAGGGGTTGCATGTTCACCTAGAGCTTCTGTGCGACATTGAGACATGTCTTTTAATATTTTTTTTTGATATGAATTGTATTTTGAAGTGTCGACAAGTTTTATAACATCGGCGACTTCAAAATTTTGTCTTGAGTTGTGCATGACTTTAGAAAAACACTCTGCGACAAGAGTTGCACTTTATGTTCTGTTTAGCTTGGTCTTCTTCATCTTTTTCAGAGTAGTAGTCAACAAAAGTGGATTCGCCACATTCACAAATAAATTCATCGGTGTACGGAAATATGCTATCATCGTTGTCGACATGAGTGAGTTCTTTATTGTTTTTTTTGATTTGTTTTTTGTTTTTTGTTTGAATGAAAAAGTTTTTAAATGAAGCCATGTATTTATTATGTTCTATTTTTGTTTTTGATTAAAGGTAAGGTTGAATTTTTTACCTAGTTTTGCATTTATTTTTATATTTTTCACGGTATGTGTTTTTTATCGTGCGTGTTTTTTGATTTTTATTTTTTATTTTTTATTTTTTATTTTTGATTTAGGATAAAGTTGTCGAAGCTTTTTCTTTATTAACTAGATTTTTATTGTCTAGAGGGAAATATTCAAAAGATTTTTTACGATTTTTTTAGTTTATTTTATACTTATTTTTAGTTTATTTTTTGGGAAAAGTTGCGCGAGCGCAGCGAGTTTTATTTATATGATGGGGTTTCTTGGTTAATTATGGATTTAACAATACTAGCAAAAAAGATTAGTTCTTACAGGACTCCCGCAGGAAGAGTAACCAAGTTACCTGATGAAATTCTTGGAGAAATTCTTCACGCTTGGGAACAGTGGACTGGCACGGCTTCTGGCTTTTATAGCCAGCTTGGAACACATCAAAAAAAGATGGCCAAAATTATGGGAAAAGCAAAGCAACTAAAGCGAGAAGGTGTTTTTGATGGGCTAAACTTTACAGAAGTTATTGTTGAAGAGAATGAAACTACTTCTTCAAATGTAACTCCCATAACTGGCTGTGGAATTGAGCTCGTTTGGAAAGATAATATTATAAGATTTGGCAGCTCTGAGCTGCTAGTAGATTTTTTAAAAAAGGCAGCATAAATGATAGCAATGAATCGTAGGACTAAAATATTTATTTCGAAAGAACCAACTGATATGAGAGTATCCTATGATTCATTGTTTAATAAAGTTAAGACTATTCTAGACGAAGATCCAATGTCTGGGCATATGTTTGTTTTTATCAATAAAAGAAGAAATAGTTGTAAGTGTCTCTACTATGACGGCACAGGCCTTGTCATTGTCTCAAAGCGCATGGAAAGTGGTTTGTTTAGTAAAATAAATCCTTATCACTCTGGTAAAATCAAGTTAACTCAAGCTGAATTTAATTTATTTTTTGAGGGAGTCGATTTAAATAAAATATTTATTGAGAGTCCAATAGAAATTAATAAAGCTAGTTAAGTTTATGGGGCCATGGGCCTATACTTTTTGAATTTATTTTTTAATAATTAACTCATGCACCAGCAATATCTATTTGATCCCATTCCTAATGATAAATATGACTTACTGACAAAAGAAGACCTAGTCATATTAAATCAAGATAATGAGTCTCTGATCAAGCAAATGCAAAAAGTTATAGACGAGCAAAATGAAGAACTCTGTAAATCAGAACAAAAAAGTTTTTTACTTGGAGAGCAATCAATAAATATAAAGCATCGTCTGTTTGGAAAAAGCTCAGAAAAATCACAAAAAAAAGATAAAGAAAAAAAACTCCGTAAGAAACCTCGAAAACGTATCTTACTACCCTGTGAGAGATATCCAAACATTGATGTAATGGAAAAGCTAGTTACTTTAGATCAACTTCCAAGCTGTCCTTGTTGCAGCAAGGAGATGAGTGACTCTGGACTTACTGAAGATAGTGAATACTTAACAGTGATTCCAAAAAGATATTATGTGGTAAAACAAAAAAGAGTTAAATATAGATGCTCAGGTTGTCATGGCTCAATAGTTACAGCTCCAGCAATTCCAAGAATTAAAGCAGGATCTAGCTATAGTGATGAGATGACTTTAGATGTAGCTCTTAGTAAATATTGCGATTTAATACCAGTTGAAAGATATGTTCAGATGGCAGCGAGAAGTGGTGTAAAAGATCTTCCAGCGAACTCTTTGATTCAGGGAACTCACAGACTCGCGGACTTCTTAGAGAGCATTTATGAGAAGTTAAAACTTGAAATCAAAGCTAGTAAAATACTTCACGCAGATGAAACACCCCACAAGATGCTTGAGGGTGATAAGAAAAGTAACTGGTACCTTTGGGGATTTAGTACTGATAGAGCAGCGTATTTTAAGGCGATGGATACGAGGTCAGGATCAGTAGCATCAGATCTTTTAAAAGAATCAGTTTGTGAATATTTAGTAAGTGATGTTTTTAGCGGATATAAAAAAGCTGTTACAGACACTAATGTTTATCGGGAGGAAAAAGGATTAAACAATATAAAAAACATCTACTGTAATGCCCATGCCAGACGCAAGTTCAAGGAGTCCAGTAAGTCATTTGAAGTAGAAAGTGAATTATTTCTTTGGTGCTATAGAAAAATTTATTACTTGGAAAAGAAAATAAAGACGCAAGATTCTAAAAAATATAAGTCGATAGATTTTGACTTAGCAAGACGTTGGCAAAGGCTTTACTACAGGACGATGGATAACTTAGCCTTAAAAATGAAAAGTAGCTATTCAAGTAAAAGCTCTTTAGCTAAAGCAATTGATTACTTTGTAAAAAACTATAATGAGTTAGTTTATTTTTTAAAGTATGAAGATATTCCTATTGATAATAATTCGCAGGAGAGACTGATGAGGAGTCCTGTAATTGGTCGAAAGACTTGGTATGGGACTCATTCCAAAAGAGGAGTAAAAACCAATTCAATATTATTTTCTTTGGTTGAGTCTTGTAAGTTAAATAAAATAAATCCTAGAGAATATTTTAGAGATATAGTACTTGCAATTCATCAAAATCAAACAACATTTACTCCAAGTGAATATTTAAAAATGAAATCAGAAAATATTGCCTAAAAATACGTAGTACTTCGACGATTTACTTATCTTTTGATATTTCTTTTTGAATTCTTTCAATAGTAGATTTCACGTTAACGTGCCGAACAGTCATGAAAAACATTATGGAATAAAAAATATGGATGGCCTATAAAAAAATCCTTATATGGCCTTACATCGATGACAGAATTAAGAATTACGCTGAATAGTTACAACTTATCATTCCCATATTCAAGGAAGCCTTTCTCCAAAAAGAGTTTTAAGAACAGAACAGCTAATTGGAACTATCGATTTTGATATTGCTGGAGAGTTTATTTATGCCTTGAATGCAAAAGACAATACGATTTATGTTTACAATAGATTTGCTAGTTACCATAGAAGAGAGCAGTACCAAAATTTAGAATTGATTACTTCATATGAGGGATTACCAGAAAACCTAAATAGTATTGAGATTAAAGATCAAACAATTATTGTAAAGTATAATGACTCAAAAAGTGAACTCGTAATACCAATTAAAAACTAAATCCAATACCTAATTTAGCTTCATTGATTTTTTTCTGCCAATTGACTGTAGAGGCATGAAAGAAAATACTATTAAATGAGAATGTCTCCTTTAAAAACCACCTTTTATTTTTAAATGTATAACCAACCCCTGTCGTAACTATTGAAGAAAAGTCCTGATAATCGAAAAAGTAATGAGTCCCTCCACCAATCTCTACAAAAAATAAGTTAAAGTACTGCCTAAGTAGAACTTGGGCCTTAATGGCAAAGCTTTGAACCGTTTCTAGGTCATCATTTTCTATGAAATAGGGTGATGCTCCAAGAGAAAATCTTAAACCAGTTGTTTGAGTAAGCCTAACGTAGGGAAGCCAAGCAAATTCTGAATTTACTTGGGCAATATCATCTACTGTAACAAAGTTTCCAGAAAGCTTGAATGTACAATATTTACAATGTGTTTTTTCGACTGTTTTAGTTCTAACAGGTTTAACGTTAAATGTTGCACGCATTTTTATAGGATTGAACTTTTTAAACTTTCCATTTTTAAGGGAATAGAATTTTTGTTCTTTACGAATGAGTATCGTGTATTTTTCTTTTGAAAAATAAAGAATGTCTTCAGCAATTCCATTTGCGTCTATTATATACTTTCTTTTTTGAAATGATTGAGGAGATACTAACTCTTTAAAACTCACTTTCTTGTATCTATTTTTACCAGTGAGATAGTGAATATTCTCTTGTTTGTAGGCAAAGAAGTCATAGTTTTTAGCTAGTAAGTTTTTTACCTTAGCATTGAAAGCAGAAATACTTCCTTTAGAAAAAGTAGTTGAGCTTGTTAATAGAATAAGTAAGTATAGGAAATTCTTTAGTTTCATATAGATTTTATTGTATTTCCTTCTGGAATATAATCAATAGGTGGTCACTTATTGACTCTTGTCTCAATTGCAGTTTTGGCCCTAGAGACAAATTGGCATAATCTAAGTACATGAAAACATTGAAAACTTAAGCTTCTTAGGTTTGGCACGATGCGTGCAACTATAGAAGAAGTCAAGCCCAAGGATAGGGCGAATAGGTCCACGGATGGACGTATATGACAGCTCATTAGTGTTTGTGAGTAGTGTTTGTGTTTTAGTGTGTGTAGACCTCTAGGAAATAGTTACCCCCATAGGTCGAAAGTTTCCCCGATTTTAATCCAGTCTGTTTTTTAATCCGATACGAAAGTATGAGTGAAGAAAAGACAGACTGGATTTTTTATTTAAAGCTTAATAAAAATTTACCAGAACATTTTTTTGATTTAGATCTAGAGTTTAAAAAAAACGGTTTTACGTTAATTCCGGTTACTATAAGTGAGCTTCTCACTGTAACTAAAGGTGAAGGGAATTTTCATGTTGTTGCAACTGTAACAGGAATGTCTGAGGCAACTCACTATACAAAAAAAGTAAAAAAAGTATTTAAGATGTTGCTTAGATCTGGCCGCATGCATAGTTATATTGCTTCAAGCTTTAAGTTTGTAGATGAAACAGCACAGTACGGTAAAACGGGACAATATCATTTTGTTCCTCTACCAGTAAGTATGAAATATTTCTGTGATACAATTTCTAAGATAATTAAATCTAAAGATAATAAAACACGTAAGTGGCCAGGTGGAACAAGAAGCCTTGGCTCTACTGTTGGAAGCTTATAATGGTATTCAATGAAAAGTAAAAGAAGTGATTTAGAAATAAGATATATACTTTTATTTAAGTTAGATGCTCAAAACTTATTTAATAGAATTGTTTTGCGCCAGCACGACTATATAGAAGCATTCTCACTAAAAAGAAACCGCGCTGTATTTAGAGATGTGTTTGATAATAGATATGCCAAAGCGACTATTCATGACATTGCTTATTGTTCACCTGAAATTATTGAAGCTTTAAATTCTTTTTATCAGCTAGCTGATGAAATCTATTGGTACCTTAAGCATACTCAAGATATGCCAAATATGATTGAAGATGAAGTCCAAAGAATGGTGAATAGATTAAAGAGTCAATATGAACTACTTACTCTTTATATAGATGCAGAGCTTTCGGGAACTGGTCAAGAAGAAATCTTTGAGCAAGGCGATATTTCTCCAGCAGATGATGATGTTCATAGTGACTCATTTGAAATGCAGGGTGAAGCATCTCAAAGAGAACAGGATGCGCAGTATCTTCAGCCTGAGCAATACCCTGATCCAGATTTAGATGCTGACGACAATACACAGGATGATGCGTAGCAAATTTCGATTTTTCTTAAATTTTTATATTTAATATTGTAAGTAGAGTGTGTCGGAGATTATATGCACAAATTAGTTTTTTTTTCACTTTTACTGTTCTCAACTTATGCTTTCTCAAAACAACAATTTTCTGCTTCTAGGCTGGATAAATTGTCTGGAGAAAGAAAGACGAGCTTTGATACTAAATCTGAATGGGATCAAAAGTACGCAAGGCCTTCATTTATTTTTGGTAAGGCCCCTGTTAAATTTCTAGCAGAAAATTATGATTTTATTCCTGAAAATAGTACAGTTTTAGATATGGGAATGGGAGAAGGTCGAAATGCCGTTTTCTTAGCAAGTAAAGGTCATAAGGTTACAGGTGTTGATATCAGCTCAGTTGCGATTAAAAAATCACAACATTTAGCGAGAGAATTTGGGGTAAAAATAAAAGGCGTTGTTGCTTCAATGGAGAAATATACAATTGCACCTGGAAGTTATGATGTTATTTTATGTCTGTATTATGTAGATAGAAGCTTAACAGAAAAAATTAAGAAATGGTTGAAACCAGGTGGGATTTTAATCTATGAATCTCATACAATTAAAGAAAGATCTAGAAAAGGTCATAAAAAAACTAAAATTGAATATTATTTAAAAGAGCAAGAACTTCTAACAATGTTTAAAGGCATGCAGGTTTTAAAGTACGAAGAGCCTTTACATGAAAAAGAAAATAGAGCGAGTATTATTCTAAGAAAACCAATTAAAGAAACAAAGGTTAAATAATGGCCAAATATACTTCAACAAAAAGATTCATTGGATTTCCATGCACTCATAGACAGTGGAGAGCAGATTCACATTGTAAATATATTCATGGGTATAGTAGAGAGTTTTACTTTGAGTTTGCTTGTAACGAACTTACCAAAGAAGAGTGGGTTATGGATTTTGGTGGTCTAAAAGAGGTAAAAGCTTGGCTAGATCATATGTTTGACCATACATTCTTAGCAGCTGCTGATGATCCCTTTTTAGATAATTTTCAAAAACTTAATGATCAAGGCGTAATACAATTACGAGTAATGCCAAATGCTGGGATGGAAGGAACTGCAAAGTATGTCTATGACCATGTAAATGAAATGGTTAAATCTAGCACTAGTCAAAGAGTGTGGGTAACTAAAGTTGAAGTTAGAGAAAATGAGAAAAATTCAGCTTTTTTCGAACCAAAATAGTCAGTTAAAATAATGTTTTAACCCCTTGGAAACTTTGCGATCTATGGCATAATTAAGTTATGCATAGACTATTACTTCTATTACTAATCACATTCTCATTCAGTGCTTATACTGTTGAATTTAGAAAAGATGAAGACACTTCAACATTTTCAGGAAGAATTTCAAGAATAAATGCTGCTGCTAAGTTAGTGCGAATTAAAATTGAATTTGAAAACGGAAAGTTTTTAAGAAAGAAAGATCGTATTGAGTTTTGGAATGAGACTTATCCTGAAAAAAAATGTATGGCCTATCTAGAAGGAAGAACAAGTGAATATCTACTTGTTAGGGTTCCACAATACGACCTTTGTATTATGAAAGTTCATGCTTCGGTTGGAAGTTACCTGCATTTATACAGCCCAGATTTAGATAATGCCTTAAAGATTGCAAAAGACTTAGTTGGAGTTTTAAAGAAAAAGCAATTAGCTTTAGAGGCCAGAATGAATAGATACCAGAAATCCGTTAACGGATACGTCGAAAAAATGGATGCTGTAAATCAAAGGTATGAAATACTAAGGCAAAAACTAGAAATTGAATGGCAAAAAGAATTATCAGCTTTAGAAGAAGATAAAACGAGAAGCTATATGAGCTATAAGCATACTCAGTCTAGACTAAACGAATTAGAATATAAATTACAACAATACAAAGTCCATGATCAAAATCTTACAGAAGATAGGTGGTCACTGGATCCAAAGTTATACTTTAAAAAGTAAAAAGGACTTAAATGCATAATCAACGTCTAGGATGGATGTTACTATTGCTTGGAATTCTCGTTTCTTGTAATCAACGCCCAAAGAATAATATTGCTTTTTATAGAAATATAGGTCAAGAGCCCTCGACATTAAATCCAATTTCATCAACAGATGGTTATTCATCTTCTGTTTATTCTTATATCTATGAATCCCTACTAACAGTAGATAATGATACATATGATTGGTTACCGTCATTAGCAACAAAATGGGAAATTTCAAAAGATAAAACAACATTTATTTTTTGGATTAGAGAAGGTGTTAAGTGGCATGATGGTAAAGAGCTAACTGCAGAAGATGTTCAGTTCTCTTTTGATGTGAATTTTGATGTTAAAAGATGGAATAATGCTTCAAAACAATTTATGTATGAAAATATTGAATCCGTAAAGGCTATTGAGAAGTATAAAGTAGAAGTAAAAGTTAAAAATAAAATTTATTCTAATTTTGATATTGTTGCCTCGATGAAAATTCTACCTAAACACTTTTATGCTCAAAAAAAGAAGAAAAGTTTCTTTAATAAAACTTTGATTGGAACAGGTCCGTATATTGTGGATGAGTATCATAGAGGTAATAGAGTTGTTTTAAAAAAGAGTGACTTCTGGTGGGGAAGAGAGGTTGAAAAAGAAAAAATGAAATGGAATTTTCCAAAGATTGTTTTAAGATGGACATCTGATGGAACAGTTGCAATGCAAATGTTAAAAAAAGGAAGTTATGACTTTCTTGGATTACAACCAGAGGACTATGTTAAAAAAGCTGTTGGACCTATGTGGGGAAAAACGGTTCATAAAGTTAAAACAAAAAACAACTCGCCAAAAGGTTATTGTTTTCTTGGGCTGAATATGAAAGACCCTAAGTTAAAAGATAAAAATGTACGAAAAGCTTTGTATCATTTATTGAATAGAAAATTAATGATTGAAAAATTTGAGTACAACATGTCTGTACCAGCTGTTGGACCGATCTATCCTTCAAGCCCATATACTGATAAATCTTTAAAGGCCGTAAAATTTAATCCAAAAAAAGCTCTTGAGTTATTTGCAAAATCTGGTTGGAGAGATACTGATGGGGATAGTATTTTAGATAAGAATGGAGAAAAGCTATCTCTTACAATTCTAGAACCTGGAGCTTATGAAAAGTATTTAACTATTTTTAAAGAAGATGCAAGAAGAGCCGGAGTTGAAATTCTTATAAAGAAAATCGAGTGGAACTCCTTTATTAAGTTAGTTGTTGATGAAAAGAAATTTCAAATTTGTAGGCTGTGTTGGTCTGCAAGTATTGATTGGGATCCTATGCAAATTTGGCATACAAAATCGATAAAATCTGGAAATAACTTTGTTCATTATTCAAATAAGAAAGTTGATAAGCTTATTGATAAAGCCCGTTATATTTTCAGCAGGGAGAAAAGAATTAAAGTTCTAAGAGAAGTAGAAAAAGAAATTATTAATGATGTTCCTTATCTCTTTATTACCTACAAGGATACAACTCTGTATGCTCATACAGATAGAATAAAAAAAGATAGAGAAACATATAATTATGATATTGGTCTTTCATATTGGAGATTCAAAACTGAACAAAGGCTAAGCGCGGAGTAATCATGGGAAAGTACTTATTAAAACGTATTCTAATTTTGATTCCAACTTTAATTGGAATCACAATTGTTGTTTTTGGAATCGTTAATCTTGCACCAGGTTCTCCAGTTGAACAAAAAATTCAACAAATGAAATTTGCTGGTGCTGATGGAAATTCAAATGCTGGTGCAGCAGCTTCTAAAGGAGCTAGTGCAACAGTATCAAATGAAGTTTTAGAGGCTTTGAAAAAACAATATGGTTTCGATAAGCCAGTTCATATTAGATATTGGATATGGTTAAAAAACTTAGCTAAATTTGATTTTGGAGAGTCCTTCACCTATGAGGAAGAAGTGACAAGCGTTATTATGTCAAAGCTTCCAGTCTCATTACAGTTTGGAGTAGTTTCTCTGATATTATCTTATTTGATATCAATCCCTCTTGGGATTTTAAAAGCAATAAAAGATGGATCTAAATTTGATCAAGCTTCAAGTTTTTTATTATTTTTAGCTTATTCAATACCAGGATTTATGTTGGCCATTTTTCTTATTGTCTTCTTATCTGGTGGAAGTTTTTTAGATATTTTTCCAGTCGGACGACTTTACTCTGATTTCTACGATGAGATGAACACTTGGGAGAGGTTTGTTGATAGAATCTACCACTTTATTCTACCACTTACTTGTTATGTTATCGGATCATTTACAACATTAACTATGTTAATGAAAAACTCTTTGATTGAAGAAATAAAAAAAGACTATATTCGTACTGCTAGGGCGAAGGGTTTACCTGAAAAAACTGTATATCTTAAACATGCTCTAAGAAATGCCTTAATACCAATTGTAACTGGGCTTGGAGGTTTCTTATCAGTTTTTTTTGCAGGGTCACTGTTATTGGAAAAAATTTTTCAATTAGATGGAATGGGCTTATTAGGTTTTAACTCATTACTTTCTAGAGATTATAATGTGCTGATGGGACTTGTATTTATTCAAGCTCTTTTAATGTTAGTGGGTAATATTATTTCTGATATTGCGTATGTACTTGTAGATCCAAGGATAGATTTCTCATGATAGATAGATTATTAAAAAATGAACAGTCATTAAAGAAATGGAATTCATTTAAGAATAGAAAACCTGCAATTATATCTTTATGGATAATTCTTACTGCATGCTTTTTTAGTTTTACTGCAGAGTTTTGGGCCAACTCTAAACCAATTGTTATCGGTTATAAAGGAAATACTTATTTTCCAATTTTTAAAAACTATACAGTGGATAAGTTTGGCATAAAAGACTCAATGGTCGTTGACTATAAAAAATTAAAGTTAGGAGAATCGGACTGGGTAATCTGGCCAATTATTAAATGGGATCCATATGAAACTAATAAAAAAGTTGAAGACTTTCCTGCTCCACCTTCTTCAGATAATTTAATGGGAACTGATGACCGAGGCCGTGATGTTTTAACCAGACTTTTATACGGTCTAAGGTATAGTATTATATACGCTCTAGCAGTCTGGTTGTTAACAATCGTAACTGGTGCTATTCTTGGTGGTGCCCAGGGTTACTGGGGGGGGCGTATAGATCTTTTTGGTCAAAGGTTCACAGAGATCCTAAGCACTGTTCCTCAACTTCTATTACTAATTATTATTATTAGTGTATTTCAGCCAAGCATGACTTTATTAATTATTATTACAAGTGTTTTTGGTTGGATACCAATTAGTTATTATATGAGAGGTGAGTTTTTAAAAAATAGAAAACAAGAATACGTTGAAGCTGCTAGAAGTTTAGGGGCTGGGCACTTTAGAATCTTTTTTAAACATATTTTGCCAAATTCTTTTGGACCGATAATAACATTCTCTCCTTTTATGATTGCTGGAAATATTACTGCTTTAGCAAGTTTAGATTATTTAGGATTTGGTTTAACACCTCCTACTCCTAGTTGGGGAGAACTCTTAGCACAAGCTCAAAATAACTTCACTATAGGTTGGTGGCTAGCACTATTTCCTTCAATAGCTCTTTTTAGTCTTTTAACTATGTTTAATTTAGTTGGAGAGGGGGTTAGAGATGCGATGGATCCTCGTAAGGTAAATTAAATCTAAGTGAAACTTATTTATTAAAAATACCCTTAAAATTGGACAGTTATAATGATGTTGAAAAAGAAATAGGCTTAGAAGTAGATCTTTCTTGTTAATAATTGCCACCACATAACAAAGTCTCCAAATAAACTGTAAATAGGTTGCTTAAATGTTGCAGGTCTATTCTTTTCAAAGATAAAGTGTCCAGTCCAAGCAAATGAATAACCACATAAAGGGCAAAGCCAAATCAGGTGATACTGAGAAGTTAGTAGAGCATAAATAAGAATCATAATTAAAAAAGATGTACCCATGAAATGTAAAATCCTATTTGTCTTATGAGAGTGTTCATTTAAATAGAACGGGTAAAACTCTTTAAATGTTTCTTTTCTTTGATACTCCATAAATCGCCTTGGTTTTAGTTTCTTTCTTCCTTGTCTTTCATTTCTCTTAAAAGTCTTGAAAGAGAAGGAGGCGCAATACCTAAGTATGAGGCCAAGTATGTTTTTGGAATTCTGTTAACATCAATATATTTTGAAGATAAGCATTGTTTTAATCGTTCTTTAGCATTGTATAAAACAAACTCTATCTCTCTTTTAGATTTTCTCATATATGTTCTAACTAGTACTTCACGATAGATCTCACCCCAAATAGGGTCTTTCTCAATTAACTCAATAAAGTGTGTATACTTAGTTGTATAAATCACTGAGTCTTCAAGCGCTTGACAAGAAATCATTGAAGGAGACTTTTCCCAAGTTAAGAAAAAGTCTAAAATAAAACCTTGCTCTGGAATGAAGGAGTATGTTTTCTCTTCACCTTCGCTGTCAATTAAGTAAATACGAAAAAGTCCGCTAGAAACTATGGCAACCTCGTCACAATTATCAAAGTGTTGAAAAAAATGATCGCCTTTTTTTACTTCTTTTTTAGTAAGAATACCTTCTAATTCATCCCAGTATGGAACAGGAGTTTTAATTATAGATTGAAAAAATGTTTTTAAATGTTCTTCGAGTTGTGTCATCCAAGGATTCTATATTTTTTATGATAAAGGGGCATTGCGCCCCTTGTTATAATTCTTGAAGTTTAATTTTTACTGACTTCTTTTTATTATCTCTAAAGTAATCAATTTTTATTGTGTCCCCAATTTTGAATTTTTCAAGTTCATGAAAGATATCGTCTTTAGAAGTAATTTTAACACCTTCAATTTGAGTAATTATATCTCCAACATAAATGCGACCATAGTTATCTTTCATCATACCGCGTAATCCAGCTTTACCAGCTGCGCCATCTGGGTCAACAAATGATATTGCTGCTCCTTCTTTTTTGAAAAAGCGATTTTTAATATTTTCTTCTAAAATACCAACGCCAAGGCCTGGTCTAATAACTTTCCCGTGACTAATTAATTGAGGTGCTATTCTATTAATGATATCTACTGGTACGGCAAAACCTAGTCCAGCACTTGAACCTGAAGTTGAAAAGATCATCGTGTTCATTCCAATTAACTCACCAGAAGAGTTTATTAAAGGTCCACCTGAGTTTCCTTGATTAATAGCAGCGTCAGTTTGAATCATATCATGAATTTTAACACCTCCGATCCCGTCAATTTTTCGTCCAAGAGCAGAAATAATACCTTTAGACATGGAGTGATCTAATCCAAAGGGGTTCCCAATAGCAATGGCCATTTGCCCAACAAGTAAGCTGTTAGATTTTCCTTTTTTTATAGGAACCAAGTTCTTTGGAGGACTTACTAGCTTTAGTACTGCGATGTCTTTTGAAGGAGCAACTCCAACTACTTTAGCTTTATACTGTTTCTTTGAGTTATGAAATGTAATAACGAAGGAATCTCCACCTTGAACGACGTGGAAATTTGTAACAATATGTCCGTCTTTATTCCAGACAAACCCTGTTCCTGCTCCCTGTGGCACTTCAACTTTTCCGTAAAAGAAGCTGTCTGCTACACGAATATTAGAGACGTTCACAACTGAAGGAACAGTATTTTGATAAATACTAATAGTTCTATTTTCACTTTCTAATAAATTTTTAAAATTTTTTGATGAGTCGTTTTCTGTCGCAAAAGAAAAATTGCTTAAAGCAGAAAATAGCGAGATCACCAGGATTAGTTTTTTCATAATCACTTCCTTTGCTATTGTCCGAATTAATTGTATATTAGAGAAAATTGACTAAAAAATCTAGCGAGAAAGGAATGTTAAGTGTCAAAATCTGAGGAAATTCAATACTTTAACCGTGGTAATAATAAAATAGAAGTAGAAAAAGTGTACGGTGATGCATTCATCAAGCTTCTTTATCAGTCAGCAGCAGGCAAGGTCCTTTCTCCCATTTTCGCTAATAAATTATTGAGCAAGGCTTATGGTCAGCTTCAAAATAGAATGGTTACTCAGTTAAAAGTTCCAAAATTTGTTAAAAACTTTAATATTGATTTAACTCTCTATGAGCCAGGAAGTGTTAACGTTGAAAATCAAGAATTATCCTATAAAAACTTTAACGAGTTCTTTATTAGAAAGTTTAAAAAAGGAAAAAGAAATTTCGTTCAAGAGCAAACTGTAATTCCAGCATGTTGTGAAGCTCGATATTTTGGTTACGATGAAGTTAATGATGAGGTTAAAGTTCCTGTTAAGGGGAAGTTTCTTAATGCAAGTCAATTAATTGGAGATGCTGATAAAGCAAAGCCATTTGAAGGTGGCCCATTAGTTATAGCTCGTCTGTGCCCTGTTGATTATCATAGATATCATTATCCAGATGCAGGTAAAACGATTGATAGCTATCCAGTGCATGGACAATTTCACTCTGTTAATCCAATTGCTTTAAAGAATAGACCCGATATATTTATTGCTAATGAAAGAAGAGTTTCAATTCTAGAAACTAAAAACTTTGGAAAGTTAGCATATATAGAGGTTGGAGCAGCGATGGTGGGGAAAATAATACAGTCTCACGATGAATCGAAATCATTTAGAAGAGGACAAGAAAAAGGTTATTTTTTATTTGGTGGATCGACTGTAATTGTAGTTGGCGAAAAGGGGAGATGGACTCCATCAGAAGACATCGTAAAGAACACTCACCAAGGAATAGAAACTTATCTACAACTTGGTGAAGCAATGGGGCAGGTTTAGTTATTTATAAAACTATTAATAGTATTTAAATACGAATTTGTTCCCCAGAAAATAATTTGCTCCTGAGCAGTGGGGCCAGATTTTTTTGTTCTGGATTCAAGAAAACTCTCTATACTAACCATTATTGAATTAAGTACTTTCTTTTCATCGTTATCTAAGAATACTTTTTTATAATTAAACGTGTTGTTAGACTGCTCTTTGATAGATTTCTTTATATTGATCTTGATAATTTCAGAAAGCTCTATAATAGCATTATCTTTATTTTTAAGTTCTGAGATCTTATTCGAAGTTAAATTTTCATGTAAACAGTACTTTTGATTAAGCTTCACGATAAGTTGCTCGGTGACTAGATTCTTTAAAACAGTCCCTATGAGATTTATATCTAGCTGTGTATCCTTTTGAATTGATAAAATTGTATTATTGCCTTTTGAAATTGATTCCAAAATATATCTTTCTAGTGTTGTTATACAAAGTGACATTTTTTCTCCTAAGATGATGCTAGTAAGTTTGTTTTTAATAAGAATCTCATTTGATTATAAAGGTCTAAGAGTACTTTTTCGGATAGCTCATTTGTACACTTACGTGACGCCTCTAGAAAGTCATTGAATTTAATATGGGCTTTTTTGGCCATTACGTCTTCAAGAGCTTCCATTTCAGAAACTTTCATTTCTACACCATTAAATATTCTAAAAACTCTTGTTTGTTGTATATTCGTTTTTCGGGAAATTTCTTTGATAGTGTCTTTTGGAAATGTGTTCTTATAGCGTGTAATTAGGTTAGTTTGTGTGTTCATTTTGCTCTCCTATAGTAATGTTAACTAATAGAAGAGCAAGTATTGTGCCAATTATACTTTTGGTTTTGAATCCTCAAATATTCTATAAAATGCAGAAGATGAAATTTTAAGCTCTTTTATTGCATGAGTCACTTTTCCTTTATGTCTGCCTAAAACATCAGAAATAATTTCTTTTTCTATCTTCTTAATAAAAATCTTCAATCCATTTTCTTCAATATAATTTTTTTGAGAAGCAGTTAGCCAATCATTTGTCGAATCCTCTGTATCGCTATTAGCAATATTCACGGGAAGGTTTGCAGATGTGATGACACCATGTTTACTTGTTGTTAAGTAGTCAATTGTCTTTGATAATTCTCTTATATTTCCTGGCCATGAATAATTTTCGAGAATTTTTAAAGCATCTGGTTTTATAACAATTCTTCTATGTGCTGTGGCAAGAAAGTATTTTACTAAGAGCTTTACATCAGATTTTCTTTCTCTTAGAGGTTTTATTTCAAGATTGAAGCCACTAATTCTAAAAAATAAATCTTTTCTAAATTTCTGCGCAGTTATTAATGAAAACAAATCCTCACAAGTTGCAGAGATCAAAGTAAAAGAAGATTTAATAGGTTTACTAGAACCAACAGGGTAGAACGTTTTCTCATCTAAAGCTTTTAAAAGCTTCTTTTGCATTGATATAGACATCGTTGCAATTTCATCTAAAAATAATGTACCACCATCAGCTAGTTGCAGTTTTCCGATTCTGTCTTCATTAGCTCCAGTAAAGGCACCTTTTTTATGTCCAAATAATTCTGACTCTAATAAGTTTTCTTGAATCTCGGAGCAGTTTAAATGAATAAACGGTTTTTCTTTCGTATAAGTCACTTCATGGATAAGTTTACCAATCAAACTTTTACCAACTCCAGTTTCACCTGTAATAAAAATAGATCTATCTTTTAAATTGATATCAGTAATTTTAGAGATATCTTTTATCAACTTTTTATCTTTAGTAATATATTTAGAACTAAAAAAATCATCTAATATATTATGCTTTTTTGTTTTAATATATTTAGAAATATAAGGCTCAAGGTTTGTAGCGTAATGAAGTTTGGTTAAAAAATGGTCACATTGACTATCGTAAGCTTTTTCAGTTGTTTCATCATTATCATATGAGCTTAAAATAATTGAATGTATTCCTTTTGACTTAGTTTTTCTTAGAACCTTAATGCCTGATTCATTCTCCTCCATCTGCATATCGATAAGAGCGAGATCGAAATGATTTTTTTCAAGAATTTCTAAGGCCTCTTGGGCACTTGAAGCTTCAGTGACGATACCAAAATCTCTTATTATGCTAAGAACTCCTAGTCTAAAATATTGGTCATCATCTACAAGTAATATGTTTAAGTTTGTCTTTTTCATGACTTTCTTATAGGGCCATTCGATTCCGTTTTCAAAAGAAATATTTGATATCCGAATAAATTACATACTGGTCTGAATTGCTAAGTAATTGTTTTTACTCTAGAAGGGAGGAATCTTTTTGTTTCACTAGATCTAGAAGATTTTTAACTTTTTGACTTTCACCGCGTTTACCAACTAAGAGAGCATCCTTAGTGTCTACAATTAATAGATCTTCAACATTAAAAGTTGCTATGACTTTTTTATCACTTACTATTAGGTTATTGCTAGATTCAAGTGAGATATGATTCTCATCGCTAGTATTACCTGTGTGTGTTTTTTGTAATTCTTCATAGAGGGAGTCAAAAGAGCCTAGGTCTGACCAATAAAAGTTTGAGGGGATAACACAAACGTTTTTACTTTTTTCCATCACAGCATAATCAATACTATCAGATGGTATTTTTAACATATCGTCTAATTGAAAGTGCTTTTCATCTTGGTTTGCCTCTAAGCCCTTATATGTATTTTGACATTGATTATAGATCTCTGGAGAGTGCTCTTTAAGCTCATTCAAAAATGCACTTGCTTTAAAACAGAACATTCCACTATTCCAAAAAAAATTTCCAGACTCTAAATAGCTAATGGCTGTTTGGAGATCAGGTTTTTCTTTAAACGATTTTACATTGACTCCATCTGCTTCAATATAGCCATATCCAGTTTCAGGGTACTTTGCTTTAATACCAAATGTAACCAGCTTATCTTTTTCAGCGAGCTTACATGCTGCTGTAATACACTCGTTATAAATATCCATATCTTTGATTAAATGATCGCTCGGAAGTATTAAAAGTATTTCGTCAGGATCACTTGCAAGTGCCGCAAGAGCAATGGCTGGTGCTGTATTTCTAGCAGCTGATTCAATTAGAAATTGAGTTTTATCTTTAAGATCATGAGGGATTTGTTTTTTACACAGAGGGAGTTGAGTTTGATTTACAACGACACTATAAGAATTAGAAATTTCTTTATTTCTTAAAATCGTATTTTCAAATAAGGATTCACCATTAAAAATTTGTGCAAATTGTTTTGGAGATTTTTGTCTTGATATTGGCCAAAGTCTTGTTCCGGCACCGCCACAAAGAATTACTGTTTTCATATTTCCTCAACTTTTTAGATCATTAAATATTCAATGCGTAAGATGCTATCGCGAAATAAATCAGAAGACCAGTGATGTCTACAGTTGTTGTTATGGCGGGACTCGCAGCTACTGCTGGGTCTCCGCCTAGTCTTTTTACTAGAAGAGGAAGGCCTGCACCAACGACAGCTGAAGTCATCACCTGCATGGCAATAGCTAGTGATATTATAAACCCAACAAACTCAAAGGACATATTATCAGGTAACAAAGATATAGATGATAGATAAGCAATCTTTATAAAAACAAGTCCACCAACACAGAAAGAAAGCATAAATGAAATTCGTGCTTCTTTAAGAAGAATTGATACCCATTCTTTTTCACTTGCTTGCCCAAGAGCAATTGCTCTAATAACAACTGTTGCAGCCTGACTACCTGTATTTCCACCAGTTGCAGTCATCATCGGCATATAGAGAGCAAGAATAATCATTTGCTCAAGTATATTTTGATATTGATGAATAATTACACCGGATATAAGACCTACAGCGGCTAGAGAAACAAGCCATACGACACGTTTTTTAAAGTGCTCAATTGAACTTGTTCCAAGATATGTTTGTTCATCTTCAGAGGGAACAATACCCATAAACTTTTCCATATCTTCAGTATGTTCTGCACGGATAATATCAATTGCTTCCTCGTGACTTACAATTCCAACTAATTGTTTTAAAGAGTTTAAAACAGGAATTGCTACTAGATCGTGTTTTTCAATTTTTTTAGCAACGATCTCTCTATCATCATTAACATCTACATAGATAAAATTTTCATTATATAAGTCTCGAACTATATCTTTAGGGTCAGACATTATTAAGTCTTTGATTGTAATAATCCCAAGCATCTCCATATCATCATTTACTACATAAATATAATAAATCATTTTTTGAGAAGGAGCATCGTGACGAATTTTTGCGAGAGCTTGCTGACAAGTCATATGAATAAGTATTGTGGCAAAGTCAGTGCTCATAGTTCCACCAGCTGTTTCAGGTGGATATGCACTAAGGACAATTACATCCTCTCTTGTCTTCTTATCTAGAAAAGGAAGGATTTCAATTTGTTCTTCCTTTGTAAATTCTTGAAATAAGTCAGCTCTTGAATCAGAGTACATATTTGTAAATAAGTCTGAAAAAGTTCTTTTATCAATGATTTTAGATAACTCATATTGTTTTTCTGTAGGGAAGTAACTAAAAATTCTTCCAGAGTCTTCTTCTTCTAATATATTTAAAAAATGGATAATATCTGTATCGGCTTTTTCATTTAAAAAATCTACAACGTTTGCAGTTGGAAGATCTTCTAGTACCTCACGAATTTGATCCGTCTGCCCTAGTTGAACAAGCTTAGCTAGCTCATCTAGAACCTCTTGAATTTCTAAGTTTTCTATCATTTGTATTTACCTAAGTTTATTAAACTATCGGTAAATAAGTCCATTTGATTGAGTAAAATATTAGAAATACATAAAAGACCGAGTGACTCTGTATGGTATCGAAATTGTTGATAAAATTTTTATAGAGTTTATCAAATTTTCCGATCAGGTTATAGAGATAAATGTTATTTAAACTGATTAGGGGAGTATGAGTCAGATAAATATTATATTCTATAGAATGACAAAAGAGCAGCCAATTGTTAATGAGCTGTCGAATTACTATGGTAGTAGTGGGGATTATAATGTCAAGTTTATAGGCACTGACGCTGAAGCAAGCCAATTTATTCCAGCTGCCGGAAATGGTATACTTATTTTTGAAGTAAAAACAAAAGTAGACCTTCAAGCTGCAGTGAATGTTCTTAAAGATCAAAAGAAAATGATTAAAAATACAATGCTCAAACCTGCTTGTATTCTTCATATTAATAATAAAAAAGTAGAAAAAATCTTAGCCAATTATGGATGTGTAGATTTGCTAGATAAAGATATCCGTTCAAAAACATTTAGTTTTAAAATCGATTTTTGGTCTCGAGCTCTAAAAACACTTATTGAAAGTCAGAATGTAGAAGAATTAAAAAATAAATCTGCAGAAAATGATTCGAGTAAAACTGATGGTACGGTGAATAGGGAAAATTTCGTATTCCGTGACTCATTAAATTTACAAAGTGATATCTGGCTTATAAAGTCGAAATCAGATTGTAAAAGAATTTTGAGAAGATGGCTGGTAAGATCTCTAGGACCAAGCCCTCATACTGGAAATTGGGTTGAAGTAGAGCCTCAACAAGAAGATAAATTACCAACTTGGAAATATACTCTTGAGCATGATGATGGACAGTTTATATTTGAAGACGGTTCATGGTTTTTTTATGGATCCAAGCCGGAATTTGATTGGAAACTCAAAAGGTGGAATTTTTCTTCAGAACTTCCCCGTCTTTATTTCTATACCATTGATAAAAGAGTATTTTCTCGTTTCAAATATATTGGTGGAATAGTTGAAGTGTCAGAGAACTCTCTATATGCTGAAGAAAAAGAAGAACTTATTTTTCAAACTTGTGAGATAAATTTTGCTTCTGAAGTTAACGAAGCTGAAGGTAAGGATTATAATAATCAGGATCCTGATTTTAAACCAGATCAGATGAATAATAGTTCTTCAACAGATGAAACACATGGATCAAATTTGTCTAGCTCTACAAATCCAGAGGATGAGCAGTCTCGAAGTACAGTCGACAAAGGAGAGGAGCTAGAGGCAAGCCTTAGACCATCACATCAATTAACTCAACCTACATTTGATTATTCACAACAAGACGGAAAAAAAAACCAAAGCTATGAAGGCAGTGCTAATCTTAATAGTTCTCTAGGTTATGAAGATTCAATTTCAAATGTTGCGAAACCATTAGATAAAAAGAGGAATGAGCCTCAAAGTTTAGAAGCTAAAAGTGGAGCTGAGCTTTGGGCTGATGAGACTTCAGCTCCAAAAGAAAAATCCTTAGTTCTTCCTGACCATGAGAAAGAAGTTGATATGGAAGAAGCTCTTAGTGGTGGGTTAGCAGAGGTTTTAAATAAACAAGCGAATGATAATTTAGCTAAAGAGGCTATCCTTAAACAAGTTATTAATAATAATGAAGCTCACCCAAATACTAAAGAAAAAATTGATTTAAGTAAACTTCTAGAGAATGATCCTCAAGTTGATACTGAGTCTGGAGAATTAAAAGTTATTATCAAACAGGAAACTAAAGCAGGTAATGATATTACATTCATCTGTGAATTTGAAGATTTTTATACAGATGAGTTGATTGTACAGGCTCCTAAAGATTCACTACCTTTAAACTCTCAAATTAAAGGAAAAGTTTCTTTGAAGTATAATAATGAAAAAGTGAACGTTATTATTGAGGGGAATATAACAGAAATAGAAGAATTTGATGATAGAAAAGATACGCTTATTATTGAAGTAAACAATATAAATGAGAAAGACTATGAAGAGTTTATTTCTTTGTATCATGATAGACAGGAAAGTATTACTGACTTTCTAGACAAGGCGAAGGGCCTTTAAAATTAATGAAAGGCGAAAAGAAAAAAGAGCTATTCAAGGAATTTCTATCAAACAACCAGATCTTGGTTGTTGATAAAAGTTCTGCATCAAGAAGACGTATGACTAAGACTCTTGTTGATCTTGGTTCAAAAAGAAACCAAGTACATAGTGTTGCTCACTATTCTGAAGCTATTGATATTATCGAAAAAGAAAAACCTAAATTAATCCTATCAGACTATGCCATAAATGGTGGTTCTGGATTTGATTTATTCGGAGACTTTAGAAAAATATATCCTGATGAAAAGAAATCAACATTAATTTTAATTACTTCAAACATTTCTCAATCTGCTGTTGCCAAAGCTGCAGAGGAAGATGTTGATTCATTTATCATTAAACCTTATACGGTCAAAAGTTTAGAAAAAAGTTTAATCAATGCCGTTATAAATAAATTATACCCAAGTGAGTATGTTCAAACTGTAGAAAAAGGTAAAGAACAAATGTTTGCTGGGGATTATGCAGTTGCAATGACTACTTTTGAACAGGCTATTGAGTTGAATAAAAAACCATCTCTTGCTCACTTTTATCATGGGCAGTGTAAATATTTTATGGAGCTAAACGACGAGGCAGAGGGTGATTATGAAAAAGGTCTTGCGATCAATAATATTCACTTTAAGTGTCAAGTCGGACTGTATGAGATATTTAAAAAAGATGGCAAACATAAAGAAGCCTATGATGTCGTTCGCAATATTGCAAAATACTTCCCATCAAATCCAGATAGATTAAAAGAAGTCATTCATCTTTGTATGATTACAAAAAACTATGAAGACATGGAGATGTATTACGATATTTTCGTAGACCTCGATGAAAGAACTGAAGACGTGATAAATTTTGTTTGTTCCGGTCTTTATATATATGGTAAATTTGCTCTACTCGAAGGAGATGTTTCTAAAACGAAAGATATTTTCGACAAAGTTGGTATTTCTTGTGCAGGAGTCCCTAAGTTTTTAAAAGCGATGATCTTGTTATTGGTTCAAAATGGTATTTATCCAGAAGCACAAAAATTAGTTAGCAGATTTACAATGGGTGAAGACAATAAAGCTGATTACGAAATTTGCACTTATCTTGCTGATAGTAATTCAATGGCAAATACTGAAAGAATTAGTAAGGGATTAGACTTATTTAACAAAGGCTATAAACATCCTCATGCAACCAAGATCTTAATAAACTCTTTAAAACAAGATGGAAATGCAAAGAAAGCTGCTGAATACTTAGAGGAAGCAGAGCATCTATGGCCTGATGATTTTATATCTTTCAAATTAGCTGTATAACCGACTAAAACAGTTAAAAAAAATATTATAAAATAAGACTATTTTATTTTACTCTTCGACTAAGATTTGGTGTCCTATTATGTATATAAATTAACATAATCCAAGGACGGGTAATATGCATGCAATTAAATATCTAATAGGTCTTACTCTATTATTTGTTATTCTAAGTTTCAACTCTTATTCTCACGAAAAACATAATCAAGTTTTTAGACAAGACTGGACAATGATTGCGAGCATTCAACTAAATGATTTCTCTAAAGGTTTAAAGGATATTTCAGAGCATGATATTGATATCGCTGGAGTAGATGTCGATCAAAAGATTGTAGATGTACTGATAAGTGATATAGATTACAAATTCTTGAAAAGTCATGGCTATAAAATTACTGTTACTGAAACAAAAGGAATTACAAGAAAGCCAGATGAAGAATATAAAAATCCCAGTGAGATAGAATCAATTGTAAAAGATTTTAATGCCAGATACCCAGACTTAACAAAACTTGTTTCAATAGGAAAGTCTTTAGAAGGTAGAGATATATGGGCGCTTAAAATTTCAGATAATCCACAAGTTGATGAGCTTGATGAACCATCGGTATTATTTAATTCTATGCACCATGCTCGTGAGATTATGACTCCAGAAGTATCTATAGATATAATTGAATACCTACTTACAAACTATAAAACTCTTAATAAGGTTACTGATTGGATTGACTCTACACAGATATGGGTTATTCCTATGTTCAATGTCGATGGAAATAATAAAATGTGGAACCATGACTCTTGGTGGAGAAAGAATACACGTGGAGGTTATGGAGTAGATCTAAATAGAAATTATCCTGCAGGTTGGAATGCCTGTAATGGATCAAGTGGATCACAGTCTTCTCAAACTTATAGAGGGCCTAGCCCAGCAAGTGAACCAGAGACACAAGCGATGATGAAATTTATTGCTGAAAAAAGACCTGTTTTTGATATTTCTTATCATGCTTATAGTGAACTTGTTATCTATCCATATGGATGTGGTAAAAGAAGAACACAAACAAAAGAAGTTGTTGAAAAAATTGGTGATCATATCGCGTGGCTTTTAGACTATAAACCAGGTACTGCATGGGAATTACTTTACAATGCTGATGGTGGAGATATTGATTGGATGTATGAGGCTTACCAAGTAATTCCATATGTAATTGAATTAAACAGTAGAAGACAAGGTTTTCATCCAAAATATAGTAAGTGGAGAGATAAGACTGTTGAACGCAATAGAGATGGTTGGCAGTATTTATTAGATAGAGTTCAAAAAAGTGGAATTAGAGGTCAAGTTTTAGGGATAGATAAGAAACCTTTGTCTGACTTTAAGGTTAAAGTTTTCAAAAAAACAACTAAGGGGGAAGTAGAGTTTCAAGACTATGTAGGACATGAGACTGGAATGTTTCATATTGTTGTGAATCCTGGTTCTTATAGAGTTCAAATTATTACAAATGATAAAGCTGTAAAAGAGCAAATTGTTAATGTTGAAGAAAATCTAAAGAGAATAAATATTTCTCTTTAAAAAAGTAGAATTGTATGTTGAAAGTATTAATTATTGATGATGAAGAAGATATTAGGGATATTATAGCTTTTACCTTTGAGGCGGAAGCTGATTGTGAATTTCTTTTTGCTGATACAGGCAATAAGGCCATAGAAGTAATAGAGTCTGCTAAAGAGATTGATCTAATTGTATGTGACTATAATATGCCTCGTGGAAACGGTGGTATGGTTTATGAGTATCTATTAGATCGTAATTTAATGATTCCATATGTACTTTGTAGTTCTTCATTACCGCAAGAGTATGAAGTCTTCTCAAGCGGAAAGCAATTGATTGGAAATATCGAAAAACCAAATGTTTTTGAAGGTGTTCAGGAAGTCTTGAAAAATCTAGAAGAAAAAAAGAATTTGTTTAGCGGTGGCGTTGTGGAGAAGAATAATTCTACTTACTGTAATATAAGTATTGATTTGTTAGAATCAATGAAAGAGATGCCAACAGATATATTCGTAAAAATAAATGAAGAAAAATTTGTTAAAGTTTTGAAAATGCATGACATTTTATCTATTGAAGAGGTGCTAAAATATAAAGATAAAAAAATTGATAAACTTTTAATCCAAAAGACAGATTTGAAAATTGTTGTAGAAACATTATCTCAACAAATCGAAATGATATTAACTGGTATTGATACTAAAGAAGAAACTAAAATTATCGATGCTCATAATGTGATCATGAAAACTGTTAAAAATTTTGGTTTCTCCGAAAAGATCGTTAGAGTAACTGAAAATAGTGTTAAAGTTGCTCTTGAAACTTTTCAAAAAGTTAAAAAGTTTGATACCGTTTATAATAGAATTTTTCGAAATGAAAGAAGTTACCTAACTAAGCATAGTGTTGCTCTAAGTTATGTTAGTTGTGGAATTATCTCAAAACTAGCATGGGACTCTATGGAGAACAGAAATAAGCTTGTTATGTCTAGTTTTTTACATGATGTAACAATAAAAGTTCCCGTACTAGATGAAGAAGTTTTAACTGAACGTGAAATGGAAAATTTTATAAACTTTAAAGATCATCCAGCTGAAGCTGTTGAGTTAATAAAAAAATACAAAAATATTCCAGCAGATGTAGATCAAATTATTCTAGATCATCATGAAAAGCCAGATGGTTCTGGATTACCTAGAGGTTTAACAGCAAATCAATTAAAGCCTCTTGCGAGTATGTTTATCTTTTCTCATGATGTTGTTGAGGCCATTTTTAAAATCGAATCTGAAAACCTTGCATTTACAACACAAAATGTTATTTCTAAACTAGACAAAGAGTACTACTCGGCGGGCAATTTCAAAAAATGTTATGAAGCTCTTGAGCAATTGGAGTTATTTAAATGAAAACTAAATTACCTGTTTTATTATTTGATTCAGAGTGCACGTTTTGTGTTCGTTTCACGCAAGCGTTAAAACTAGTTGATGGCGATGGTGTTATCAACCTAAAACCTATTCAAGATATGGAAATATATACTGAATTTTCAAATTTAAGCTTTGAAGAATGTTCTGAGACTATTCATCTAATTAAAGAAGACGGTGAAGCTATCAAAGGTGGAGAAGTAATTAGTTATCTCACTCAAACAATTCCATCAGTGAAAAAATTTGCTTGGTTACTCGAGCCTGAAAGTGCCAAAAATGCAATGAATGCTTTTTATAATAAAGTTAATGATGCACGAAAAGTTGCTAAAAAATCTAAAGGATGTACTAGTTGTGGTAAACGACGTAGTCCCGAAAAATAGAAGGTTAATATGAAAAAGATACTGATATTCTCACTGTTATTATCATCCAATGCATTCGCTTCATTTCCCCTTGTTAAATTTTCAAACCTGTATGGGGAGTTTGCAAATGATAAAGGCAAGGCTTATGCAGAATCTGCTAAGTACGATTTAGAACAAGTAAAATTGTCGCATAAAGAAATAGAGGTCAAGTTTAACAAAAAAGAAAAGCATCTTGTTATTCATGATCAAAATACTATTGTTGAATTGAAATTTGACTTTAGTTTTTTAAACGTTTTCAAATTTTTAAGTTTTGATGGTGCAAATATGCAGTCAACAAAAACTGATTTTGATATTAATTTACATAGACTTAATTTATTCATCCAACCTAATGACTTTGCCTTAGAAGAAATTAGCATGAGTGCTGACTTAACTGAAGTTAATGGTCCAAACTCTGATGACGCGACAGTACTAGATGGCTTTGTACTGAATGGAAGCTTAGGCATTAAAACAACTTCATTTGGAACAATTAACTCAGATGAATTTTTTAAGATGCTGATTGCTGAAAATCCAGCGTTAACAGATTTGATACAAACGAGTTTTATTCCAAAAGCAATTCCCCTTACAGCAAGAAACTTATCACTCAGGGTTGAAAAAGGTCTATTTAAAGGCCAAGTTTTTCTTGATTCATGGCTGAATGCTAATCTTTATATTGGTGGAGAAATTAAAAATTTAACTAAAGATAATAAAATGCAAATTAATCTAAACAAAGCTAAATTAGGTTACTTCTCAATAAAAAGATTTATTTTAAAGAAGATAAGAAACTTAAATCTTGATTCTATTGAAGTAAATGGCCAAGTGATTACCGTAAATTTAGGAAAAGTTCCTTCGACTAAGAACTAACTTATAAAATACTTTATAAGTAATGATAGCAATTAAAATCCCAAGCATTGCTCCGCAGACTAAATCTAGCGGGTAGTGCTTTCCAAGATATATACGAGTGTAGCTAACTAAGCTGGCCCAAAGAAATAAGAACCGAAAACCTTTATAGTAGCTTCCAAGCATTAAAAAAATAAAAGTGGCTAATCCAAACGTATTTGCAGCATGTGATGAGACAAATCCATATTTTCCTCCACCTCTTCCAAATCCTGCTGTATAGACTTGACTCATGATGGCCGGTTCATGCATTGGTCTAAATCTTTTGATATTATCTTTAAGACCTTTACTTGAAATACTATCTGTTAATCCGAATGTAAGAACTAAAACAAAAAAGGCTGGAAATATTAATTTGCCAAATTTTTTGAAACCCAAAGTTAAAAACAAACAAATAATAATGATACCAGGAATTAGACTATTTGAAATAAAATCGACACTAGAGTCCAAAGAAGTATGATTAATATGGTTTAAAAATAAAAAGAGATCTGTATCAAGCTTTAGAATTGTCTCTAGCATTAGTCTAACATTCCAAACATCTTACGAAGACGAAGTTTGATAACGGCGAACACAGCTTCATGAATAATGCCACCACTCATTTTGGATTCACCATCACGTCTTTCTGTAAAAACAATGGGAACTTCTTTTATTTTTAAGCCTTTGGCCCAAATCTTAAAATTTAACTCAACTTGAAATGAATACCCATTTGAGAAAACTCTATCTAAATTTAGTGATTCCAGTGCAGATCTTGTAAAACATTTAAATCCACCAGTAGCATCTAATACATTTAAACCTGTTACAATTCTCGTGTAGACTCCTGCAAAGTAAGACAAAAGAAGCCTATGAATAGGCCAATTGATAATTCTAATACCATCTATATATCTAGATCCAATAACGAGGTCATTAGATTGAGCTGCCTCTAGTAATCTAGGAATATCTTTTGGATCATGTGAGAAGTCACAATCCATTTCAAAAACAAATTGATAGTCTCGCTCTAGGGCCCATTTAAAACCTGTTATGTAGGCAGTTCCAAGACCTAGTTTTCCAGTTCTTTCAATAATATTTATTTTATTATTTTCTTTCATAAATTTTTTAACAACATCAGCGGTACCATCAGGTGAACCGTCTTCGATAATTAAAATATTTAATTCTGGATACAAACCAGTAATGGTCGAAAGCATTCTTTCAATATTATCGATTTCATTGAATGTAGGTATTATTAATAATGATTTACTATATGGAAGCATTTTAAAAAATCTCTCTTGCTATTTTTACTACGTTATCTGATTTTCCCATAGTGTAATAGTGTAGACAAGGAACTCCTTTCGCTTTTAATTCTTTTGATTGCATAATTGCCCATTCTACTCCAATTTTTCTAATTTCTTTAGTTGTTTTGCAGTCAGTGACAGCTTTAACAAGATCACAAGGAAGGTCAATATGAAAAATACTTGGAAGAACGGTTAATTGACTCAATGTGGAAATTGGTTTCAAACCAGGGATAATAGGCACATTAATATCCATCTCACGACATTTATCTACAAACTCAAAGAACTTACTATTATCATAAAACATTTGAGTTACAATATAGTCTGCCCCAAGCTCAACCTTCTTTTTTAAGTATTCCATATCCACATTAAAGTTTGGTGCTTCAAAGTGTTTTTCTGGATAGCCAGCAACTCCAATGCAAAAGTCTGTAGGGAATGCATTTTCAACTTCGTAATTTAAATAATGCCCACCATTCATAGTCTTTATCTGCTCAATAAGATCACTGGCATAGTGATGGCCACCTTCTGTAGGAGTGAATCTAGACTCTGTTTTGATCGCATCTCCGCGTAGAGCTAGAACATTATCAATCCCTAGAAACTGTAAATCTATTAAGGCATTTTCTGTCTCTTCTTTTGTAAAACCACCACAAATAATATGAGGGACTGTATCAATATGAAAACGGTTCATTAATGCAGCACATATTCCAACTGTTCCTGGCCTTTTTCTCAGAGCAACTTTCTCTAGTAGTCCATTTTCTCTTTTTTTATACATGTATTCTTCACGATGATATGTAACGTCCACAAATTTAGGGTCCATCTCCATTAGGGGCTCAACAGCATTAAATAGCTTTTGAATTCCTTGACCTTTCATAGGAGGAAGTATTTCAAAAGAAAAAATTGTTTCTCCATTTGCTTTTTTTAAGTGTTCTGTGATTTTAGCCATATATTTTTTTCCTAATATTCTAAGTTTGGACGTAGCCATTTCTCAGCTGTTTCAATTGTTATATCTTTTTCTTTTGCATAAACTTCAACTTGTTCTTTAGTGATTGCACCGACATTAAAATATTTTGCTTCAGGATTAGCAAAATACCAACCACTAACACTACTTGCTGGAGTCATTGCACATGATTCAGTTAATTCAACTCCAATATCGTTTCCGCCTAAAATCTTAAATAGTTTTTGTTTTTCAGAGTGATCTGGACAAGCTGAATAACCAGGAGCGGGTCTGATTCCTTTATACTTTTCTCGAACTAAATCTTCATTGGATAAGTCCTCATCTTTAGCGTAACCCCAAAGTTCAGTTCTGAGCTGTAAGTGCATATACTCAGCAAAAGCTTCCGCAAGCCTGTCTGCAAGAGACTTAATCATTATCACCGCGTAGTCATCATTTTCTTTTTCATATTTTGTAATAAGTGTTTCAAGGCCTAGTCCTGCAGTAACGATAAAGCCACCCATATAGTCAGTACGTCCACTGGATTTTGGGGCAATATAATCGGCTAAGCATCTATTTCTTGAATCGGCCTCTTCCATTTTTCTTTGGCTTCTTAGCATATTTAAAGTTATATCGTAGTCTTCTAAATAAATTTTTTCATCTTCTGAACTGGCTTTAAAAATTCCGATTTTAGCTTTGTTAGATACGACCTTTGAGTTAATGATTTCATCTAAGTAAATTTGAGCATCATTGAATAATTTTGTAGCTTCTTCTTTGTATTTTGGATCTTCCATGATTTTTGGATAGGCCATAGTTAATCGCCAAGCACTAAAGAATGGACTCCAATCAATAAAGTTTCTAAGAGTTGATAGGGGAACATCACTTACTTCTTTAACACCAACGAAATTAGGCTGATATACTTTAAAGTTGTCCCAGTCTGCTAAAAATTTGTTCTTTCGAGCTTCGGCCATTGAGATTAAAGTTGATTTTTTTTGACGGTTAGCATGACTTTGCCTAAGTTCAGAGTAGTGTTTTTTAGTACTTGTGTGTATTTCATCTTTTTGAGTTAAAAGCATCTGTGCCACAGGAACTGATTTAGAGGCATCAGCAACGTGAACAATTGTATTATCATAATGCGGATCAACCTTTACTGCAGTATGAATTCTACTTGTTGTCGCTCCTCCAAGCATAAGTGGAGTTGAAAAATTTTGTCGTTTCATTTCTTTGGCCACATCAACCATTTCATCGAGGCTTGGAGTAATGAGACCCGATAAACCGATAATATCTACGTTCTCTTCTTTTGCCTTTCTAAGAATATCTTCTGCTGGAACCATAACTCCCATATCAATGACTTCAAAATTATTACAAGCAAGGACAACACCTACGATATTTTTACCAATATCGTGAACATCACCTTTAACTGTTGCCATTAGAATTTTTCCAGCACTTTCTACCTTTCCACCTTTTTCAGCTTCAATAAATGGCTGAAGGTGGGCAACCGCTTTTTTCATAACTCTTGCTGATTTAACAACCTGAGGTAGAAACATTTTTCCAGCGCCAAAAAGCTCACCAACAACATTCATACCATCCATAAGTGGACCCTCTATTACATGAAGTGGTCTCTCGTAGTTTGGTCTAGCTTCTTCGACATCTATTTCAATATAATCAGCTATGCCCTTAACTAGAGCATGAGTAATTCTTTCTTTTACAGGAAGTTGTCTCCATTCATCATTCTTTTTTGAATCTTTTTTCTGACCAACAACTGAATCAGCAATATCAACTAGAGCTTCTGTTGCATCTGGGTGTCTGTTTAAAACAACGTCTTCAACTTTTTCGCGCAGATCAAGTGGAATATCATCATAAATGCCGAGCATTCCTGGATTTACAATTCCCATGTCCATTCCAGCTTTAATAGCGTGAAATAAAAATACTGAGTGGATTGCTTCTCTGACAGGATTATTCCCTCTAAATGAAAATGAAACATTTGATACACCACCACTTACTTTAGCGTGAGGTAAATTTTCTTTAATCCATCTTGTGGCTTCAATAAAGTCGACACCATAGTTATTATGTTGCTCAATACCTGTAGCTATAGCAAGGATATTAGGATCAAATATAATATCTTCAGCTGGAAAGTTCACTTTATCTACTAGAACATCATATGCTCTTTTACAAATCTCTACTCTTCGATCATATGTATCAGCTTGGCCAATCTCATCAAAGGCCATAACTACAACAGCAGCTCCGTATTTTTTCAAAGTCTTTGCATGATTAATAAACTCTTCTTCACCTTCTTTTAAAGAAATAGAATTTACAACGGCCTTACCTTGAACACATTTCAAACCAGCTTCAATGATTTCCCATTTTGATGAATCTATCATGACTGGAATTCGTGCAATATCAGGCTCTGCTGCGATTAAGTTTAAAAACTTAGTCATAGCTGCTACACCATCAATCATTCCATCATCCATATTTACATCAAGGATTTGGGCACCATTTTCAACTTGGTGACGAGCGACTTCAACTGCTTCATCATATTTTTCTTGTTGGATTAGCTTCTTAAATTTTGCAGAACCAGAAATATTTGTTCTTTCTCCAATATTGATAAAATTGCTTTCTTCAAAAATTGTTAAAGGTTCAAGGCCTGAGTAGTGAGGAATTTTTTCTAGAGATGGTACTGTGTGTGCTTGATAGTTTTCAGCACGTTTTGCAATTTCTCTAATATGAGAGTCAGTTGTTCCACAACAACCACCGATAATATTTATATATCCATCTTTTAAAAAACCTTCAACAATATCTGCCATCTGTGTTGGTGTTTGATCATACTCACCGAATTCATTGGGTAAACCAGCATTGGGATACATAGAGACTTTAAATGGTGCTTTTTCAGAAAGAGTTTTAATATAAGGTCTCATTAAATCAGCACCAAGAGCACAGTTCACTCCGATACTCATAAGAGGTAAATGGCTCATTGAATACAAAAAGGCTTCAATTGTTTGACCTGATAAAGTTCTACCTGATGCATCTGTAATGGTTCCTGATACCATTATTGGTAGAGGTTCTACTTTAGACTCTTCAAAATAAGTACTAATAGCAAACAATGCTGCCTTTGCATTTAATGTATCAAAAATTGTTTCAACTAAAAGAAAATCAACTCCACCAACAACTAGTGCTGAAACTTGTTCCTTATAAGAGGCCACTAATTCATCAAAAGTAATGGCACGAAAACCTGGATCATTAACATCTGGAGAAATAGAAGCTGTTTTTGTTGTTGGTCCAATACTACCAGCAACATATCGCGGCTTATCTGGAGTTGAGAACTTTGCACATGCTTCTTTTGCAAGTTTAGCTGATACGAAATTTAATTCATAACACAACTCTTCCATATTATAGTCGGCCATTGAAACTCTATTGGCCGAAAATGTATTCGTTTCTAAGATATCTGCACCAGCATCTAAGTACTTTTCATGAATTTCAGAAATAACTTCTGGTTTTGTTAAAGTTAATAAATCGTTATTACCTTTAAGTGATGAAGGATAATCTTTGAAGCGTTCACCTCGATAATCTTCTTCAGTTAGTTTGTATTGTTGAATCATGGTACCCATGGCACCATCAAGAACTAGGATTTTATTCATTTGTTTGCCTTTGTTGAAGCAGTCAGTTAGTTATCCGACTAGTGTATTATTTATTTAGTTTTAACTCAAGTTAAAAAGTAGTGAATTAAGTGATAATGCAGCGAGCTTTTCTAAATGATTTCAAGTGTCTAAATTAGATTTATGGGAATTATATCTAAGTTAACTCCACATTCATCTTTTACAATTTGGGGTGGTAGTGAGTTATCAAAAATTAAACAAATTGTGTCGAGTCAAAAACTTGGTGAGACGTGGGAGATTTCAACACATAGTAGTGGTCCTTCAAGTCTAGGACAGCAAAAACTAAATGAGCTTTGTGAATTAAGCTATCTAGTAAAGTTTATTGATACTAGTGATAATTTATCTGTTCAGGTTCATCCCGGTGATGAATACGCAAAAGAACATGAAAACTCAAAAGGTAAAACAGAGTGTTGGATTATTCTATCTTCAGCCGCTGGAGCAGGGATCTACTTGGGGTTTAAACCCGGTATAACAAAAAAAGAATTTAAAACAGCTATTGAAAATAATTTAGAAGTGGATAAGTATTTAAACTTTATTGAAGTAAAAGCTGGTGATTACTTCTATGTGCCAAGCGGAACTGTTCATGCAATAGGCTCTGATGTGACATTAGCAGAAGTTCAACAAAGTTCAGGTATTACTTATAGAGTTTGGGACTGGAATAGAGTCGATGTAAATGGAAACTCACGTGAACTCCATGTTAGTAAGGCCATGGATGTTTTAAACTTTAACGAAGAGTTTAATAAATCTGTAATAGAGAATAATAATTTATTTACTAAAGTTGGCCTGCAGGAATTTGTTAACCACCCAGATTTTAAGGCCTCAATACTAAATTTAAATAGTGGAAAAACCACTGAATTAAATCTTAACGATAAAGAAGGGCTTTGTGTTTTAGATGGAGAAGTTAAAGTTGATGATATAACTTATTCCAAGTTTGATTCAGGAATCACTCTTAATTGTGGAGTTGTTAATCTTACAGCACTTGAAGATAGCAAAGTTATATTAGTTCGGGAGTAAAGAGCCTTCTAAACTCATCTTTATTCAATTGTGCTGGGTTATTACTAAGTCTTTTTGGATCTACAGCATTTAAAAATCCGTCCATATCATCTTTAATAACTTTATAGAGGTCATTTTCTAGCCCTATGCTTTCCATGATTGATTGAAACTTATTTTTTAATTCTAATGGTCCACTAACGTTAAAGATGCTAAATAGCTGCGAAAGGTCACAATGCTTTGAATTTTCTATAATAAAAAAAGGAATAACAAGTCCAACAGCGTGGCCATGAGGGAAACCATATTTACTTGTAAGGTAATAACTAAAAGCGTGTGGAGCTGTAGTTCTGGTAAAATTTATTGCCTGACCAGCATAAAATGAGCCAATGGCCATCTGCTCTCTGTCTTCCATAGTAGGAGAGTTCACAGCTTTATAGATAGAGTTTACAGTGTGCTTTAATGATTTTAGCGCAATTGTTTTAGAGTCACTATTCGAACTTACCGCCCAAAAAGATTCCATTGCCTGAGAAATAGCATCAATCCCTGTATAGGCTGTGATATGCTTTGGTAAGTTCTCGGTAAGATGGCCATCAACAATCACGTACTTTGGAAGAATTTTTGGATCATCAAGACTTTGTTTGATTCCGTCTTTGTAATAAACAGCAAATTGTGTCGCTTCACTTCCGCTTCCACTTGTTGTTGGAATACACATAAGATCTATTGTAGAGTCATTTACTTTGTGAAAGATAAGCTTGGCCATATCCATAGCACTTCCACCGCCAACACCAATGATAAGCTCTGGCTTGAATTCTTCAACCTCTTTTATACCTTGTTCAATTTCTTCGAACTTTGGGTTTACACTAAAGTCTTTATATCTTCGATATTCGCAGCTAACTAAATTTTGAAATATATAATCAGAAACTCCTGAGGAGATAAATGAATTTTTATTAGTGACAAGAAAAATTCTTGATATATTTTGTTCTTGAATTAGGAGGCTGAGCTTTTGGATTGTGTTATTTCCTAAAAAAATATTACTCATTTAATTTCTCCATAAACATATTTTTCATCTCTTTTGGAGTCAGCATTGGTCTACCAAGGTTTTCTTTAACATTTTTATTTATTATTAAATTAGTAAACACTGGACCTTCTAGTTGAGGCAAGTTTTCAATAAGCGAATCCAGCTGACTTTGATTTTTAACCATTAGTGTCTTTTTATAACCACAGGCCTGTGCCATTTTAACTAGGTCAATATCATGAGCAATTGTTTTTTGACCACCTACAGATAAGTGACATCCATTATTAAAAACAATATGGATGAAGTTTTTTAATTTACTCTGTCCTGCAATCGCCATATTTCCCATATGCATTAGAAGACTTCCGTCTCCATCAAGGCAAATAATTTGCTTATGTGGTTTTGAATTTGCTACTCCAAGAGCAATACTAGAGACATGCCCCATTCCCCCAATTGAAAGAAAGTTATGAGAAGCATCTTGTTGACTTTCAAATAGTTCACGACCTGTGAATCCTGTTGTTGCTATAAAAAAAGAGCTCTTTTTTAAAGGACTTAGTCTTTTTAATACATCTTCCCTTGAAAGTTCATCATTATTATCTTCTTCTTGTATAGGGCTTTTATATTCCTCAAAAGTATTTGGCTTAATGATTATAAAATAAGGTTTGGGATCGGTTTTTAACCGGCTTACTACTTGGCCAATTAATGCTCCAGCACTATTTATATTTGTAGGCATAATATCGTAGTCTAATTCCATAGCACCAAAAGCTGGAATCATAACTTTACCTTGATGTAAGTGTTGAGGTTCATCTTTGTCTCTATTTTCTCCGCGCCATCCAACAAAAATAATCATGGGTATTTTATATATTTCCTTCGAAGCCATTGAAAGAATAGGGTTTAGGCTGTTTCCAATACCGGAGTTTTGCATATAAACAAAGGGGATTTCTCTTGTTGCAAGATGATGACCAATGGCCATAGAGACTGCACTACCTTCATTCGCCGTAATAAAGTGATTTTTTGAAGTGTCATTTATATAAGAACATAAATATTTTAAAGCTGAGTCTGGAACACCTGCAAAAAAATCACAACCTGTTTTTTCTATTAAAAGTTCATAAAAATCTTTTGGATTAATCATACATCACTACTTGGTATTAAGTTTATAATTTCTTTTATTGGCATGCAGTCTTCATTAGTATTTTTTGCAGATTCATCTTTTAATATTTGATTTGCAATATTTGTCATGGCCGGATAAGCAGCTCGGAGTAAATGATTAGCATAAATAACGACATTAACACCGACTTCTATAAGCTCACTCTCTGTTACATGATTGTAAGTTGAAGGAACAACAATTATTGGAGTATCGATATCTGTTTTTCTAAACTTTTCACAAAATGATTTTATTTCATCAAACTTTTTAGACTTTGAGTGAATCATAATTCCGTCTGCACCAGCTTTGATATATTGTTTTGCTCTTTCTAGAGCATCTTCTTCTCCGGCTTCTAAAATAAGAGATTCGATTCTAGCAATGATCATAAACTCACTAGTGACTTGGGCTTTTTTTCCTTGAGAAATTTTATGACAAAAATTCTCAATAGAATCCTGATTTTGACCTCCATCTTTTCCAAAAAGAGAATTCTTTTTCAGTCCTATCTTATCTTCAATGATAATTGCTGAAACTCCGAGCCTCTCAAGAGTTTTGACTGTAAAAACAAAGTGTTCAGGTCTTCCCCCCGAATCTCCATCATAGATAATTGGCTTTGTTGTCACTTCTAAAATATCCTCTAAGGTTTGAACTCTAGATGTTAGGCTTACTACTTCAATATCAGGCTTTCCATGAACAGTGGACTCTGTAAGTGAACTTAACCACATGCCATGAAACTCATTATTATTTTCTTTGGTATTTTCAACAATTAATCCAGTTAGTCCATTATGCGCCTCAAGAATTTTAACAATTCCATGAGCCTTGATTAAACGCCTTAATCTTCCTCTTCTACTATCAGGTGTTATTCCTATTTTTTTTATTGTTTGTTTGATATCACTTGAACTGACTCCGAGAGTATAAGGAGTTTCTACTAGTTCTCCTCCCCATTCTTTTAAAACTTCAATAACTTGTTTACGAGTGTCCTTTTGAACACCATTAACCCAGTCATCACCGTGGACAACAAAGTCAGGTTTTTGAGCTCTTAAATTATCAGAATAATCTAAAGTATTTTGAGCAATTACATTTTTTACACCTTTCAAATTTTCCACAATAAGTTTTCTTTGCTCAAAATTTAAATAGGGAAGTTGTTTATAATCAGCAATTGCATTA
>CAKZUQ010000019.1 GCA_937923325.1 uncultured Bacteriovoracaceae bacterium
CATGAGGTTGTAGGATTATTATGGTCTGGAAAATTTCCAAAAAGCCAAAAAGTATCAAAAAGAGGCTTTGAGAAGTTACCTTTAAAGTTTTTATGGAAAGAATTAAACTTTGCATCACCAGCATCAAAAATTAAAGAAAGATTAGAATTGTTTTTTAACAACTAGATTGATGATCTCAATATAAAAACATCAAGCTAATTGTCTTTTATAAATTCAATTTTTTACGATACAAGAGATAAATCAGGAGTCTTATTGGACAAGAAATTTAACCACTCTTCACTAGCTGGTTTTAAGAACAGTAATTTCTTTTCATCATACTCTTCAAAATATTCATTCATGAAAGTTCTAAATTCACTTTGAATATTTTCTGAATGCTCTTTTAAATTGTCAAAATATGACTCATCTTTATCCTCAACAGTAAAGTTATACATATCCCTAGCTTTACTTCCCTCAGGAGCGAATAAATCTAGTAAGCTATCAGAAAGCTCTTCATCAAGAGTTCCAAGAAGGTCCACTCTCTTTGAGAATTCATATTTTTTTAGAATGTCAGATAAAACTTCTGGTTCCAAATAAGATATTATCGAAAATGGAGCTTTAAAGAGACATACATTTACCCCTTCATTAACAGGTCTAATCTTTAAGAACTCTGAATATAATATCCTCTCTTGGTCTGGTGCCGAAACATAAATAAGCTTCTTTAACTTTTCAACAAATGGTGATGAAGAAGATGAGTCATGATATTTAGAACAAAGACTTAAAATTTTATCTCTGTTTTCTGAAACAAAATCTGCTGAAAATTTATTACTGTCACCAATTATAAATCTAACAAGGTCACTATTCATATGGATCATAACTTGACTTAAGAAATTTGCTGTAAAAATATTAAAAAATAATTTTCCAAACTCTTTATTATCCTTAATAAAATTTGAAACTTCTAATGGTGATAATTTCATTACAGAACTAACAAGCTCTTGGTCATCTATCGCACTAGGGACAATTAAATCACTTACAATTTCTTCATTTACAAATAAAGCTGCTTTGCTCTTATCATACTTATTATTTGAAGTTTCAAGAAGTCCTTTCCAAACTTCTCTTTCTTTGTCTTGTAGACCATCAAAAAGCTTTAATAGTAGATCATTACTTAAACCATCGGCCAAAAACTTAAGAGCTGATATTTCTTTCTTTTCCGGTGAGCTAATCCACTTTCTAACTAAAGCTGTCGCAGAAATAAAATTAACTTGTAGATAGTTAATAAATCTTTCCAAAGCTTCACTTTCAGCTGGAGAATCTCCTCCACTTGACGATGAGACTTCCATTGGTGAATTTTTATCATCATCCTTTTTACCACCCTCTAACGCCATTTTCTTTTGAGCAAGGTTATTAAGCATTGTTTCAATTTTTCTAAAGAAAACAAAACATATAACACCTAAAAGAATAGCAAAGAAGATAGCAGCTAAAACATTTGCAAATTTAGCGACAGTTTCAATTTGATCTTTTTCTATAATTTTTTGATTAAAAGGTACAAAAGATAGCTTAATTGCTCCTTTCACACCAGAATACGTAATATTTAAGTTTTCCACATACTTTTTAATTTTTGCCTTATCGCTAGCATCAATACTCTCATCTACTTTTACAAGAATTGTAATTTTGTCCAAATTTTTAAATATATCTAAATTTGAGTTGTATTTCCAAAGCTGCTCAAAATCACTAATCTTTTTTTCAGACGCTTTTTTTGCAATTTCTAATTTCTCTTTTAGCTCTGCTGTTTTATTTTTAAATTCATTTTCCTTAGATTTTATAAGTGCTTCGTACTTTTCTTTAGCCTCAGCATTATTACCGACAATTTCTTTAAGAATTGTCTCTCGTCTAAAGTTATCAAAGTCATCAATAAGTGGAGCCTCTAGTCCTAGCTTTGAAAAAACTATATAGTCTTGAGGTAATTTACTTGGAAGTACATCTGAAGGCTTTATTTTCCCTTTACTCTTATCTTTATCAGCTTGTTCTTTTTTTTCTTTTGCCTTTTCAGCATTTTTGGCTTCAAGCTCTTTCTTTTTAAGTTCTTCTTGATCAGTATTTTTATCTTTACTAGCTTTACTCTCTGAATTATTTTGCTCAATATCTGATTTATAGAAATCAGGTGTCTTTGGTTCTATAACCTCAACATTTGTATCTACAGTAAAGCTTTTTCGCTCAACTACTCCATTAATGCTAGATATTACTTTTTGAGTGATATGTTTTTCAAGTTCAATTTTTTGCCAATGAATACTTGGAATAACATTTGTACGCGCAAAAGCAGTATTGAATAGTATGCTACAGATTAAAAATAATGAATACAGTTTTTTCATAAATTCCTATATTGACTTTAATTTAAACTTTTTCTCTAGATAGTTCTTCATTATATAAGCATCTCTGTTTTTTGGATTAACACTAAATGCCTTTCTATAATAACTCAACGAATCTTTATATTCTTTCATAAGGTAAAATGTGCTCCCCTTAAGCTCATGAACAATAGAGAAGTATGGATGCTTATTTGAGACTTGATCCAGTTTTTCAATTGCCTCAGCATAAGACTTACCTCGGATTAATCTTTGGGCATCAAATAAATCTGACATAACTCCATCAAAAGATTGAATTAAACTTATTTCTTTAGATACTTCAAGTTTTGCATTCAAGACAACATCATTAGAACCTGAATGTGAAAAAAGTAGTCGAAATTTTTCAAATCCATCTTTTTGTAACTCAATATTGAATACATTGGATTTTACAAATTGCTTAATAATTTTTCTTATTGGCATTTTAAACGGAGTCTTACCTATTTTCATTAGTTGATTTTGACTTGTCATTACATATACTTCAGCACCTTCAGGAGAAGAATTAAGAGTCAGTTCCTCAGCAAATGAAAGAAAAGAAAACAATATCAAAACTGTAAATAATAATTTCAAAAAAGTTCCTCCATATAAATTGTTAGCCCAAGAAGTAATCTCGTAGCAAAAGTTGATGTTTCAACACCAAAGCCCTTACTTAAAACAAAAGAACCTCTTAGCGCATACTTGTCAGTTATATCATAATACAATCCTCCCTCTCCCTCTAGAGAGAAAATAATATCATTTTTTTTACTAAATGCAGTTTTGTACACTAGATATCCTGTAGATAAATTTGCTCCGGCGAAATATTTAAGCTTTGATTTCATCTGTAGGCTTGATCCCTCTTTTTCATAATTTAAAGTTGAACTTAAAGATTTAAAAAAATAACGAAGTCCAACGCCTACCTGAAAGTATGATGTATCTTCACCTATTAAAGGTAGAATTGTAGAAATTACATATGATTTATCTACATCATTATACAAATCATATTCTACAGAGGAGATAATTACACTACTGGCCTCAGGATCTGAGTTATCAATAGATGATGCTGGTGCATTTTGATTTGTTTTTAGCGTGCTTCCTTGGAGTGTAATCGAAGTATTATTAATCCCCATAGAAAAGGATAATTTTTTTCTAAAAGACTGAGAGAATCCAAGGAGGCTAAAAGAGGTAAATACAATTAATATGGATAGTTTCATTCTAACAAGTTAGACCTTCAAATTCATTAGAAATACCGATATCTATAAATGTATTTATATTTGTTTTAGATTCTTCTTTAAAAATATCTATTTTATATTTTGAATCTCCATTTTCACATGTTTCAAAATTATAAAATCTTTGAAACAAACTATCTTCAGAGCTTGAAAAATTAATCTCTTTTAATTTTTCAATGGAACTATCAGTATCAAAATACTTTAATTTAATATTTACACTCTCTTGAAAAGACTTAATGGATACATTCACAGATGAAACTGAGTCGATTCTCTGAGTGAATAAGTATATTGATTTTAACACTTTTTTGAGATTTTCAACTTCTTCTAAACCAATATTTACATCAAACTTATCACCATAAGAAAAGTGAACCTTCTGTTTAAAACAAAGATCAGAAGAAAAAAGTTCTACCCAAGCTTCATAAAAAAGATCGTCATATGAGAAGTTATTTTTCTCATTAACTTCCTTATAAACTTCTTTTATATCAATAATATTAAAATCATTTAATTCATGGATTTTTAAGTAGTATTTCTCACCAGTTGTCTTAAGTAAGAACTCATTTCTTTTAACATTATGAAATGAATCCATTAAGTTTTTTTGATTATAAATAAGATCTAGACCTTTAATATTTGAAGCGTTTCTTTTAAGTTCTCCAGTCTTATGAAATATCATGTAATTAACACCAACAAATTCATATACTTTAGAGTCTAAAGATTCTTTAGACTCGACACTTGGAATCTGAACGCTACCTTGTCGATCGAAATACTTTCCAATGGCAAGAAAGCTTAAACTCATTGCTAGTCCATAGCCAATATATTCATGAGGCACAATCATTTCTATCTGATTAACAACAACAGCAAATAAAGATGCTGTAATAATAATAAATGAAAAGAAAAATGATCCTTTAGAGATATTCAGTTTAGTTAGCAGAAACTTCATTACGCCCCTCTCTTCTAGTATTTCTATTACTAGCATTTTTTCTATTTAATACACTTTGAGAAGATTTTTGTCGTAAAAATGAACTTCTCCAATCTAATTTGATTGTCTTTGTTGAATCCATCTTCATAAATACTTTTTCAACTTCATCAAATTTTTGAAGTGATTGTGAATCAGGCTTTGATTTTTTTTTAAAATAACTTTGAATTTTTTCTAGAGTCGCTTTCATAATAATATTATAGGATGTTTTTAGAAAGCTTTTATACAAGGAAATATATTCCTTAAAAGATATATCCCGAGTTAATTTGAAAACCTAGTGAGTTATTATTATAAGATCTCGTTCCAACAAATTCAGACACATCTGTAAACATCTTCCCTCCTACAAACAACTTCTTCCATACTTTATACATTGTTACCTCTCCAGATAGAGAAAATCCTGTTACTTCTGATGTATACATGGAGGATGTGGCCTCTCCAGCAATAATTCTTCCAACACCTAGTGAGATAGTGTACGGCCTAATAAAATTTCCATTAAACTTTAGATACATAGTCATTACATAAGATACAACCTCGATATTCTCTAACTGACTACCAAGCTCAACTAAATTTACGAAGCTATTACTATTTCTGGATATTTCGAACTGTAGATAAAAATGTTGAAACCATTTATACAAATAAGATAACTTCAAGTTTAGATTATCTGATATCTCATAATTATTTTCTCCAAAGTTTTTAAGATATTCAATTGAGGCGATAAAACGACTTTTACTCTTATAACTTGCTGCCGTATCAAAATCAATAGCAACACCATAGTAATTAAGTGAATTGATTGTAACTAAATTGGGATCAACGAGTGTAGACTTAGTATTAATCACATGAACAAGACTAGAAAATTTTACATAGTTGTTCAAATCAATATCAAAAGTTTCATTTTCTATGTCTAAAAAGTCTTCAGGTTCCTCTACAGTGTAAGTTTTTTGTTTTTTAATTAGATTTTTTTTCCTTTGAAGTTTCTTTTTCTCTCTTTGAATGATTTTATTATTCTCTATTTCTTCATCTACCTTTTTTTTTTCTTCTTTTCTTATTTTTTTTTCATTTTTTTTTTCATTTTTTTTTTGATTTTTTGCTTTTTCTTGAAGTTTAGGTGATATTTTTTCATCTTTTATTGTATTTATATTTTCTTCACTCTTCTTCTCTTTTTGAAGTTTTGTATTCAGAGCCTTTTCTTTATTAATAATCATTTTTTCAGATAATAACTTTAAGACTAGTTTTTGGACTTCAAACAAAAGTTTTTTCTTCTCCACACGAGATTTATCAAATTTGTTAATTTCTCTTCCATTTTCAAGTAATATAGCACTTATAGCATGTCCTTGCTGTAAATCATCATTCCACTTATAGAAGTCTCCAATTAATTTTATAGAATAAACTTTCTGTTTTTTAGAGAGATTTTTTACTTCAGAAATTAAATATTGATATTTTTTTGATCTAAGAAGTAACCTATTCACAGTTCTTTTAACTTCAATTACTTCTCGTTTTGATAATTTAGCTATATTTACATCAGACAATCTAATGTAATCATTCCCAATAGCAGAAGTAGCAATTAATAGAATCAATAAAAAATGAATCAAGATTAGTTCTCCTGAGAAAAGTAAACACCAAAACCAAGTTTTTCAGTTTTGGGATTCACAAAGTCTAAAACTTTAATCACAACTCTTCTATTTCCTCTCATATTATTTTCTATAAGTTGTCCAAATTGATCTGTATCCGGAGCAAGTGGCTTACTATCTCCCATACCAATAGCAATTAGATTGCGAGGATGGAACCCTGCCTGTTCAAAATAAGATATAACATGTGAGGACCTAGCAGAACTTAGTTGCCAGTTAGAGCTCATATTTTCATTATACTTAGCATCAAGAGAATCAGTATGACCTTCAACAAGTATTTTATAATTAATACTTTGACCTTTAATTATCTCGATTAACTCTTGAAGTTCTCTAATGCTTTTTTGTGACAATTCATATTTTCCAGATTCAAATAAAACAGTTCCACTTATCACCATTATTAATTTGCCATCAGAAACAGTAACTTTGGCCATCTTTTTAATTTCTGGATGCTTAGCAACTTCCTCTTCAATATTTTTTAATTTTAGAAGTGAGCTTTTATATTTATTCTTTCTAAAAGCTTTTGATATAACCTTTGTTTTTTTACTAAAACCAACAGGATCAAAGTTAGCGAAGGCCATCATTAATATAAAGAAGCAGGCTACCAGTGTCATCATATCTGCATATGATAACAACCATCCAGAATCATCATCGGTAGTTACTTCTACCTTTCTTCTTCTTTTACTCATGATACAATCTTTTTCCAATCAACTCTATCTTTAGGCTCTAAAAATGAATTTAATTTTTCAGCAGTATAAACAACATTAGATTTCTTTAAAATTTGTTTTACTCCTTCAATAATGATGACATTTTGAAAGTCCTTCTCTTTGGCAGCTTCAATTAGATTCTCTCCAATTGGAATAATAATTAAGTTTGCAAAGGCTACACCATATAAAGTAGTTATTAAGCATACTCCCATTGCAGGACCAATCATCTTAAGAGCATCTTCTCCACCTAAATTTGCCAATAGGACGATCATCCCAATTGTAGTTCCCATCATTCCAAATGCTGGAGGAAATTTACTAATAACTTTTATTTTATTTGCTTCTTCAGTAGCGTATGAATTCATATTTTCCAGACGCTCTTCAAGGATTTCTATAAGTTCTTCATTGCTCAAAAACCCGTCATTTAAAATTGTCAGAGCTTCTTTTAAGAAGGGATCTTTCACAGAAGGTAAAAAGCTCTCAATACTCTCTCCTTTATTTATAGCGCTAACTATCTTAATTATTTCAGATACTAATTTTGAGTTTTTTCCGCTACTAGAACTAAAAACGTGTTTTAAGAAAATTTTGGCCAAAACCATAAATCTATTTAGCCTAAAGGATATTGCTGTAGCCGCGAGTGTCCCACCAAGAACAATAAATAAACTGGGATAATCTAAGAACATTGTTAAGTCATCTGAAGATAACATAAGCCCGCCTAAGAGGACCCCAATAGACATGCATAAACCAATAATTGAAAAAATATTCATAATATAACCTTTAAGTTAATTATGAATGAGTTTTGGAGTTTTTCATATCAGAGGAAAATTATGCTTTCTACACATAATTCTATAATTAATACTTACCAACGATAAATAACATTTTAACTTAAGGAATATCCTTAACACAACGAAAACCTGCTTTTATTTCATCTTCAAATGCAAAGAGCTTCCAAGAAGTACTAAAAGGTCCGCCAAAGTTCTCGTTATAACTCCCACCAAGCAGAGGCATAAATAAGAAAGACCCAGAGCTAGGAAAGCCATCAAGAGGTACAATAACTTTATCACCGGAAGTAAAATATTGCTTTACACTGTCTGCTTGAATATCAATACTTTTTTCATCGCAAAGGGAACTATTAGAACTTGGCTTATGCATACCTACAGCAAAATTAAAGCAATCAGCACTTTTAAGCGAAAAAAGTTTATCGCTAGTTGTATTGTTATAAAAGAAGCTATCACTCTTTAAATCTTCACTTAAAAGATCTGTCCCCGCACTTAATGTTTCAGAGCTAAATTCAGCTAAATTACCAACAAGATCAAAAACTCCATATCTAGATTGACAATTATCAGACTCTCCAGCCAATTTTAAAACGCTACCACTAGCACTATAGTCTACATTACAGTCTTTATCAGTAAAGACCTGATTATTACTAGCACCTAAAGAGTAGTCTTCTTCTGTCCACAATGCAGCTTGAGTAAATTCTAATTTTGTTGGTAGCCTTTTACCACCTTTGGATATACAGTAATCCCTAGCATGTGACCTATCTAGCTCAACTGGTGTATTACCGGCTATAGTGGAGATTAAATCTACTCTTGTTTGGTCTAAGGCAATAGTATCTAAGTCCTCAACTTTTCTGACACCAGCTTCAAAAAGATCAATTTGAAAAGATTCTCTTTCGATTCTAGATCCATTAGTTCCAGCTCCACTTAAATTACAACCATAATTGCTAAATCGACTAAAGTTTTTATTACTCATCTGACAAATTTGCTTATTTAACATCCATTTATGGACAAGTGCCATGTTTAATTCAGGAGTGTCAATTTCAATAATGGAGTCAGGGTCATTATGATCACTTGGAATATGACTTCCACCTACAGCTATAACTGTAGGGACAACTTTATAAAAGTACTTTGTACTACTTTTAACATCGGTTGTATCGTTAAAAGATGTTTGATTGTAATCGGTAATTATAGCATATGGATTATCTAGATTTATAGAATTTCTATCGTCTATAGATCTATAAATATGTATAGGTCCTGGTGTGTAGCTTGCATCTAATAAAATAGAATTCCATGAAAGACTTACAGATGGTTCACTCAAAACAGAAGAGCCTACAGCCTCAACTCGACCAATTGACTTTATTTGTGTCCAACCGCTAAATATTGAGTTTTCTGGAGCCGACTGGCCAACGAGGTCTACTTTAACAGATCCATCATTTACAGCTGTTCCATTTGTTGTATACAAAATTTCAAATTCTCCACTATAATTCGTTCCTATTGGTGAATCCGCTGGAGGACTAAAAGTAAAAGTTAACTCACAACTTACATTCCTTGGAATACTCGAAGGGCAACTACTTTCAAAAAATGTAAATTCACCTGTTGAATTGGAACCATTTATGAAATGTGCTGTACTACTATTAAAAACAAAAGGAAATTCTCCAACATTTCTAAATTGAACTCTTAAATCCTTAGACTCTCCTGTTACAACTCTTCTAAAATCAACATTACCCAAAGAAGCTATTAGTCTTGAAGGAGAGAGCGCTCTTCCACTAAAGTTAACAGAAACACTTTCACGTATACCATCTCTGTTATTATAAAAGAAAATAACATTGTTTCTATAACTGCTGCTATTAGATGTAAAAGACAAAATAATATTACAACTAGACTCAGGAGCAATATTACTAATTCTCACATCCCTAAAATTAGCTCGAGTCGTCGTACATGCAAGTGTGTCACTTCTCACATCGACACCATCACCTCGAATAACTATATTAGAAGCTTCGCCTAACCCTATATTTTTAAAATTTAAGGATACATCTTTTGCTAAGCCTTGAACAAAATTTCCTGTAAAAAGGTACCCTGTAGACCCATTACTCCATATCTCATTTTTATTTTCTCCAGGTAAGTCAATAATGAGATGTCCCGCCGATTCATCGGGTCTACCCTCAATTATAAAGCTAACACTATCTTGAAAAATTCCATTAAAAAAATTGACGGTAAGGATATCTGCTTTGTTTCTTGCATCAGAGGTGGGAAGGCTCACAGAAGCTGTAGCATCTTGTGGAGAAAATGAAATATCTCTAAAACATTCTCCTACAAATGAGCGAGATGTACAACTAAGGAGAGACCTTCCACTTAAATTAACACTCTCTCTTTCACTAAAATCACTTCCTTCAGTGTTAGAAAATTGAAAGCTCACATTACTAACCCTAAAGTCTCCAAAGTTTCGAAATGTAAACCTTCTAGTACTAGTTCCTCCAGGAGAAGTAACAGAGACAAACCTTGATTGAGAGAGGCTAAACGTTCCAAGTTGACGAACAGAAGCATTTAAGTCTAGTTCAACGGTATAAAAAGGAGCTCCACTAGGTGTTAAAGCACCTATTTGATTATCTGAATAATTTAAAACAATACTACTACGATATGAGCCAAAAGGAAGATAAGGAGTTGCTATAGATGGATCAGCAGCAGCAACATCAGATGTTCGAACTTCAACTTCTATAAAACAAGAGTCTCCAGATAGTAAATAATTAGAGCATAATCCGCCACTAACGTAATTACTCGAAGATTGAAATATGTCTACTGGAGTCGAATTAACATAATGAATAACTCTGTTAGCTGGAGAGCTTAACTGACCTTGCCTTAAATCTCTTACGATATCGATGTCATAAGCAGTACTAGGGCCAATATTTCTAAGCCACAAAATTTTTCTAAACTGAGTATTGATTGAGCCATCATCATTAAAGTAGTCTCCATTCTCAAAAATTCTCTGAAAGCTGTAGCGTCCAATAGGATTTACATCATTGATATTTTCATACCATTGTAGGTTAGGCTTATTAAAAGAGGCTCCACTTAAAGAAAATCTATGGGAAGAGTCTCTAACAGATGAACTGGGATCGCTTGAATATTCAATCAGAGCTCTAGAAGCAAAGCCTCCATCTCCTAGCTTATTATCAAAAGCTCCAACAAATCGCGGTAAATATTGAATAGTAAAATTACAACTATTACCTGCTTGTAAAGTCTGACCACATTCATTGCTAACTAAGCTAAACCCAGTATAACAATTTGGATCTATGCTTGTAGATTGGGTTGTACAAACTTCACTAACCTGAGTCGATGGGTCTGCAACAGATAGAGAGAAGCGCTTAAGGTTTGATCCCAGTATCCTTAAAGAGCTTACAGGAGCCTGACCTATATTCTTCATAGTAAAGACTTGCCTCTCCTGTTCAAAAATTCCAATTCTATTAAAAGTAAAAGATTCTAAAGAACTATTAGAAATATCCTCAGGCTGATTCAAAACAACAACTCCAGGGATTAAGCCATTTGCACTAAAATTTATTGGTACTTGATGACTAAGATTCTGCTTTGAATTATTGTAATCAATAGACAAATTAGTGCTAAAACTTCCACCTATTCCACTTAAAACATCACCTTCAGGTGATGTAAAAACAATATAAAGATCACACTTTTGAGATATACCTAACTGTTTTTGACTTACACAAGTTGAGCGCGAGCTATCGACTTTAAAATTCAACGCATCAGACAAATTAATAGAGTTGATCGTTGCTGTTGCATAACCTCTGTTTATATAAGTTACTCTTTGCTCTCTTTGCCTAGTCCATAAAACATTTCCAAAGTCATAACTAGAGTCTGTATCAAAAAGTTTCACATCAGCAATGAATTCATTAATATTAACACTAAAAGATAGAGCTTCTTCTTTTATAACATTTGACTGATCTGTATAAGATAGGTTTAAAATAGAAGAAAAGCGTCCCTCTGTAGCACCTTGATTCATTTCAATTTCTAAAAAGCAAGACTGCTTAGAATTTAACATATTAGAGCAGTTACCATTAATTCCAGGAAAGCTTCCCCCTGTAAAATAAACGTTCCCAGTTCCAGTAAAAGAACTGGAAATATCTCTAGCTACAATACCTCCATTATTTGTAATTTTTGCTATAATGGTTCTACTAAAAGGAGGCTCAACAAGGCCAAAACTAAACCCATTTGTATTTTCAAACTCAATAGATGCTCTATTTCCAGCACTACCTCGAAACTTTAGTGTTATTTTTTTATCTTCAAGGCCATCGTTATAACTAACGTTAAAATTCTTACTAAAAATACCTTCAGAGCTAGCATTGAATTCAACTTCAATAAGACAGGAATCTAGGCCAGACGCAAGTTCAGTACCACAAGTACCTGCAGTTCCAGGGTACTTTAAACCAGTATAAGCAAATTCTCCAGAGTCAATTCCTTCAAGCGTATTCATAACTAAATTAAAAGCAGGGAATCGTCCGCCCTTCGAAATAGAAATCAATTTTGAGACTTTATTACCAAGTAAAACTTCTCCAAATTCAATTATTGAATTAGATGAACCAGTTAAGCTAATACTATCAAGATTAACATCAACTTTTGCTTGTGCACCCTTTTCAACATCAATACTTTGATTACAGGAAGAAATAGTCATAATAAAAGAAAATATAAACGCTTTTAGTATATTCATAACAAATTAGTACCCCACAAGAGCACTACACCTTCCACCATGTAAAAATCGACCACTTTCACTATTAACATCCCCAGTTGCAAATTCATCACCTTCAGAAAACATCATTCCCCATCGTCCAAAAGTTGTTTCACTAACAAGACTACTAATATTTCTTCTTATATCTCCTCCAGCAACAACCCTAAGGTCTCTAGTGGCAGCTGGCCAAAAAAATCCACCAGCTCCATTATCCCAAAACGAAAGAGAGCTTCTATAACTTCTAAAATGATGTGTTAAAGAAACTGAGTTTTGATAATTAAATCCTGACTGAATTGAATGTATCCTATTATCCTCTATAGCATTTGCACCCAAAGGCATTCCCATTATAGTGTTGTAAAATCCTCCATTTCTAAAAATGATATTAGAGTTCATATTTATTATACTATCTCTTGAAGCGAGAGCCCCTAAATATCCTGGAAAAGCTTGAGGGCTAAAGCTATCTACATCTATAAGTGAAAAAAACGTATTATCACTAGATTTCCAGTCAACCTGCTCTGGTGTAATAATGCCTGTCTGAGCATCAGGGTCAGTATAGCCTGAGCTACATCTAAATACTCCATTAATAACACTACACCTAAAGTAATCTCTTAAACTTTCCCCAACGTTTCCATAGGCATCTTGAATACCGTATCTTGTAATACACTGCGAACTATTAAACATATTATACTGAGTTCTATTTAATGTATCTAAACTATCAGAACCCGTATTTAAAAATGAGTAAAGCAACGTCCCACTGTTTGCAAAGCGAGCTCCTGAAAAAGGGTTACTTCTAATAAATTTTGAGTAGCGCAGATCTAAGCTTGCATCTATATCAACACTACCTGTCGAAATACTAAGACTAGAGTTATTTCCTCTATAGGCTCTAGAAACTCCATAATGATAATTAGTATTACAAGTAGTATTTTCTGTACGATGTCCAATCAAATTTGTCATAGTGTTTTGATCTAATTGTGGTTGATAGTCAAATGAAGCGATTTGCTCTTTTCGACTCAATAAACTCTTATTGACTTTAGGAGAAGTTCCTCCACTATAATCAACCTGAATTTCCCTTGCCTGACATAAGTCTTGAATTTTGCTATAACTCTGTCTTCTCATTGCAGGTATACCAGCTTGATTAGAAAAAATACGAGCATACTGCTCGCTATTTGCAGTATGACGACCAGATACAAGTGACCACTGATTTCCGTACTCCATATCTGTTGCACCAGCTGTTTGAACATAAGCTTCTATATTTATTCCAAAGCGGACATAGACACTGCCTCTTAAAGCTTCTAAAGATAAATCTTGTGGAGCAAAGCTTCCAGCACAATCTCCAACATACAAGTCTGTATTTCTATTCGCTCCATTTAAATTCGCTTCAAAGTTTGGGTTATCAGGATTATCATCTCTTGGATGACTAGGATGTCCAAAGAAGTGATCAGAAACATTTTCAGTTTGTCTACTTAACACCAAAGAGTTACCATTATTCCTAACTCGGCATCCCTTACTAACAATATCTCCCGATCCTGCAGTGTAGTTAGGATCCCCTCTTGTATAAGAAACTCCCATCTCAAATCGATCAACAAATAAAAAACCTCCAATATCGTAATATTTCTGTCCATTAACTTGGGTGTGACCAAGTCCATTATAAGAACATCTATAATTATTCACAACATCCACAGGCTTTTGTAAAATATCACAAGCTGCTTTATTAGCAATCCAAGGGTGAACTAGTGCCATATTATTTGGTGGGACTATAACCTTAGGGTAAGAGATAATATTTAAATTAGGAGCACTTGTCCCTACTTGTTCTCCATTAAGGAATAGTTCTACTTTATAGTAATATGCTTTTCCTTTGTTTAAGGTATTCACCTCATTTGATGAGTTAATATCATAAGTTAAGCCTTCTCCACCAATGACTATAGAGTCACCTGTCTCGACCCCGTAGTCAATAAAACGCCCAAAGTACTTATCACTACTACCACTTAAACTTTCAGCTCCGGCTGCAACAAGAGGAGCTTCAAAGTAATTAGTTAGAGTTCCAGCGACATTCCTTTGAGTTACAATCGTAAAATTATTGCCACTATTAAATAAACTATCTATTGAGCTTTGTGTTTGACCTGGATCAGATGCCTCATATCTATAGACTCTATAGCCAGAATTCTCTTGTTCTGTCTCAGTCAGATTATCGTAATATGTTTTAAATTTTTGTCCATTAGATAATGTAAAATCATTCCACTCTAATACAACAATTCCTCTATCACTACTGGTTACACCTGGATTGTTTAAAATATCACTCGCACCTAGAGCTTCTGGATACAGCAAAGATCCTCCCTGGTCATCAGCAGACCTAAGTTTCATAGCTTCTTGAACAGGAACATTTCTTTTAATCTTTGGCCCTAAAGCCATAATATTAAACCAACCTTCATGTACTGCAGTTATAGCAGGCGTTTGTCCCTCTACTATTGACTTAAAATCAGAAAGTCCAGGAATAGATGTATTTGCAATAACACCAATAGAATAAATTGAATTTGGAGCTAGTCCTCCCGAGAGAGGAAAACTATAATTTATTTTCGTCCCGTCAGAGCTTAACGTACCCACCGCACTTAAGTTATCATCAACGTTTCCTTGAGAAAAACGAGTATCAAGAACACATTCCTCTGAACCTGTTGATAAGTCTCCACAAGTAAAGTCGGCAGCCTGAATAACTCTGTTATCTCTAATATTATATGCTATTGCAAATTTATTATAAAGATTTGAAAAGTCAGAGATACGAGTACTGTTATCTAGAGGCTCAATAGAAAATGAACAACTAAACGGTCTTGTCTGCCCGTTATCATCTGTACTACTACAGGTTGGTTGAGTGGAAAAACGAAATTGAGGTACAGAAGTTCCTTCAAACCTTTTAATATCTGTTTTTACTCCAATTGAGTTTCCATCGGAGTTAATTAATTGAGCACTAAAATAATATACACCGCCAACTAAAAGGTTTCCAACCTCTCTAACATTTCGAGAAAAAGCTCCCTGTCTATTTATATAAAGATTATTATTATCACTTGGAACTGTAGTTGATAGTAATGTTCCGTCAGCCTCAGGAGCTCCATTAACAATAGAATGTTGATAAATTTGAATATCTTGAAAGCAGCCTTCATTACTAATATTAAGGTTTAATTCAACAGTTCTTAAGATTCCATTTTCAAACGTAATACCAGAACCTAAAACTGCATCTTTTCTTTGAGGCCTGACAACAAGACTTGAGTCACTACTTTTACAAGCTTTATTAGTGTCAACCGAATCACAAGCATACACTGCAAAGTGGTATTCACTACCGAAATTTAAGTTATTTACTGTATAACTTCTAGAACTTAAATTAGTAACGGTATTAACTGTATAATTTACATCTGAGTTTGTTCTAGGATCAACACTACTAGGAGTAAAGGCTCCTGCTGATCCAGTGACAACAAAGAATCGATTAAAGGCTCCTTGTCCTTCCCCCCAAGTCACATCAACTTTTGCAGTAGAACAACTTGTCTCATCCGCCACTGCAGAAGTAATTCCGTTAAAACTAATATCTGTTACAACACTTAAAGTATCTCGCCTAATAATTTTTTCATTCTTTTCTTCATTGCCACTCCTATCAAACGCTCTAACTATAAAGTAATAAGCTGTATCAGCTGAGAGAGCTGTAATCTTTCGATTTAAAGAAAATGCTGAAGAAACTGTCACTTTAGATATGCTAGAGCCTCCAAACAGACTCTCATTAGTTAAGTCTTCAGCGCGCTGACTATAATAAATATTGTAACCTGCTGGATTTAAATTATTTTGTCCAAAAGGGTCATTTACAGGCTTTACAGCTTCATTCCAATAAAGTTCAAGTTCACTAGAGGCGGCCACCCCAGAAGAATTTTCAACTGCTTTTAATCCACGAAATTCAGGAACATAGTAATCAAAAGTTCTAATCGGAACTTCAAATCGATTAAGATCTTCTACACCAGAATTTAAATCAAATGCTCTTACAATAAAAGAGTAATTCGTTCCAAGTCTTAAATTATCAACAACGATTTCTAACTGACCAGCAAAATTTTCTTGTAACTGAGTTGATGAAAACGAAGCAGATGGAACAGCTAGATTTGAGTTGGTATAGACCCTATAAGAAAAAATTCCACTGCCCCCTACTGCAGGCAAGAACCTTAAAAGAACTTTATTATGAGCAATTGCCTTTACTTCTCCAACACCTAAACCAAAAAAAATGAAATCAGGATTTGTAGGAATATTATTTGACTGAGTAAACTCCGGAATCTCTTCCTCAATAGTACCAACACAAGAAGTAAAAATTAGAATAAGTAACAAACCAAATATTTTCATAAGTTCCTCTTTCACCATAAAAGTAAAAACGATAATATACTTATTATATATCGGCTGACCGAACCTATGACTTAAATAGAAAAAATTTTGAACAAAACTCTCTAAGTACTTAGAAATAATATGATATTTTTTTCCTTTTTTATCATTAACATCTATACAGTTTAAGTTCTATGCCTCATTTAATTTGCTTAAATATTACTTCTTACTCTTTACTTATCGTACAGCACAGACAAATATTAAAAAAACATTAACATATCAAACTAATAGAAAAAATTGCCGAAAGTTAATAAGCTTATTTAAAGGAAATCAAAATTGATGTTATAGAGAATATAATTACTACTATCATTGCTCTACCTCACATCTACATATCAACTTTAGAGATGTTTTTTTGAAATACATCAAAAGAGAGAAAAGTTTTTGGGATGAGCAAAGAACAAGCAGCTATGATACAAGTAAATGCTGCGAACCAAGTTCTATATAATAGTTTTCTAACAGCAGGTCTACTATGGAGAACTATTAGTCAAAATTCAGAAATTGGATTTCAATTTAACTTTCTTCTTAAGCTGTATCTCTGTTGCTGGCCTTATAGTGATAAGACTCTCCATCTTAAGATATTCTTTATCCAAACAATACCGGCTACAATTGCACTAGCAGTGTCTTTACTAAATTGATATATTCTAAAAGCCAATTTTAGTAGTCATATACTTTCATCGAACTCCATTAAATTTTAATCACTTACAAATTTGATAAGCTAGTTGTCTTAAATTAGCTTAATATCAAGGGATTAACAAAAGCTTGGAGTCTTTAGATGAAAGAAGTAGTTAAAGGATCAAACACGAAAATTCGTAGTTCTCACAATGTAAATGAAATAAAACGATACTCAAACATTATGACATCCAAAAAACTTAATCTTTTTGGAAAGCTTTCAATTATTGGAATATACACTTTAGTAGTTGTATTTATAGCAAGCTTTCAGATACGAAAGAATATAGAGTCTGATATCAATAGAACATTATCATCTTTAAAAGAGGATCAGCTTCAAACAAAAACACTTATAAAAGGTGAATTAAAAAAAATATCTAAAGATCTTCAATACAGTACAACGAACTTTAATATAGAAGAAAAAATTTTAAATCGTGTTAATACGACACTATTTAAAGAAAAACAAAAAGAGTCATTAAATTTAAAGAATCAACAAGAACAAATCGATTTATTGAAAAGAAAAATTCAAGCATTAATAACATTATCAAAAAATAATACTTTAAAAAACAACAAAGATGAAGAAGATTTAAAAACCTTATCTTACAGCCAAGAAAATTATGATATATTATACTTTAAACATCAACAGGTTCTCAAAAGAATGAAAGAGAATAACAAAAAGCAAGAAATTGCATTTGTTTCACTCAATGATATGACTCAAAAGGAAAATCAAATAAGACTCCAAGACCTAAAAGATTCTCTTGCCTTACAACTATACTCGAAGAGAAGAAAATTTACGACAATAAGACAAACTTTTAGAAAGAACAAATTTATTAATATTGCTTCAAACTTCTAAAGAATTTGCGAAATTTTATTTAACGTTATAAGCTACTTCTATTAATTTATTTAACTTAATAGAGAGGTTCTTTTATGCTTAAGTTTATACTTATTATCTTTTCGATATCCACATCTTTTGCTTCTATAGATTGTTTGACAATTACAGACTCTCTAGATAGAGAATATTGCTTTAAGAAGTCACTTAGATCAGAAGAGCTTAAACTTAAAAAACAATTGGAAACACTTAAAAAAAGCTTATCTGCAGATCAAAAGAATCAAGTTATTTCTCAACTTGATTTCAAAATACAAAGAAATAAAGAGGAGGCCAGTTACTTATTGAAAAAGCAGGCTATCTTCACTTCTCACAAAGAAAAAATAAGTAAGCTTTCTATTACAAAAAAGAAAAAGAAAAAAAACAAACTTAAAGATTCATTAAAGAAATTAGGTATTAAATTATAATGAAAAAAAAGATTATCTACTTATTAATATTTTTATTAGCACTGTTTTTAGGAAACTTAGTAAAAAAAGGAATTCAAAGCTCAGATATGAAAAATTCAAAAACATTTACTGGTACAGCACTAGGTTCTTGCCCAAACAAACCAAATTGTGTATCAAGTTTCAATGACACTAATAACTCTAATTATATTAAACCTTTAGCGATTACTAAACTTAACTTCTCTCTAAAAGATTTGGATCTTTCTAAGTTTAATATAATTGAACGTACTGATAAATACATACACATGACGCATACAAGTATGATTTTTAGATTTATTGATGACATAGAATTATATTTCGACGAAGATGCAAAGTTATTACATTTTCGATCAGCATCAAGAGTTGGCTACTCTGATTTAGGAGCGAATAGAAAAAGAATTGAATCAATTAAAGCTCAATTAAGGTAATTTAGAATTTATCTTAAATTGATCATATTTAGTTTCGATGACCTTGCTGCTTACATTAAGGTCATCATTAAAACTTATTTTTTTTAATTGAAAACGTTTACAAAAATTATTATAGTATTCTTTTTTTATTGGATGGTTAGAGTTAACTAAGTTTAGTAATTTAACTTCACTCTTATCTAAAACATTCTCCATAATTTTCAAAATATCGTTGATACCTATTAGATTAATCTTTAAGTATTGACCTGATACATTCTCTTTTCCAGATAAAAAGTATCCAGGATGTCTATCTTCCCCATAGAGACCAGCACATCTTAAAATCAAATAATCATCGTGAATACTTTTTAATGCATTCTCTATATCAATTTGCTTCTTAGCTCTATCAGAAATTGGATTTAACTGCGAACCTTCATCAAAAGTACCACTCCCCTCATAAACAGAGGTCGAACTAACAAGAATAACTCTTTTTCCTAAAAGTTTCTCAAAGAGATTGTTTAAAGACTTTAGATCTATAACTCTACTTGGAGGAATATTAAAAAAGACTATATCTGCCAATTTTAGAGACTCTGGGAGTTTATCAAAGTTATTAATATCAAAGAAAAATTCATCAATAACTCCCTTGCTTTTAGAGTTAAAAGAGCCAGAGCAAATGTACATATTTTCAAAGTGACTATAAACCTTTGTTCCCATCCACCCTAATGATATAATTGAAAGCTTTCGCTTCACTTTAACCCCCCACACAATACATACTTATATTTTAAATAAGACAACTTAAGTATTTCATAGTAATAAATCAATATTAATAAATAAGGTAAAGAGATTATGGCCAAAATAAACAAGAAAAACATCAAAGATCTAGACGCATGGGATCAAAAAGAATTGCGAAAACTTAAAATTATGGCCAAAAATAGACTTAGCTCACTTACTTCTCATAGGTCATCTACAGAAGTAAGTGAAAAGCACCTACTAAGTGGTTACGATATTCAACTTTTAAATGAATTGATTATCAACATTCAAAGAGCAGAGAAAAAACTTAAAGCTGAATAGACTTATCTTTTTTTTGCATAATAACTAAACAGAAATCCACCGAAACTAGAGATAAGAAGAACTGGGAGTATATGAGATCCTAAGTTATGCCAAGGATCTCTAGATGGACAACTCATCTGTAAAAAGATTCCAGAGCTCATTGCCGATAGCAAAAAAGTACTTAAACCAAGCCATTTTGGATAAAGAATTTTTTTCTTAGTATAGTAGGTAACAACAATTAAAGCTGGAATAAAGCTGATTATAAACGCTTTTAAAAAGCATTTATTTAATATTTGTTTTATAGAGAGTGTATAAAAAGAAGAATTTACAAAAAATAGAGCGACATTTAAACCAATCCAACTTATTGCTAACAGCTGAATAGTCTTAACCTTTATCTCTTTTTCTTTTCCATACATCGACAATTTGGTACTTAAAATAACTGCATTTAAAGTTAAAGTTAAAATAATTCCAAACTCAAGCCAAAAACTAAAATCTTTTTGAATTTCTGCAAAATCATCTCTAAGTCCAGTAACATTAATACAAATCGTAGAATACAGAACAACAAGTAAAATTCTCTTTAGATAACGAGAAATTAAGCTTGTTGCCTTTTGAGTTTTCTGATTAGATAGATCTCTTAAGAAATCACTCATTGAAACTCCTTTTTATTTTTTTAGTTAACCTATGAATTAATACTTTCGTATTAGACTTAGTTAAACCCAACTCATGTGAAATATCATCAATGCTTACTCCCATTAATTTTTGCTGTAAGTACTCTCGTCCAAAAACTTCATTAGATAAATTTTTAATTATTTCTTTAAGAGCTAGTTTGTCTTCCATAATTATTTCAATAGACTCAATTTCATGATTTTCAATTTGATCAAAACTAGAATTTCGTTTTTGCTTTCTATAAAAATCAATTGTCTTATGAAAGATTATTGAGTTTATCCAAGGTAAAATTGCACGTTTTTTATCAAAAGTATCGAGAGATTTGTGAATCCCTAATAGAATTTCTTGAGAAGTATCTTCAATTAGTTCACGATTTGAAATTTTTTTCATTAAAACTTTTCGAATATAAACATCAACTTCTTTTAAAAAAAGATAATAGCTATCCTTATCACTATGTGAAAAATAGTTATGTAAATATTTTTTTAAAGTTGCATCGTCTAACATTTTACTTTATTTGATCACAAATCGACTTGATTCGTCTAGCGGCCTCAACAAGTAAATCATCAGAAGTAGCATAAGACAGTCTTATAGTTTCAGGAGTTCCAAAAGCAACGCCTGGAGTTGTTGCAACAAGCGCGTATTCAAGTAAAATTTCACAGAAATCCTTAGAATCTTGAATCAACTGTCCTTTAAAGGATTTATTAAAGAAATAAGAGATATCAGGCAATAAATAAAATGCTCCATTTGGAACATTAATACTAAATCCATTAATTTTTGATAATTCTTCTACAAATAAATCTCTTCTGATTTTAAAAGTCTTTTTCATATATTCTATTTTTTGAGGACCTTGATTTAAAGCAACGATTGCTGCTTTTTGAGTCACAGCATTGGCACCAGAAGTAAACTGACCTTGAATTTTTGAACAGGCCTTAGCAACATCTAACGGAGCCCCCATGTAACCAAGTCTATAACCGGTCATAGCAAATCCTTTAGAAAGGCCATTAACAGTAACAACTCGATCCTTAATTGAGTCAAATGTGGCCAAAGAAATATTTTGACCATCAAAGTTTATATACTCATAGATTTCATCAGAAACAATTAAGATATCTTTATACTTTTCTAAGACAGATACGATTTCTTTTAATTCATCCATAGAATAAGATGCCCCAGATGGGTTACATGGATTACTAAATAAAAACATTTTTGACTTAGCAGTAATAGATGCCTCTAATTTAGCACCTGTTACCTTATAGTCCTCACTAAGATTTGTTGATATTTCTACAGGTATACCTTCTGCAAAATTTACCATATCAAAATAACTTACCCAATATGGAGCTGGTAGTATGACTTCATCTCCTGGGTTAATAGTTGCCAAGATCACATTCATGATCGATTGCTTAGCTCCAGTAGAAACAACAATTTGCTCAGGAGAATAAGATATTTGGTTATCTCTCATAAATTTTTCAGAAATTGCCGCTCTTAACTCTTTAGTTCCAGGAACTGGAGTATAAAAAGAGTTATTATCGTCTACAGCATCTTTTACAGCTTGCTTAATATAATCTGGAGTAAAAAAATCTGGTTCACCTAAGCTTAAACTAATAACATCTTTTCCACTCTCTTTGAGCTCAGCTGCAAGTCTTGCCATTTTAAGCGTCGCCGACTCACCTAATTTCTTTGCTCTATCAGATATGTTCATCTATTAACTCCTATATAATAAATCTGTAAATTGAGTACTTTCTTCATTAAAAAACTTTTTACTTTCCCATAGTTTACTTGAAATATTAGTAAAATGCTTCGATAAAATATTACGGTAAAACTCTCGACTTCTCTTAATTGCATACTCATCATCAAAGTCTAATTCCTCAACTTGTCTCTTAAGTTCTACATCAGTAGGAACTGTTAGGTATAGGAATTTTACTCTTAAAGAAATTTTTTCAATTATTGGTTCTAGATTATCTGTTTTCACATACTGCAACACAGAAGTACAAAGACCTAAATCAAAGTTAAGTCTTTTAGAGTCTTTTCTTTGACACCATGCTAACAAATCTTCTTGAGCTAAGTCTAACTTAGTAGAATCTACAGGTTTTAACTTTCTTTTAAGTGCTTTTTTATATGCATACTCAGATGGCTCAATCCCCATTGCTCTATATGGAAGAAACTCCTTCATTACTCTTTGAAACAAATACCCATAGCCAAAGCCAAGATCCACAACAGAGCTAACATCGACCATTTCAAGTTCAAAAAGAGCCTTTAAATACCTTGCATGTTCTTTTGCATTGCCAATACAGTCCATAGAGCTAGGCTCTGAGTAATTCTCATCCCAATATTTTTTAGTAAAATTTGTCATAATAACCTTTTAGATTCAGATATTTTTAATATATTAAAGACTTGAAAAAGATTTAATTTTTTTTAATTCTTTTATAGTTAATATACTTAAAATAATACTTACAATAGTCAAAGCAATTGCCAAGCCACTCCACAAACCAACTAAATTCATAGATAATGAGAATCCTAAATAAATTCCAAGAGGTATACCGATAAACCAAAAGCCGGTAATAATTCCAAAAAAAGGCTCTCTTGTTTTATTTAATCCTCTAAGAATTCCACCTAAAGTTACCTGTAGTCCATCTACTAATTGAAAGATTGCCACCACAAGTAAAATTTTAACACCTAAGTTAATTATATCAATATCACTTGATACTAATGTCATAATCTCTCTTGGTAAAAAGAAGTACCCAAAGGCCGTAAAACACATGAAACTCATACTCAAAATAATTGCAACAAAAGAGTAGCTGCTTATATCTAAGTATGATTTATTACCAAATGCATTACCGACCTTTACACCTACAGCGCTACTAATTGAAAGAGGAACCATAAATGTTAAAGATGCAAGGTTTAATACCAAACTATTTGTTGCAGCTTCTATTACACCAAACTTTCCGGCCAAAATACCAAAAAGACAAAAACCTAGGACTTCAAAGAAGATCATAAATCCAATAGGATAACTAAATAAGAATAAGTCTTTTATAAATGTGGTATCTACTTTTGATTCTTTTAACTTTGACACTAAAGGTAAAATCATCACAAAGGCCATGAGGATTCTAATTATTAAACTAGCATAGGCCATTCCTTCAAAGCCTAATTGCGCAAAACCAAACTTTCCAAAGACTAGACAATAATTTAAAGGGATATTTACAATTGCTCCAGCAATGGCCACAGAGTTTGCAAGCTTAACCTTTTCATGTCCTTGTAAATATTCTTTAACTAATTGATAAATAAGAGCAAAAGGAAATGAAAATAAAACTATTTTCATATACTGTTTGATATATGGAATCATCTCTTGAGTAATACCTATATTATCAACAAAGAATATAAGAAAATATGTTAATAACATTAAGAAAGCACTAATAATCAAACAAAATACAAGAGCTGATTTAAATGAATTCTTAAGATCTTTCTTTTTACCAATTTCAATAGAAATAAATGATGAAACTCCCATCATAAAACCTATGCCTAAAAGAAAAATAGGATTTAAAGCGTTAACAGCTATTCCTATAGATGCGACAGATAGAGCTGAATGCCACGAAGCAACTAGAATATCTCCAAATCCAATTAACATAATTCCAACCTGTCCAACCATTATTGGCCAGGCAAGCTTTAATAAGTCCTTAAAAAAGAACTTTTTATTCATTGCATTTGTCGTACTGATTATATAGAAATAAGTTATCTTTTTTTATGTACTCTTTTATTTGTGTATATAGTTCTTTATTTTTATAAAGACTTCCAAGCATAGTACAGAATAATACTTTAGATATTTCTTTCGAATTATTATCAAACTCAGTATCAGAATTATTAACAGCAGTTTCAACTTCTTTTGGAGCTTCAACTTCTCTAGGTTTCCATGAAATTACGTCATACTTTGTATCTCTAGGCCATCCAAGAATATGCTCACTATAGTAAATCAAAACTTGTCTTCCTTCATAGTTATATAACTCATTACCAATTTCATCTGAAGAGACACTAAAAAAAGAAGTTAGCTTATCTCCACTACCTTCATCAATTGTACCTTCCCAAGTTTTAAAGATTTTTCCTTTTTTAGAAATTTTAGTAAGATTACCCACTCTTTTACCGCTAGAAACTTTAAAGTCCCAAAGTATAAACTTGGCAAAAAATAATATTCCTACAAAAACTAATGCTGCTATAATTTTCTTTTTCATCCTAACTCCCCGCTACTTTCATATTTGAAAACCTAATTATTGGTGCAAAAAAAGTTTCACTACTATTTGCAAATACTCTATCACCAACGCATTCTATTTCTTTTAACATCTTATAAAAATTTCCAGCAACAGTAATCCCTTTTATTGGTTTCTCTCTTTTACCATCTCTACATAAATATCCACTTGCTCCAAATGAAAACTCTCCACTGATAGCACTTGCTCCAGAGTGAAGACCTTGTAATGAGCAAAGCTCTATATATGTTCCACTTGTTGGTGATTTTTCAGACCCTTTTTTAAATATGATATTAGTACCACTTACACCAAGACCACCCTTTGAAGATCTACTCGCATGTCCAGTAGTTTGAGTTTTAAAATAATTTGCTGTAGATGAATTATGATAAAAGTTCTTAAGTTCTCCATTTTCTAAAAGACAAAGATCTTTTCTATCAACACCCTCGCTATCAAAATGATAATTATAAAAAGCATCCTTAAATCTTGGCATATCAACAACTGAAATTTCTTTATGAGCGACTATATTATTTAGTTTATCCGCAAAAGGATTTACTTTATCCCAAGCTCCTTTTGCACTAAAAATCCCACTAAAACAATTAAATATCGATTCTAATTCATCTGTATGAAAAATAATATCATAACTTCCTGTTGCAACTGGCTTTGCACCAAGCCAGTTTGAAGCATGTTCAAGACTCTCACTAATACATTTCTCAAAATCTAAATCTGAAAATTTTCTTGCTTGTGTTCCATAATAATTCATCGAGTTTTCAACACCATCAGTTATTAGTGCCGATGTATAACAACTCATAGATTTTTCAGAGTCAAAACAAAATTTATTATTAGAGTTTAAGTAATAAGACTCGCTCTTTCCTTCACTAAATCCATTATATGGAACAGCTTGAACTCTTTTGTCTTTAGCATAGACTTCACTTTCCAGTTTTAATCCAAAATCAATTTTCTCTTGTAAAGAAGTTGTGTCCTCTTCAAGAATACTTTCAACTATATGATTTCCTTCTTTAGAGAATATTGTCTCGAATTCATTTTCATCTGTGAAAGAACTATTATCGATTGCATTTTTCACCATTATCTCTAGAGCATGGTCTTCAATACTTTCTGAATATGAAATTCCGACTCTTCCATTCTTTATTGCTCTAATACCAATTATTTGGGAACCAGTAACAGAGTACTTATCGATATCTCCTTTTTGAGCAGAGATAGAGAATGAATTACCTTTAGAATAAAGAACGTCACACTCAGCACCTAAGTCTTTGGCCATTGATACTGTTTTTTCTAATATTTCTTTCATACTTGACCTCCAACTAAAATTTCATCTACTTTTATAGCAGGTTGTCCTACGGTAGTTGGAATAGATCCACTTACACTTCCACACATACCTGTCGCTAATTCGAAATTATCAGCACTCATACTTATTTTATTTAAAATATCTTCACCTTTTCCAATTAAAGTTGCACCTTTAATTGCATCTTTAATTTTTCCATTTTTTACAATATAGCCTTCTTGAACAGAAAAATTAAACTCTCCTGTTCCAGGGTTTACAGAACCTCCACCCATTTTCTTAGCATAGATTCCATCTTCCATTGAATTCAATAAATTATCTAAAGTGTATTTACCAGCTTCAATAAATGTATTTCTCATCCTACTAGCAGGAGCAAACTTATAGCTTTGCCTTCTAGCTGATCCCGTTCGAGCATGCTCTGTTTTCATAGAT
>CAKZUQ010000020.1 GCA_937923325.1 uncultured Bacteriovoracaceae bacterium
ATAATTTTCTGGAGTCATGAGTGGTCCTTTTTATAAAATTTAGTGTGGTAATTAAATTTTACTGTAAAAAGTCACTCATGATTTATATCGAACTTATTTCCTCAGGATGCACCGCAAACACCATTAAGTTTGTAGACCCGACCTTTTTTAACCTTAGTCGTTAGGTTACCGTTATTGTCGAAAAAAACTCTCGTAAAGAGCTAGGAAAATATTTTTAATTTTTTTTAATCAATATCTTGACATTTTTTTTTGTGATTCCATTATATTTAATAAGTAATGAATTTAAATAATCTTGTAAATAAAGTCGGTTAATGGAGGTTGTTTACTAGTTTTTTTTACGAATAGAAACACTGAATTTTTTTATATTATCGGCCCTAGTAGGCCTAAATGATGGAGAGGAACTAAGTAAATTTTTGTTTGTAGGGTACTCTCTGTCCAGAGATTAGGAGTGCTCGTGATTTACCCTCAGCATAGTTTTGTAAAGTTAAATGACCATATAGCAATATTTAATATTAATGCCTCTGATATAGAGGAATTGAAGCTTATGAAGCTTCTTGAACCTATTCAAGAGTTGTTAGAGTCTTTCCCTAAGAATTCTATTTATATCTATAAGAGTGGTGGCTTTTTTCACTCTGAAGCATTGCTTCAAGTTGGAGAAAAGTATGCAAGTGCAAACTCTTTAGGGCGTAATCTTGAAGAGACTATTTCTAAATTAGTACCAAAGTTAATTGAATCAACAAGTACAACAAACTTATTTCCAAGAAATAAACAGCTAGCAATGGGGGGGGCTTATGAAATTACTGCAAAATAAACTCGTAATTATAATGGGTTCTTTTTTACTAGGAGGGCTTAGTACTTATTTTATTACTGATTATATTCGCATGAAAAGTCAGTTGGATACAAAAGTCGTTACTGCAAGTCAGAAGAAAAATGAACCAACTCAATCATTAAATTTAAAGAGAAGTAAAAGCAACAATGATCCTTTTGCACAAATGGATAAAGTGTATGACCAGATGAGAAAGCGAATGGATAAAGCTTTTGGTGGAAGTCTGCTAGGTGGTAGTATGTTTGATAATAGCTTTTTTAATACAGACAGTTTTGGAGATATGACGACTGATGGGCTAACTGTTGAAGAACGCGAAGATGACGATTTTAAATACGTTGAAGTAATAGCAGATGGCATAGATAAGGACTCTATAAATATTAATATCAGTAATGGAATTATCTCTGTGTCTGGGGAGATAAAAAGGACTGAAAATAATCAAGGGCAAAGTGGGCGATCCATGTCGAGTTTTATTTCAAAGTTCAATCGTAGTTTTAATATTCCTTTTGGTGTAAGCGAAGAAAATGTAAAAATTGATACAGAAGAATATAAAATAATTATTAAATTTCCAAAAGACAAAATATAAGGAGGTAATTGTGCTTGAGGTAAACTCGATCTCTAAGAAATTTGATGATTTTCAGGCAGTGAAAAATGTTAGTTTTAAAGCAGACCAAGGTGAAGTCCTTGGCTTTCTTGGCCCTAACGGTGCAGGAAAATCTACAACAATGAAAATGATTACAGGGTTTCTGGATGTAACAGAAGGGGATGCTACTATTTGTGGAAAATCCATTTTGAGTGACACGCTAGATGCACAAAAAAACCTTGGATATGTTCCTGAGAATGCTCCACTCTATGAAGAGATGTTTGTTCGAGAGTTTTTAGAGTTTGTAGCTCGAATGAGGAATGTTGAAGAAAGTAAGATTCAGCTAAGAGTGATTGAAGTCATTAATATGTGTGCCCTCAGAGATGTTGAATTTCAAAAACTAGAAACACTTTCAAAGGGCTATAAAAGAAGAGTCTCACTAGCTCAAGCATTAATTCATGATCCGAAAGTTCTTATTCTTGATGAGCCAACAGACGGACTTGATCCTAATCAAAAGCACGATGTGAGGGAGCTGATAAAAGAACTAGCAAAAGAGAAATGTATTTTGATTTCTACTCATATCCTAGAGGAAGTCGAAGAAATTTGTGATAGATGTATCATTATAGGTGAAGGAGAAAAACTCTTTGAAGGAACCCCTGACGAGCTGAAGTCCAAGTCGGATAAAGGTCGAATTCAAGATGTATTCAGGGTCATTACAACAGGTAGTGAACTACAAGGGGTGAACGTATGATTGACAAGACTGTAAAACAACTTTTTATAAAAGAATTTTCAAGCTATTTTAAAACTCCATTAGGATATGTATTTTTAGTTATATTCTTATTTGGCATAGGTTATTTAACCTTTGAACCAGGCCGAGGAAGCTTCTTCTATATGCGAGAAGCCTCAATGAGTTCATTCTTTCGTTACATCCCTTGGATGTTTCTCTTTTTAATTCCTGCCGTGAGCATGAGACTTTGGTCTGATGAAAGAAAGTCTGGAACAATTGAGCTTCTTTTAACAATGCCTGTAACAGTTAAACAGGCCGTCGTTGCTAAGTTTTTAGCATCATGGACATTTATAGGTGTTGCATTAGCAGGAACTTTCCCAATGGTATTTACCGTTCTTTATTTAGGAAACCCCGATCTCGGAGTAGTCTTTCTGGGCTATCTGGCATCGTTCTTTATGGCCGGAGCGCTTCTAGCTGTAGGGGGATTTTTCTCGGCCTTAACAAAGAACCAAGTTATTAGCTTTATACTTACAGTCTGCGTAAGCTTTTTACTTATTATGGCAGGATCACCTCCTATTTTAGATTTTATATCAACATTTTCACCAAAGTATCTTGTCGATCTTTTTGAATCATTAAGTGTTTTAAACCACTTTGATTCAATTGAGAGAGGGGTATTTAGTTTAAGTAATTTGTGGTTCTTCGCCATTATGATTACTTGTTGGTTGTACGGAAATATTATTCTTTTAAACGAGAATAAAGCTAATTAAGGGAGATTGTTGTGGATAAGCATAAAGAAAATTATTTAAAAGTGATTCTAGGTTTATTTTCAATGACCTTGATGATTTATATTGGATCAACAGTTTTAAAGAAGGCAAGAGTCGATTTCACTGAGGAAGGTTTGTATACCTTGTCAGGAGGAACAAAATCAATTTTGTCGAAGCTTGATTCGCCAATTAAGCTAAAGTTATATTATTCAAAAACAGCAGCAAATAAGGGGACGGAGGGACTAAGAGCGTTTAATAATTATTACCTCTACGTTCAAGAGCTTTTGCGTCAGTATGTTGGTAATTCAAGAAATAACTTGTCTTTGGATATCATTGACCCAAGGCCAGATACACCCGAGGAAGAAGATGCTACTGCCTATGGCCTTAAAAAGTTTAATCTAACTGAAACAGAAAGGTACTTTTTTGGCTTAGTTGCTGAAAATGAATCAGGGACAGAAAAGATTATTGAATTCTTTGATCCGAATCAGAAAGATAAGCTTGAATATGAATTAACAAAGCTAATCTATACTGTATTAAACCCACAAAAGAAAAACATTGGAATTATTTCTTCAATGGAAGTTTTGACTGAAAATCTAAGTCCTTATATGGCCAAAATTATGCGTATGCAAGGGAAGAACTTGAATGAGTCATGGATGGTTACAAAGATGCTTGGTGAGTTTTACAACGTCAAGAAAATTGAAAAAGACACTAAAGCAATTTCAGGAGTCGATTCACTTGTTGTTATCCATCCCAAAGGGTTTTCTGACGAAACATTGTTTGCCATTGATCAGTATTTATTAAAAGGTGGGAATCTACTCGTATTTATTGATCCTTTAGCTGTAAGTGATAGAAGTGGTGCTTCACAGGGAGGAATATCAAGCTCTCCTGATGCTGGATTTAAGAAATTAATGGATAAGTGGGGAATAACCTCTAAGCAGAATACCTTTGCAGGTGATAAGTATTTAAGTGGTGTTGGGAAGTTTAATCCAACTATGCCAGCAGGTCGCTTACTTGCTCTTTTAAACTGTAATCAGAATTGTACCAATGAGTATAAAGACAATATAACCTCAGGTATTAATAACTCTACATTTGTTTATCCTGGAGTTTTAGAAGTTAAAACTATAGATGGAGTTAAACATACGCCTATTATGTCTACTACTGGTAAGGGAAATAGTTATACAGCACAAGGTTATGAATTAAATAACCCCCAAGCTTTGTGGAATAAGTTCTCTGAAGGAAATAAACCTGTGGTAATTGCCTATAGAGCTGTTGGGAAATATAAAACGGCTTTTCCTGATGGTATAAAAAAGACTGAGGACAAAAAAGAGAGTAAGAAAAAAGACAAAGAAGCCAAAAAGTCTGAAGTTGTTAAAGAATCGACTAAAGAAAGTGCAGTGATTGTTTTTTCCGATGCAGATTTTATAAACGATCAATTTGCCTTTAAAAAGTCTTTTCTTGGTGTGGCAGTTGCAAATGATAATAGCACCCTCTTTTTAAATAGTGTCGAAGCCTTAACTGGAGATATTGATCTTATGAGTGTGAGATCAAAAGGTCGGATCAATAGGTCATTCGATGTTATTAATCAAATCGAATTTGAAGCTGAAAAAAGAACGGCTGATAAAGTTAAAGAGATAAATGCTAGTATTGCTCGGTTTCAAGGAGAGCTTAACCAGCTAGGACGAAAGGCCAATGAAGGAAATATCGCCGTTTTACAAAATGAAGGGATTCGTAAAAAGAAAGAACTTGCTAAGAAAATAGCGATTCTTAAAAAAGATTTACGGTCTGTGAAAAGAGAAGGGCGTGAAAAGATTGAAGGTATTGGAAAGTTTTTTCAATATCTAAATACTCTCTTTGTTCCATTTATAGTGATCGCATTTGGATTTTATTACAATCGAAAGAGAAATCACTTAATGCAGGGACGCAGGCTATCGAAGGATAGTGATAAGAGCGTTAAGAATCAGTCTAATCAAATGACGGAGGTGAATGTATGAAACTTAAGACACTCTCTATTTTTACAGGGATTCTGTTTGTTGCATCTATTTTTGTTTATATGAATGAAAATCGACGTGGAACAGACCTTTTGACAGGTAGTGACTATGTTAAAGGTCTCGATATTAATAAAATTCAAAAGATTTCATTAAGTTTTGAAAAGGGAAAGAAAATAACTTTATCAAGAGATTCTAATAGGTTTGTTCTCGAAAATCATAAATCTTATCCTGCTAAAACAGATAAGGTAAATGATCTTATTTATAAAATCGCTAGTATTCAGGTCAGAGAAAAAGTGGCCTCAAAGCCAGATGAAGATGATTTGAAGAAGTATGAGCTAGATAAAGGTAAAAGAAAATATCTCGTGGAGTTATATGATAATGATGGAAAGAAGACAGTTTCCTTTAGAGTTGGAAAGTCTTACAAAGGGAAAGGGAATTATCTTTTTAAAGAAAATAAAGAAGAGATATACCTCTCACAAGAGAATCTTTGGTTAAACTCTTCTTACAAGGACTTTGTAAATACTATTCTTCTTGAAGTTAAAGAAGCCGATATTGAGAAAGTATCTATTTCTACCGATAAAACACTTGAGATTGTAAAAAAAGACAAGGAGTTTGTGGTTGAGTCACCTAGTGATAAGAAGTATAAAGAAGAAAAAGCAACTGAATTTGCAAAGAGCTTTTCTTCTATCAAATTTGACGAATTCTATTCCTTAACAGAGCCAAAAGTTCAGTCGTTGAATTTTAATAAAGATATAAAAATTAAACTTAAGAACAAATTGATTTATAAAGTAAGTCTTGCAAAAGAAAAAGAGGATCATTTTGTTAAGTTAACGGCTTTACTTGAAGAAGCTCCCAAGCAATTTGTTGTAAGGCAAGACGATGGAAAAGAAGAGCTTCTAAAAATTGAGGATGTAATAAAAGCTCAAGGTGATGCTCAGAAAATAAACATGGAAAAAGGTGGCTGGGTCTATAAAGTGGATAAGGCTGTTTATGAGAAATTAGCTAAAAACTCTAAGTTTTTCCTATAATTCACATAAGGGGGGAGAAATCCCTCCTTTCTAATTTATTAATTACAAAATATAAACTTTACTTATCTTATGAATATTTTTGTCTTAGATTATGATTCTGTCAAAGCAGCACAGATGCAATGTGATAAGCATGTCGTTAAGGTGCCTTTGGAGAAGGTCCAAGTTTTGTGTACGGCATTCCCTAAAGGAAAGGCTCCATATAAACTTACACATTTTAATCCCCCATGTTCTATTTGGTGTCGTGAATCTAGGGAGAAGAGAACTATAACTAGCTTATCGAACATGGCCTTGCTTTGTGTGATGAATATTCATATCGCGATGGAAAAAATCACAAATCTAGAGAAGTTAGTTTGTGGTGTAAAAAGAATATGAATTCTATTCATTTTAAAAAGGATAGAAAAACACATTTTGTTTTGTACTTTGATGACAAGTTTAAAATAGGTAATGCCGTTCAGAGCTATCGCTACTATTGTAATCAAGAAAAACTAAAAATTGCTCAATGGTATAAGAGTAGGAGTAAGCCACGGTGGTTCACTCCTTATTAAACTTTGTCATTCTTTTAGTAAAATTTACTAAAGAGGGGAGCCCTTTTTGAACTTTAATGAAGGATTCTTTTTTTACCTTTTGGTTTAAAAGCTTTAGTGATCTTGTTCCTACTACAACTTAAAAAATTACTGCCAAAACAATGTCGATTATTGCGCACATGTTACACCTTCCTTTTTAATTCACGTTTTATAATGTCTGCGACTGTGGATTTATTCCATTTCTTACCAAGCTTACTTTGTATGTTTTCATCGTTTAACTTCTCTGCAATTGAGATATATGAGAATCCCTTGTTGCGGAGAGTTAGTATCTTTTGATTATTTTTTGCTCTCCTTTATGGACTACATGTTTAGTCCCTTCCTTTTTCATTCCATATTGAGGCATTAGCCCTTTCCTTCTATCTTTTTCAATCTTAAGTGTTCTCATGGCATCACTGATACTTGTTCTTGACCACCCTGAAATTTCTGAAATTTGATAGCTTGATAAGTCCATTTCTATGTATAGTTTCCATTACTAGGACATTGTTTGTGTAGTTTTCTACTTTTGTTAGTTGATTTTCAGAATTGTGAGTATAGTTTGTAAGTGTTCCAGTAAGACCTTTTTTTACCTTAGTAGTTAGGTTACCGTTATTGTCGTATTGGTATTTTGTCGGATTGAATCCCTTGATGGGGATACATTTTTATATTAGTCGACTTTTCAAATCGATGTTTATTTTCTACTTATTTTACGAGACTCATAAAGAGAAAGAACATTTATTCTCTAACATTAGATTCTAAATGAAATCGTTGTATCTTTTACTATTTAAATTTTTTTATAGTATCATTATTTGCTAGTATTTTATTAGAAGGAGACTCAATGAGACATTGGTTTAACATATTCTTTTGTATACTTGTCTTTAATAGATCTTCATATGCCTCAGACCTTTCTAATGTGATTACTCATATTTTTCTGGATCCTATATTAAAAATTTCTAATGTTAAACCAACTATGACAACAGAAGAAATTCTTAAAGTTAATAAAAAATTAACGAAAAAGTCAGTTGAAGAAGTTTATGTGGTTTTCGATCAGGTTGATCTTAAGGATTGCCAAAGAGTAGCTCGAGTTATTGTTCCAGACTCTTCTGGTGTATCTAAGCATACTCTAGACTGCAGAGTAGACTATTTTAATCTCAAGCGTAAAGTTTTATTACTTGGAGGTGATACACTTTATATTAGTCATTATTTAAATAGATGCTTGTATTCAACTTATTTTTCTTATGCATATAAGTGCAAATAGGTCATTCTGTTTCAACATTGTCATACCAATTATTAAATTGGTCAGGAATCGCGAGTATTGAATCCATATCAGACTCAAGTTCTTTATCTGTGAGTAAGCAATCATATAAACTCTTCTTTATGTGATCTATCTTTTCTTTATCAGCTATAAAAACCATCTTCTGTTGACGATCTCCCCATATAGGATGCCAACTCTCTTCCATCTCTTTAATTGTTTCTGGGTCATCAGACCATTCTGACTTATCTGTATTGGCCATCCAAAATCCCGCAGGATCTACAATTGTTTCTGTACCAGCAATTGCAAGTTCTGCAATGAAGTCTGGTTGGCTCACTATCCAAAATGTTCCCTTTGCTCTGTAAAGACCTTCGAAGTCTTTATTTAAAAATTCCCATAATCTAGCATGGTGAAATGGCCTTCTCTCTTGAAGCGTAAAGCTTGTAATTCCGTATTCGTCTTTTTCAGAGATCTCTTCACCTCTAAGTGCTGTTTGCCAGCCAGAGGCATCTTCTGCTTTTTCAAAATCAAAAAGCTTTGTATCTAAAACTTTATCTAGCTGAATATTTCCTCTTTCAGTATATTCAAGTTTTGCAGAAGTATTTAACATTTGTAGGATATCTTCTAATTTCTTTTTCTCTTCTTGATTGATGAGATCATTTTTATTGATTAGAATAACATCAGCAAATTCTACTTGCTCTGTTAGAAGACTTACAATTGAGCGCTCATCCTCTTCACCTAAAGAAAGGTCTCTGTCATGTAAAAGGTTATCTGAGTGCCAGTCTTTTAAGAAAGCTTTAGCATCTACAACTGTTACCATCGTATCAAGTCTAGCAAAATTTGATAGAGACTCGCCATCCTCGTCTTCAAATGTAAAGGTCTCAGCAACAGGCATCGGTTCAGAGATACCAGTTGATTCAATAACCAGATAATCATATTTCTTTTCTGCGGCAAGTTTTTTTACTTCTACTAATAAGTCTTCTCTAAGTGTGCAGCAAATACAACCATTACTCATCTCAACTAGTTTCTCTTCTGTCCTTGATAGGCTGACACCATTTTTTTGTGATAGCTCTCCATCAAAGTTTATTTCAGACATATCATTAACAATTACCGCTACTTTCTTATTTTCTCTATTTAATAGTATATGGTTAAGTAGTGTTGTTTTTCCCGCTCCTAAAAAACCTGAAAGTACAGTTACTGGTAATCTTGTATCTTGTTGCATTAATATCTCCTAAGTGATCGATTTTATAACTCAATAAAAGTAAAGTTGCAACTCACTTGCACGACAGGTATTGAGTTATTTGTGCATGTTGTCAGTGGGTGGTAATACTTATTTCGCTATTGTTGGAAGTATGCGTATTCAGTGCTATATAATTAGCTTTTAAAGAATGTAAGGAGAGTCCGTGAAAATATTACTTTTAACTTTATTCATAGCTTCTTGTAATTATCAGGCCAATGGAAAATATTTAACCAATAATACTGAAGAGGCAAATACTCTTGATAAAAGTGAGAAAGTGAAAGAAATAAATCGTCAATTTGAAGAGTATAGGCAAAGCTTTTTAAGTGTTAAAAATATTCTTCCATCTGAAGCAGATGTTCTAAAAGACACTATTTATGTAGATGTAAGAGAAGATAAAGAGATTAAAGTTTCAATGATACCTAACGCTATAACGATGAAAGAATTTTCTTTAAATGAAGATCAATTCAAAGATAAAAATATTGTAGTCTATTGCACTATTGGTTATAGGAGTGGCTTATTCACTAAAAAACTTCTGGATAAAGGTTTTTCAGCTTTTAATCTTAAGGGGGGAGTTTTGATGTGGAGCCATGCTGACAAAGAGTTTACATCTAATGGAAAACCAACAAAGAAAGTCCATGTCTACGGTGGAACATGGGATCTTGTGAACGATGGATACACTTCTGTTTATTAGGTAACTCAAAGAGAAACTATAACTTCAATTCAAGGTATCATTTTATGAAAAAGTTTGTTTTGTATTATTATTTATTAAGTTCGACTTTATTCGCTCATAGCTTAAGGCATTATCCTGATGCTCCTTTAGATATAATTACAGTTGGGCATCCAACTCTGACAATGATTGCTAAAGAAGTTACAGATGATGAAATCTTAAGCTCATCTTTTCAAGTCCTTATTGATGATATGATTTTAACTATGAAAAAAGCTAATGGAGTTGGTCTTGCAGCTCCTCAAGTTAATGTCTCTAAAAGGTTCTTTGTAATGAAGCCAAGTCTTTTTAAGAAAGCCGAAGTTGTAATAAACCCTGTTCTTGAATATCTGACTCAATACGGAAAGAAAAAATCTACTGAAAGCTGTCTTTCAATCCCTGGAAAGTCTTACAAAGTTTCAAGATATAAGAAACTAAATGTTACTTACAAAGATAGAAATGGCAAAAGAGTCAGTGAGAGAGCTTCTGGATTTAGAGCAATCGTTATACAGCATGAATACGATCATTTGAATGGAAATTTAATTTCAGATATATTTTTAAAATCATTTCAATTTGATGATGATTTTAACTTTCAAATACCTTTAATGTAATTAACATAAAAGCTTTTTTAATATTTTCTTAAGCCTCAAAATTATGTCCTTATGATTTTGAGGCTTATTTTATTCCGCAAAGCACATGCTGATTTTGTTATCAAGTTGTTTGACTTGTCAAACAACTGTTAGTAATCTTAGAAAGAATATTAGAAATACGATATATTTACCTTTAGGCGTTCTCTTTTTTTAAATGAGATGAGTTTTAATTATTAAAAACTAGAGTCAATTTTTTTCATAATAATATTGACTCTAATTACTAAAATAATTTTTATTACATTGCTTTTGTATAAGGGTGAAATTTTAATCTTTTTAAAGATATTTAAGAATGATATCTGATAAGGAATTTGAAAGTTCTAAGTCGATTTATTTAGATTTCCTTCAATATATGAGTAAATCTTAAAGATAATTATTTTAATCCTGTATGAAGTTTGGAGAGACTATGCCGCTTGTCCTATTTATCTTATTAACTTGTTTTTCTTTTGCATCTGAATTAGATCAAAACTTAGATGAATATATTTCTAGGTTTCGTTATCAGGCTGTCGAGCCTTTAAAGAATGATAATAAAGTAAAGTATCGGTTAGGAAAGAAGCTGTTTTTTGATAAACGATTATCTTTAAAAGATTCTATTTCTTGCTCAACTTGTCATGATCCTGAATTTAACTCTACTGATGCTTTACCATTTTCAATTGGCCTTGGTGGGCATGGAATAGGAACAAATCGAGTTCAAAACTTGGCCAGAATAACGAAGCGAACTTCACCTTCATTGTACAACAAAGGACATGATGACTTTGATAAAATGTTTTGGGATGGTAGAGTCTTTTATAATAGTTCTAATAATAGATACTATACCCCAGAAGAGGGACTTAATGGGCCAAACCCTAAGTATGCTCACATCACCAAAGAATTAAAATCTGCGATGGCCGCCCAAGCCTTATTTCCAATGTTAAGCGATATAGAAATGAAAGGTGAGTCAAACCTAAGTAATATTGAAGTTTGGGAAACAATAACCAATAAAATATTAAAGGTTAAAGAGTACAAAGAAATGATCCTGTCTATTTTTAAAGTTTCTGAACGTGAAATTAATATTGGCCACCTTGCAAATGCTTTAGCATATTTTCAAAGCCGTTTTTTTCAAGCAACAAATACAAATTGGGATAAATATTTAAGAGGCGATAAAAACGCTATGAGCGATCAAGAGAAGAGAGGAGCAATTGTCTTTTCATCTACTGGACGCTGCTCCATTTGTCACCATGGTAAGCACCTTACTAACTTTGCTTTTCAAAATGTTGGAGTTCCTAAGATTGAATCCACAGACCATAAAGGATTTGATATAGGACGTTTTAAAGTAACTAATCAAAATTTTCATAAATTTTCTTTTGCAACTCAGCCATTAAGAAATGTTGCAAAGACAGCTCCATATTTTCATAATGGTAGCTTTCGAACTTTGGAAGATGTAGTCGAACATTATTTAAATGCTAGAAATTCACTCTATACTTATAGCCTTAAAAGTTTAGAAGACTTCTTTTTGAAGAATTTTAATACTCGTTTTAGTTTAATAAATGACTCTGCTACATTGAGATATGCAACTGAAAATCTTCATCCGCTTTTAAGGTATAAATTCTCTTTATCCAAAAGAGAAAAGAAAGATTTGATTCATTTTTTGAAAGAATCTCTTACTGAAAGATAAAAAGTATTTTACTCGGACTTAAAGTACTTTTATTGTCACTTTAAAGATCTTATAATTTATTTATAGGAACTCTAAGATGGTAAGATGGATTTTGCCTTTTTTTGTACTAAGTTGCTTTGCAAGCAAGTATGATCCCAAATACTTTGATTCTCAAAGTGTCTCACATCTATATTTTAGTTTGGGGTATGATAAAGAAATTGAAGGAGCTAGGTGGACTCATCATTTGCTTCAAAAGCGTTTCATTACAGGCTCAGCAAAAAGAAAAAATAACTTTAGAGTTGATTCATTTGTAAATGGACTTAGTGCTTATGCCTCCGATTACAGAGGTTCTGGACTAGATAGAGGACATCTTGTCCCTGCGGCTGATATGAAACTTAATAAAGTATCTATGAGCGAATCATTCTATATGAGCAACATATCTCCTCAGCATCCATCTTTAAATAGAGGACGGTGGTCTGTTTTAGAAAGAAAAGTCAGAAATTGGTGTTTAGCAAAAGGTGAGCTTCATGTATTTACAGGACCTGTATTTTTAAATTCCTATACGCGAATAAATGGAACAAATATAGCGATTCCTGATGGTTTTTATAAAGTGATTTTTAAAGAGACTCACAAAGAGGCGATTGCTTTTTTTATGCCAAATAAAAAGCTTTATGGTGATATTATTCAATTCTCTGTAAATGTTGACTATATAGAGGAGATGACAAATATTGATTTTTTTAGCGAACTTCCTGATTTTATAGAGAAAAGAGTTGAATCTCAAGTAAATTTAGATTACTGGAACTAATCCTTATTCTTTAACCTGAAAATGCCGATAAGTTTACAATGAAAGATCTAATTATATTATCTATTATATTTATCTTTGTAAGCTGTTCAATAGGAGAGTACAATCGAAATCCTAGTTCTATAGAACAAACAAAATTAAGCCTTTTAGTCGATGAAATCTCCTCATCATTCAATGATGGCTTATCACCATTATCTTGTATCGCTGCAAGCGAAGAATTTTATAACGATTTATTTTTACTAACTTATAAAAGTAGTGAGATTGAACAAATAACAAATCCCAAGCTATTAATTAAAAGATCATTTGAGTCGCGTTTAATTATTGCTAATTATTTAAAGTATTTGGGGGATGATTTTCATTCAAAGAAATGTGTAACAAATGTCAGAGGACTCATTAGAAGTCTTAGATATTTAGAAGATTATTTACTAAGTGAGATCAGTGTAAGTAATCAAGTTAGTAATAAAACTTTTGAAAATAAAAATTCTCAACTTTTAGTGAATCCCGAGTTTTCTTTTAACTCGTTTGAAGACTTAAAGTCAGGAGATATAATTATATCTAGAGGGAATGCTTTTACTAGTGCTGCAATTGCTAGAATTGGTATTGATGATTCTCAGTTTAGTCATATGAGTTTTGTGTATAAAGATGAAGATGGAAAGCTGTTTACAACAGAGGCACACATTGAAGTAGGGAGCGTTGCGACTGAATTCATTCATCATATGAATCAAAAGAATGCTAGATCAGTTGTTTATAGACACTTGGATACAGCTCTTGCTCATAGAGCTGCAAAGCATATGTTTTTAAAGGTTAAAGAGTTTTCTAAAAATAACAAATCTAACATAAACTATGATTTTGGAATGGATTACAAATCTAATGACGAACTATTTTGTTCTGAAGTTGTATATGATGGATTTAAATATGCTTCTTTAGGTTCTGTGAACATACCTAGATATAAGACTCAGTTTGAAACTAATCTAGTCCCTTTTCTTAATCAAATTGGAGTTCGTGTAACTCGAAAGTCTGTTGCGGGATTTGAAACTTTCTCTCCTGGAGATTTGGAGTTAGATAGTCGATTTAAATTAGTCGCTGAATGGAGACATCCAGAGAAAGTAATAAATAGTAGAGTTAGAGATGCCGTTTTATCAAAAATGTTTGAATGGATGGTTCAAAAAAATTATAGAATTAATTCTGGATTGAGTGTCACAGCTAAGTCATATTTAGCATATTTTGCTAGAAGGATACCATTATTAAAAGAGTCCTATATCGAAAAGTTTCCATTGAATATGACTCCTAGACAAATGAAGCTATTTTTGAGTTTAGATAAAGTAGGTGAAGAATTAGAATCTGTGATCTTGAATTCTAAAAATTATAAAAAATATTCTATAGCTGAACTCTTTAATACATTAGAAGCCTTTAGAAGAAAAGATTATAGGCTTTATAAATCTGGCCAGCGCAGTAAAGTTAAGCTTCATAAATACTTTCGGCCATAAACATAATTTCTCTCAATCTTATTGCTATTCTTTGAATGTTTTGTCATATTTATGGCTTCTAGAAATATGATATAGAGTAAAGGAGTTATCATGGAAATCGTAAAAAAAGAAAATGGAAACACTATCGTTAAAAAAAGAAATGGACGTTTTGGTGTTTTAAACAAAAAGAAAAACTGGATCAATGGAGACGACAAAGCTGAAATTCTTTTAGCTGCAGGTCTTATCAAAAAATCTGTTGCTCAAGAGAAGCCTGCTGTAGAAGAGGCTCCCGCTGAAGAAACGACTACTGAAGAGTAGGTCTTAATAAAGTCAGGAGGCGTAACCTCCTGATTTTCCTTTATTTAAATATATTTTATTATATAAAACATATTTTTTAGTTTAGTAAATGTCACTCTGTGTTATAATTGTGTTTCATAATTTGTAAGTGACTAATGTTGTACGTATGTTGATGTTAAAATTTTGATTTAGTCTTACTAGGCCTGTATGAGGCAAATATGACATTCAATAAAATTTCTTGTGCCGTTTTCATGATTTTCGTTTTTAATATTGTAATTAGACTTTGATCTAAAAATTTGTTTAAATTTTACTTTATTTATACAAAGTGAGGTTTTAAATGAATATTAAATTAAGCGTTATAATACTAGTTGTAGTATTAATCTCTTGTTCAAGTAGAACATTGAAAAAAAGCTATATTGTTGAAGATGCTAGTCACCAGGAAATTCCAGGATGGGTAAGTGAAGCTTCGACATGGACAGAAAAAAATATTAAAGATCATAAAAAATATAAGTTTTATAGCTTCACTACCGATCCAAAAAATTCAAGAACTGTTGCTTGTGAAGTGGCAAAAATTAGATCAAGTTCTGAGATCGCAAGTGAAGTAACTCAGTTCATTAAACACTCTTTTAGTACCACCACAGAAGGAAATGCTAAAGATTTAAATGAAACTCTGGATGAATATATTGATGAGACATTAACTAAAGAAGTCCGATCTCATATAGTTGGTGCACAAATAATTAGAAAGTACTGGGAAAAGAGAAGTTTTAAAGTAGATCTTGGTGCCAAAAGAGATGTCTCTGGTTATACGTGTAGTACGCTAATTCAAATATCAAAGTCTAATATGAAAACTGCATTTGATATGGCCTTTAAAAAATTAAAAGCTAAATCAAAAAAATATGATCTAAAAGCTAAAATTATCAAAGCTAAAGATGATGTAAAAAAAGATTTAATGATTTAATTAATATAATATTTCTACTCCTTAGTTAATTGACTAAGGAGTGCAATAATGTCAGTTCCAGTACTGATAAATTTTTGCTTAAACCGTATCAATCAATATTGCAGACTTCTTTTTTTATAAGAGAAATCAAAAACCTCAGAGCTTAAGCTCTTATCACTTTTAGCTTTTCTATAGCTGATAAGCTAACCTAAAAGCTTCATCTATCGCTCTTTTAGCATCAACCTGTTCTGCTAGCTTTGCCCCACCAATAATGTGAACATTCTCTTTTTCTTTAAGTTCCTTATAAAGTTCATTTACACTTCTTTGACCACTGCATAGAACAACAGAGTCTATTGGAATGAATTTTTCTTTATTCTCTTGTTTGAAAATTAACTTATTTTGCGTGATTTCTTGATATTCAAGATTGTTTAAAAATTTAACATTTTGCTTTTTTAAGGTCATTCTATGAATCCAACCTGTAGTCTTTCCTAATCCTTTTCCATGCTTACTTGCTTTTCTTTGCATAAGAAAGATTTCTCTTTTTGAATCTACCACCTCTGGTTTTTTTATACCGCCAGGTATCTCTAAGCTTCTGTCAATTCCCCAAAAGCGATAAAACTCATTTTTATCATCATGAAGTAAGAACTCTGCAACATCAAACCCTATTCCTCCAGCTCCAATAATTGCAACTTTTGAGCCTGGAACTTTCTTTTTTTGAATAACTTCCTCGTAAGTATAAACATGTGGAAGATCAATACCAGGAATTTTGGGGATATTAGGCTTAACTCCTGTTGAGATTACAAGATGATCATATTTTAGCGAATTAATAAACTCTAAAGATACATCGGTATCTAAATGGACTTCAAGACCTAAGAGCTCTATTTGTTTATTAAAATATCTCATTGTTTCATGAAACTCTTCTTTACCTGGAATGGATCTTGCCAAATTAAATTGACCACCAATGGTGTGTGATTTTTCAAACACTGTGACTTTATGCCCAAGTCTCTTCGCTTCGATTGCAAAACTTATTCCGGCTGGACCTGCACCAATGACAACAATGTTTTTAGGTATAAAGTTTTCTTTTTTTATAAATTCTTCTTCATGACAAGCGATAGGATTTACAAGACAGCTTGCAATCTTATTTTGAAAGACATGGTCCAAGCATGCTTGGTTACATCCGATACAAGTATTGATCTCATCTTGTTTGTTATCTTTTGATTTATTAACAAGATCAGGGTCTGCTAGAAAAGGCCTGGCCATAGAGATCATATCAGCATGTCCATCTTTTAGTATTTCATTGGCAATATTAGGCCCATTAATTCTATTTGTTGTTACAAGAGGAATATCAACCTCTTGCTTTAATCTTTTAGTAACAAAAGAAAATGCTCCCCTTGGAACACTCGTTGCAATTGTAGGTATTCTTGCTTCATGCCAGCCAATACCAGTATTTATAATGTTTACACCAAGCTCTTTGATTTTTTGAGCTAAAAGCTTTACTTCTTCAAAACTTGATCCTCCTTCGACTAAATCGATCATTGAGAGTCGATAAATGAGAATAAAGTTATCTCCAACTTTTTGTCGAATTGCTTTTATAATATCTAAAACAATTTTAATTCTATTTTCATAACTACCACCATACTCATCTGTACGATGATTTGTTCTTTTGCAAATAAATTGGTTAAGAAGATACCCTTCGCTTCCCATAACCTCCACACCGTCATATCCTGCGAGCTTAGCTAGGTGAGCACATCTTGCAAAGTCTTTAACTGTTTTCTTTATGTACCACTTTGGCATCTTAAACGGACTGAAAGGTGTAATCGGTGATTTTAATTTTGAGGGAGCGACATTGAAAGGATGATATCCATATCTCCCTGTATGTAGAATTTGCATACAGATTTTAGAGTCAGCATCGTGTACAGCCTTTGTAATTAATCTATGTTTTTTTATCTGCGATCTCTTTGATAGAACAGCTGAAAAAGGTTGGGTTTTCCCAGCAATATTCGGAGCTATTCCTCCGGTAACAATAAGACCGACACCTCCTTGAGCTCTTTTTTTATAAAAACTTGCTAATTGTTGAAAACCATTTTTTTCTTCTTCAAGACCTGTATGCATTGATCCCATAAGAACTCTATTTTTTATTTGTGTGAATCCTAAATCTAAAGGCTTAAAAAGTTCTGAATAAATTGTCATGGTATATCTCTTATAAAGTGTTTTAACATTTAAGATTATAGATGATTATTGGATATACACAAAATTTAATTTAGTACTTGATTATTTAACTTTAAACATCAAGTACTCTTTTTGGTTTAACGAGAATACTTCCAAAGATTGTACCTGTAACTAGCGCTATTGCGGTAATAAATGTTCTTAACAAAGAGTTTATACCTTCAATAGTATGCTCATTCATCATCGCTTCGATTCCAGTAAAACCTAAAGCACCGGGAACAAGTAGAGTGATACCCGGTAAAAGTGTTATTAATGCAGGTTTTTTAGAAATTCTTGAAAAAAGATTACTGAATGAAGCAATAAAAGCACCTGCTGTAAATGAACTCATTGCAAAGCCGAGATATTCTAAAGTCACTCTAGATGTGATAAAAGTGAGCACACAAGCTGTACAAATCCAATAATACTCTTTGAATCTTGCTTGAAATGAAATCGTAAATCCTAAAGCTGTTAATGGAATGAGTAAGGTTTTTAAATAAATAGACTTATCTAAATGTGCTACTGTTTCTATTGAAACATGTAAATTCCTTGCTAGAATATTTGCTAAGTATACTCCAAAAGAGATTTTTAATAGGATTACAATTGCACCTAATAACCTAGAGGCTCCACTTAGTAGGTTATTTGATGCGAGTTCTGAAACTGAAGTCGTTAACATTAGCCCAGGCATTAATATTATTAAGGATGATATTGTAATAATATGCGGATGCATTGGAAAGCTCGTATAGTGAGGGATAAGTACTGCACAGATAGCAGTTAAAAAAGCTAGTACTCCATCTGCAATTGAGCTTAATCGGTCTATTTTAATTGTTTCTGTAAAAAGACCAATTACGAAACCTAGTAAGCCAGATAGAATTGCATCATAAAAGTTCCCACCAATAATTATAGCAATATTAAAACTAATCATAGCGTAGGCAAAGTCAATAACTATCCCTTTATAGATATGAGGGTAATCAACAACATTATGTATTTTTAGGCTAGCTTCTTTAAATTCGATAGATTCATCAAGCATTTTATCAACGATACCATCAATAAATAACAGCTTACTTAAATTAACTTTACCAACATCTAATCTTCTTAATCTTGTATATTCTCTTTCTGTTGTGATTTTAAAGCTTGCTAATAGAGATGTTGGACTTGCAAGAAATTGTGCTTTTAGGTCTAACTTTTCAGCTAAAAGCATTAGAGCTTTTTCAATCCTATCGGAACTTGCTCCGTACTTATGAAGAGACTCACCAGTGAGCATGATAAATTTAATTCTTTTTAGCTTTGTAATGGCTTCCAAAATGATTCCTTTAGTTGTATTTATTATAAATCTAAAGGAGTTTAATAACAATGGGCCATATATATAATTCAAAGGTAGTCAAATCACTCCAAGATGGAGTTCATGAGAATTTAGAGAAAAAATTAAAGAGATATAATCTTCAAAATTTCACAAGACCAAAGAGATCTTTTTCTGACAATAACTTAAATCAAATTATAAGTTGGCTTGGCGGAGATTCATTTATTCTTGATTTGGGATGCGGGGTTGGTGAGAGCTCGTATGATCTGAGTTCAAAAAATCCTGGTGTTAAAGTCCTTGGTGTTGATAAGTCGATTAGTCGAATTTCTAGAAAAAATGAGTTCAAAACTGAAAATCCAAATGTATTGTTGATACAAGATGATATGTTTGATCTAATTCCTCTTTTATATAAAGAACTTAAAAATAAAGTTTTGTCTGTATTTATATTTTATCCGAACCCTTGGCCTAAGAAAAGTCAGCTTCAACGTCGAATTCATGCTAATCCCATAGCCCCTTTTTTATTTGAACTTTCTAAATCATTTGTGTTGCGTTCGAATTGGAAAATTTATCTGGATGAGTTTTCAAAAAGTTATGAATTTTTTAAGGGGACTAAGTCACAAACTAAAAAAATTACAAACTTAAAAAGCTTTATTACGCCTTTTGAAAAGAAATACTATCTAAGTGGGCAAGATATATTTGAACTAAAGATCGGCTAGAATTGTTTTATTTATTTTAATTTTAAAATTTACTTCTTCTATACCACTTTTTGCTCTTGCTAAAAGGTTCTTAGCTTTTTTAGCTCTTCCTGAACATCTTGAAATTGCTTTCATAGAGAGTGGTGCTGCCCTTTTGAATCCATCTTTTGCTTTCATTAAGTCTGACAATATTTTCTTAGTTACTTTTGTGGCTGATGCTTTATCTTTTGAAATAATAAACTCTTCTTGCTTGTAATATAAGTTGTTGATTTGATTGACTGCGGTATTTGAGCCCTCTATTAGTGATTTAGATGATTTAAAAAGTTTTCTGCATTCACCTTCTGTATTTGCATGAGTTATAGATAAAAATATTAATGCTGTAATCAAATATTTCATTATTCATCCTTTTTTGAAAAATATGCCTTAAAGTTGCTTTTAAGTCTTTACCAATTGAAAAACTTACATGTATATACAAGCTAAATGCTTAATATTATTAATAAGAGTGGTAGTATGAATAGTTTAAAAGGATATGTAATTGACTCATTTTGGAATGAATTTCACTCCGAAGGTGAGGTTGTTTTAACTGTTAAGTCACAAGAAGAACTAGTTGTTCTAAAGTTTACTGGTGAGAGGTTTACCCTTTTTGTTGGACAGGAAGAATTAATTCCAGAATCGAAAGTCGATACTGTTAAGGAACTACCTCTAAAGGCATTTAATCAAACAAAAGTAAAAGCTCTTTATACTAAAACACAATCTCAGTTTTTAGAATTAAAAGAATATTTGACTCAAAATTCAATTAGATCTTATGAGAATGATATTTGGCCTAACGATCGTTTTTTGATGGAAAGATTTATCTATGGAGATATCTATATTGAAGGTGAATCAATTGTAGAAGATGGTAAAAAAACGTTCATCAATCCTAGAGTCTCTCCTGCTTCTGATAGTATTTTTAAACTTCAAACGCTTAGCTTTGACATTGAAACAGGTGTAAATGGACAAGTGTATTCAATTGGAGTTTGTTATTATGGGCAAAAAAACTTTGAGCATGTATATATGCTAACAGATTCCTTTAAAGTAGAGGATAAGCTTGTGTCTTTTCACTTTGATGAAAAGAACTTAATTAATGCATTCTTAAAAGACTTTCATCAATTAGATCCTGATTTGATAGTCGGATGGCATATAGTAGGGTTTGATATTAAATTCCTGATCGAAAGGTGCTTTAAACTTGGAATAAACTTTGAGCTATCTCGTTATAAAAAAAAGAGTAACTTTAGAGAGGCCAAAGGAATGGGTGCATATATTGATATTCCAGGTAGAGCAATTATTGATGGGCCTAAAGCTATGAAGGCCATGTTTTTAAGCTTTGATAATTTAAAGCTCGAAACAGTTGCTAGCTCAGTTTTAAAAACATCAAAAGATATTGCTTCAGACTCTGGCAAGGTTTCTGAAATAGAAAGGCGCTTTAAAGATGATAAGCTAGCTTTGGCAAAGTATAATCTTCTAGATTGTACTCTTGTTAAAGATATTTATAATAAGCTTAATGTTTTGAGTTTTTATATTCAAAAGACAAGAAATTCTGGACTTCTTTTTAATAAGTCTGGAATTTCAACACTTGAATTTGACTATAGTTATTTACCTAAATTACATAGAAAAGGTTATGTTGCTCAAAACTCATCAGACTTTAGTCGTGAGGATCATTCCACTGGGGGATATGTCTTAGAGCCTGTTGCTGGTCTTCATGAAAAGGTTGCAGTTTTTGACTTTAAAAGCCTTTATCCCTCATTAATAAGAACTTTCAAAATTGATCCATTATCTCTAGTTGAAAGTGATAAAAATACTTTAAGAGTTCCAAGTGGACATAATTTTTCTCAATCTGAGCACATCCTGCCTGAAATTATTGAAAAACTACTTCACAAAAGAGAGAAAGCAAAATCAGTAGGTGACAGTTCAATGTCTATGGCCATAAAGATTTTAATGAATAGCTTTTATGGAGTTATGGGTACACCGAAATCTCGATTCTATCATTCTGATCTACCAAGTGCTATAACTCTAACCGGACAGTGGTTAATAAAAACAATTATAGAGTTCTTAAATAATAGAGATATTAAGGTTCTTTATGGAGACACGGACTCCATTTTTGTAGACCTAAGTACAACTACACTTTTAGAAGATGAATTGTGTTCAGATATGAACGATTTTTTGACGAGTCTTTTAAGAGCTGATTTTAATATAGACTCTTATTTAGAAATCGAACACGAAGTGACTTTTGAAAAACTATTCTTCACTAAAACAAGGGATGGCCTTTCTGGTGCAAAGAAAAAGTATGTAGGCTTAAAGGATTTTAATTTAGTTTTTAAAGGTATGGAGTTTGTCAGAAGTGATTGGACAGATCTGGCAAAAGACTTTCAATATAAACTATTTGAAAATTTCTTTAATGACTATAACCTTGAAAACTTTATTAAAGAATATATAAAACAATTAAAAAGTGGTTTATACAACGACATGTTGAGCTATACGAAAAGATTAACTAAAGACATAAATGAGTATACAAAAAATATTCCAGTTCATGTTAAGGCAGCAAAAATGATTAATCACACTGGTCCATATAGATTAAAAGAGGTAACTTATGTTATGACTCCAAGTGGTGCAATACCAGTTAACCTATCTCCATCTCAGTTTGACTATGACCATTATATTGAAAAACAAATAAAACCTCTTGCAGATCAAGTTCTTGCTTACTTTAATAAAAATTATGAATCTATTTTTACTGGAGAGCAGTTAGGATTTTTATAAAAAAAAAGCCTCGGTCTAAACCGAGGCTTTCGTATTAACTATTTCTTCTCATTCTTCTTTGTTCTCTTTCTAGTTCTCTTTGTTTCCTTTGTTGAGCTCTCCTTAATGCTTTAGCTCTTTTCTTTTTTTCTCTTGCTAGCTCTTTTGCTCTTTTTCTTTTTGCTTTTTCAGCTTTTTCTTGAGCTTTTTCTTCCTCTTCAAGCTTCTTTTCTAAGTCTTTATCTCTGGACGTTAAGTAAGTCTTAAAGAATTCTAACTCAGGTCTATGGGATTTTCTAAATTCAGTAAGAGACATCCATAAGTAGTAGTCAGAGAACTCATGCATTTGATAATTTGCACCATCATCATAATATTTTTGATTGTACATATCTTTACCATTTGCAAATTGTCTTGTTGTATTTAAGTTTTCTGTATTAACAGGATACCTAAGAGTCGTGTTGATAATAGAGTTAATTTCGCTTTGATTACTTAATTTTCCTGGTGCATGTTTACCAAGTGTTCCATAATTTAAAACTCTAAGCTCTCCAGTTGCATAGTAATACATAGAAGATTTTTGATAGTGACACCACTCTGTATATTGGTTTTTATCAAACTCTTCGATGTTATTAATTTCTCTACATTCGATTGGCTTAGTAGTTCCATTAGCTTCAACTCCAATGTACTTCATCGTCTTCATTGTCTTTTTTAATTTTTTCTTTGCATCTTTTAATTGAGACTTTAAAAGTCTCTCTTCTTCTAGTGTATTCGTTCCTCTTAGTTCTTTTTCAAGCTTTGGAACTTTATTCGTGTATTTCTTTAAGTCATCTTTAAGTTTTCTAGCTCTTCTTTTTAAGAAAAACTCACCTCTGTTAGATAGCTTTTGTACCCAAGTCTTAAGTGGCATTGCTCCACCATGATTTGGAAAAACTACTGGGTCAAAAACCATAACTTCTCCATCCTCATTTTCAACAGCTGGAGCAACATGAAAATCCCATACAATACTACTTCCACCATTTAACCTTCTTGCTATGAAACCAGTTTCTCCCTGACTATCAAGTTCTTGGTTAAATTTATTTGTATAGTGAAAGAAAACCTTAATAGGTCTTGCGTTATATTTGTGTACCATTTGGTAAGACCAGATATATGCTCTCTTAAAGCAATCATCACCTTTTAATTTGTCTTTTTTAAAAAGACTTTTGTAAATAGAATTTATTTCTTGCATACTATGTCTTGAAGGCTCATAATCTAATGCAGAAACAGGTTGAGCTTGCAAAGTTCCAATTGAACTTAAAAGAGCGACACCAAGACCAATTATGGATTTTTTCATATTTTTCTCCTAATTTAGTAACTATTTATATATCTTTATCATTTTTTTGTGTGTAGTGTTATTTCTTTTTGTGCTCTGTGTAAAATATTCTTGATTTTAGATAATATCTACATTATGTTGATTTGAACTTGTGATTTTCACAAGTTAGAGCTAAAAGTCTTACATCTTTTTATCTAGGAGTTTAGTTTGAATTTGTTCGTGCTTTTCGCTGTTATTGTTATATCCATTACTAAATCTGCTTATGCAGAAATAAAACCACTTGTTATTTATGGAAAGGATAATAGGAAAGATATATTTGAAGTGAAAGACTATAGAGTATTAAAGAACTCTAAGGCCATTGCGACAAGAGTGCATAAAAGTGATTATAAAGTAGAAACCCATTGGTTTAATTATGCTAATTTCTTAGACGTAAATAAGCTAGGAAGTCCTTTTGGTGAAGGTCTTTGTTCGGATGAAAAGTTTGTTGAACAAGAAACTCTTGGAGATTGTACAGGATTTTTGATTAAAAAAGATATACTTGTAACAGCTGCTCACTGTGTTGCTGACTTTGATGGAGTTGTTGAAAATAAATCTAATGCCAATTGTAAAGGGATGAGATGGGTTTTTAACTTTGAAAAAAGAAGCAGTAAATCTAAGAGTGCAATAAGAAATACAGATCTTCATGCTTATCCGCTGGATGATATTTATAGTTGCAAAAAAATAATTTACTCAAAACGAAGTTCTAAACGAGACGAGAATGACAATTTTTTAAACTATATGGACTATGCAGTTATTAAGCTAGATAGAGAAGTTAAAAACGCTACTGTATTGAAGCTATCAAAGGAAAATACTAGAGTTGGTACAAAAGTATATTCAATTGGTCATCCATCTGGACTTCCAAAAAAAGTAACTAATAATGCAAAGGTTTTAAAGAATGATTCTTCTAAGTCTATCTTTGAAACTAATCTTGATTCATTTTCTGGAAGTTCTGGTTCTCCAGTTTTTAATGCAAAAACACATGAGGTTGTCGGAATTTTAGTTGCTGGAAGAGAGGACTATTTTTTTGATGAGGTTAATGATTGTTATAGAACCAATAAATGTACTGCCAGTGGATCATATTGTATGGGACAACCACAAGATGAACCAACAGAATCAGCTACCAAAATCGAGTACATTAACGACTTAAAGCTGTAGCAGCATTTACTACTCCCGATAATCTTATCCTTCCATCTAGGTTTGAATGGTATTCAACACTTTGCTCTATAATTTGTTTGATTTGAGCATATGTATAACTTGGGTATTTACTTTTAACCAGTGCTGCTACTCCTGATACTATTGGAGTGGCCATACTTGTTCCTATATTCCCCACATAAGTTGTATCTGTTGTAGTACATGCACCATTACAGTTTGGTATGCTTGTTGCTAATAATGGTCCTGTACTTACATCTCCACCTGGTGCTGCGATATCGACAGTTGATTGACCATAATTTGAATAATTAGTTAGTTGATCATATAAATTTACAGATGCTACAGATAAGACATTATTTGAATTTATATTCGCTGGATATATTGGAGATCCATCATTGCAATCTCCAACACCGTCACTTCCACCATTTCCACTGGCCGCAATTATTAAAGAGTTATTCGTTTGTGCAAATTGCACTGAATTTATTAAATTTTGAAGATCTGAAGTTAGAGTTGGGACACTTCCTCCTAAAGATAAGTTTATGATATCTGCACCTTGGTCTATTGCATAAAGTATACCTTGAGCAATTGTTGCTAAATCTCCAGAACCATCAGCTCCTAAAACTTTAATAGGTAAGATCTTTGCTTTTGGTGCAACCCCTCCAAAAGTTCCAGCTGCTAATCCCGCTACATGTGTTCCATGTCCATTATCATCTATTGGGTAAGCATCACCATTAAAAAAATCCCATCCCACATAATCGTCCTTTAAACCATTTTGATCACTATCAATACCATCAGCAGATTGCTCTGATGTGTTTGTTTTAATATTTGGACTTAGGTGAGGATGATTGTAATAAACTCCCGTGTCAATAATTGCGATTGTAACGCCTTCACCTTGAAAGCTTCCTAAGTTTAAAGCTCCAATTTGACTTAGATGAGGGAATGATAGCTGTGCATTTGAGTTTCTGTATACAGGTGTGTGTGCACCATAAAATGGTACATTCTCAACTGAAGATATATTAATATCTGAATCAGAGCTTTTCTCTATTAATGGAGAATCATAAATTTTATTGGAAATAAACTTTGAATTTGGAATAAGTTTTATTAATTCACTTTGACTAATGCCTACGTACTCAATCAGCTGTCTTTTTTCATTTATTACTCTGAATTGAAGACCGTGTGATTGCGCTAGCTTTTCAGCTTGTGACCTTGTACTACAAGCAGTAATTATACCAAGCTGAGATTCTGTTGTCGGTGCAGATGATAATTCAGTTAGACTTTGACCACAAGAGGCCAGTATAGTTAATCCTAATAGTACTGAAATCCTTTTCATATTTTATCCCCTTTTAAGATCAATTCCTACGATCTTATTGTATATAGAGCAATATCTATGCCATAGCTTTGATACGTAATTTAGACAAGTTAACAAAAGCATATTGACCTCTGGTGCCAACTTGGCAATGACTGTAAGTAATAATATATTTATTAAATGAAAAATATCTCTATTAAAGGTGCTAAAGTACATAATCTTAAAAATATCGACATCGATATTCCTAGGAACTCACTTACTGTAATTACAGGGCCAAGTGGTTCTGGAAAGTCTTCATTAGCATTTGATACCATTTATGCCGAAGGACAAAGAAGATATGTAGAATCTTTATCATCTTATGCCAGACAGTTTTTAGGTCAAATGGAAGCCCCTGATGTTGAGAGTATAACAGGCTTAAGTCCAGCTATTGCTATTGATCAAAAAAGTACATCGAAAAACCCAAGATCCACAGTTGGAACTATAACTGAGGTTTATGATTATTTGAGAGTCTTTTTCGCAAGAGTTGGAGATGCATATTGTCCTGTGAGCGGTGATGCTTTAAAGTCCCAGTCCGCTCAAAAAATAGTTGATGACCTTTTAAAGAATCCCGAGAAAACAAAATTACAAATACTAGCTCCGATTTTAAGTGATCAAAAAGGAGAACATAAAGAGTTACTTGGAAGATACTTATCTATGGGTTTTTCAAAGATTAGAGTTAACGGAAAAATTCAAGTCCTAGATGATTCTGTAAAACTACATAAGACTAAAAAAAATAATGCTGAAATTATAATTGATAGAATTGTTGTAAAAAAAGGTTTAAGAGCAAGGCTGACAGATTCTATTGAGCAAGCTTTAAAAATAGGAGGAGGAAATACTTTTGTTTTAGTAAATGAGACTGAAAAGTTTTACTCTGAAAATTTATATTCACCAAAAAGTGGAATCAGCTACCCTGAATTAGAGCCTAGGCTTTTTTCTTTTAATTCTCCGGTAGGAGCTTGTCCTAGTTGTAATGGTCTAGGGGTAACAAAAGTTTTTGATAGAGCTAAGTATATTGAATCTGAGGATCTATCAATTAAGGAAGGTGCAATTATTCCTCTTGGAAAAAATGGAGGCTTTTATTACACGATGGTCAAGTCTATCTTAAAAGAAGAGGGCGTGAAAGAAACAGATCCTATTTCTAAGTGGCCTAAAAAGGTTAAAAATATAATTTTTGAAGGGTCTGATAAGGTTTATAAATATTCATTTAAATCGACAAATGCTTCTTATGAATTCAATAAGCCGTTTCCTGGTCTTGATACTTGGTTAAATCGTAGATACCTAGAGTCTAAGTCTGATAAAGTAAGATCTGACTTAGAAAAATATATGATGGTTGAAGAGTGTCCAAGTTGTAATGGGTTAAGACTTAATGATTATGCTAGAAACGTGAAAGTTAAAGGTATGGGAATTATGGAAATATCTCAACTTCCAATAGAAGATGCTTACCTCTTTTTTAAAAAGTTAAAGTTTTCTGGTAACAAGAAAATTATTGCAGATAAACTCCTTAAAGAAATCAACAACAGATTAAGATTTCTTGTTGATGTTGGTCTAACTTATCTTACTTTAAATCGAAGTAGTGCGACTCTATCTGGTGGAGAGGCACAGCGAATTAGACTCGCAACGCAAATTGGTTCAGCTTTGTCTGGAGTACTTTATGTTTTGGATGAACCAAGTATTGGGTTACATCAAAGAGATAATGACAAACTTATCAAAACGCTACAAGAATTAAGAGATCTGGGAAATACAGTAATTGTTGTTGAACATGATGAAGACACCATGCTTGCTTCTGATCATTTAATTGATATCGGTCCACTCGCAGGTGTTCACGGTGGTAATATTGTTAGTCAAGGAACTGTTGCTGAGGTTAAAAAGACAAATTCAATAACTGCTAACTATCTAAGTAAAAAATTAAAAATACAAGTACCTAAAAGTAGAAGAAGTCCTGTTGGCGAAATTATTATTAAAGAGATATCTAAAAATAATTTAAACAAATTAAATGTTACGATTCCCCTTAAGGTTATGGCCTGTATTAGTGGGGTTAGTGGTAGCGGTAAATCTACTTTAGTTCACAACGCTTTAGTTCCTGGGGTTAAGTCTAAAATTAGAAGACTGAGTACTGTAAAGAACTATTTCAAATCAATAAAAATTGATTCAGATATTGATCAAGTTATAGAGATTGATCAAAGTCCTATAGGTAGAACACCTAAGTCTAACCCAGCAACATACACAAAGCTATTTGATAAAATAAGAGCTTTGTATGCATCAACAAATGAAGCAAAGGTTAGAGGTTATAAACAGGGACGATTTAGTTTTAATGTTAAAGGCGGAAGGTGTGAATCTTGCGAAGGAAATGGTTCTTTAAAGATAGAAATGAACTTTCTTCCTGATGTATTTATTAAGTGTTCCGACTGTGAAGGAAAAAGATATAATGCTGAAACTTTAAGTATTACTTATCGTGGTAAAAATATTGCTGAAGTTTTAGATATGACAATAGAAGAGGCCATGAACTTCTTTGAAAATCATAAACTTATTCACAGGGCCCTTAAGACAATGAATGATGTAGGCCTTGGGTATTTAAAATTAGGACAATCTTCAACTACTTTATCTGGTGGTGAAGCTCAAAGACTTAAACTTTCTAGAGAACTTAGCAAATCTACAAAAGGACATTGCTTATATGTTCTCGATGAACCAACAACAGGTCTTCACTTTAAAGATGTTCAAGTTCTTTTAGATGCTATGAATAGGTTAGTTGACCAAGGGCACAGTATGGTTGTAATTGAGCATAACTTAGATGTTATTAAATCTAGTGATTATGTTATTGATCTTGGACCTGATGGTGGAGTAAATGGAGGACAAATTGTTGCAGAAGGTCCTCCTGAAAAGATTGTAAAAATTAAGAAGTCAATTACAGGTAAGTATCTAAAAAACCTTCTTTAATATAACTTTATTTTAAGGAAGACCAGCTTTCTACTATTTTGCAAGTATACAGTTATAGTAAATACTAGAACTAGGGTTATAAGTTTTTCCATACCAATGAACAGACTTATTATGCTTGTCAAAAGAAAGATATACTGGGTCTGTGATATTGAATCTATTGCTGTCATGACAAAATACAATATTTGTATATTGAGTTGTTAAACAAACATCTCTTCTGCTAAATTCGTCGTAATGTGAGTTTAGTAATGGCATTGAGTTTACTGATGTAATTTTTGATTCTTTATCTATCTCAATTATTAAATATTCATCTTGGTCATATTGAACATTTGTATCATCGATTTCACAAATAAAAGTAGTCTCAGAAAATGCTGCGAAACTCATTAATAAGATTAGTACATAATACATAGATAACTCCTATTTATAACACTTCAGCTTCGTTGAAGACTGTATTGAAAAATCATGTTTGTCTTTAACGTAAGCTTTAATTTTAAATTTATTTTTAGTTAAAAATTTTTGATATTCTTTGTTTGTAATCTCTATATTTAACTTATCGTTTGTGACAATGTCTTTAAATGATAGAGCAATTTTAGAATCACTTTTGTTTTGATTGAAATTGTTTGCGTTCCTTGAAGTGATCTTTGTTTCAAATATAACTTGATTTCTTTTAAGCCAAACAACTACTGTACTTGATTTGTTCATCTTTAAAACTAAAGCGTGCTTTGGCGATAAAAGTGATGATAAACATGTAATATTAAATTCAGCATAAGCTGAAGTACTTAAAAATATGAATAAATAAATAAAAATAAATCTCATAATGTCCTTTTTTTAGGACTTTAGCTTTTTATCTTTTCATTTTCTATAACTCTTAATGAATGTGTATTTTTTATATAGCAAAACTACCTTTGATATAGCTCAAAGATGACACCTAGAGATCCAAATATCACAAATATATATCCCCAGAACTTAATAGTTATAAAGAAGAATGAATGTTCTCTTCTCTGTGTGTATACTCTTTGACTTGTCTCTGGATCAATCATGCTATAACCAGACTCAATAGCTAATAACTTCTTGTTAAGGACGAAAAGTAGTACGCCTGAAATAATAAGACTTGTAAAGTTCCCAAATATAAAGTCATTATAATATCTATTGTTTTGAGTTATGGAGTTAACACTTTTTTGTAAACAGAAACCTACCAGTAAAGGTAAAAGTCCAACTAAAAATCCATAGCCTTTATATATTAGTATCATTATTAGTTTCTTCTTCTATTTAATATAGCTTTTTGTTAATAATTTTTGACACATCATTTTGGTTAAATAGTAATTTCTTTCTGTTGGATAGTAGCAAGCTTCATTATAATACTGTGAACATACAGGACTTGTACTGGCCTCAGTAAACTTATAACTTCCAATGTGTCTTACTGTCGTATTGTCATACTTACTAAGACTTGCACAAATTCCACGCTTATTTCTAGGTTATAAGCAAATTAATAATCAATTATTCTTACTCAAGATAAACTTCTCTTCCACAATAGCTTCCAAATTTTCTCGTTAATTTTCCGATACAGATTGAATCATCCATATCGTAAGCCTTTAGTGCTATTGATACATGATCAAGTCCTACAAGTGTTATTTGAGGGTGAGAATCTAACGTTAAATATATTTTATCAGAAAGGCTAGAAGACCGTTTTGCTAATATCTTTCCACATTTATCTTTAACTCTATATTTTTGTTCAAAACTTTCATTACACTCAGCAAATGCTGTGACAGTCCCAATCATTAATAGTCCAATTAGTAATTTTGTCACTTCAGTTTTCTCCTAATTCAAAGCTTGTAAGTTTAATATATTTCGAACAACTAATATTTATAAATTCTCTATAATAGAATGGATGATAATACGAATTTAATTTTAACACAGTGCCGTTGTAATGTTTATACATATTGAGCGTCTATCTTAAGTAGATCTTTATTGGATTTAGATTGAGGTTAGCTCTAAGTATCTAATATCTAATTGTTAACAACTTGTTTTTTGCACTGTATAGTATTCTATATGTCTAAATATTATCAAATTGCTGTAAACTTTCCTGCTGTGAACTCTGTATTTACTTATAAGAGCTCCAAAGATTACTCTGTTGGTGAAATGGTAGATATTCCTCTTGGAAGAAGAAAGAGCCAAGGTGTAGTCCTTGCTGAAGTTTCTGAAGCAAGCCTAGATGGATTTGATCCCTTGAAGGTTAAAGAGATTATTTCTACGATTGAGAACTCATTTGTTTTAGATTCAAAAGAGCTGTCACTATATAAGTGGATGGCGAAGTATTATCATTATAGTTTTGGTAAAGTCATATTTGATTGTTTACCTAAAATGATGAAAAGACCTAAGAAAATTAATTTTAGAATTGGTAGTGGGGAAGAGTTCCCTTTTGATCTAACCTCAGAACAATCGGATATATTTAAAGAAATATCAAGCAAACTAAACTCTGGCTTCTCTAGGCACTATCTTCACGGAGTTACAGGTTCAGGTAAATCCTTAGTTTTTTTAGAGCTTATAAAAGCTGCTATTAAAAATGGGCAATCAGCTCAATTTTTACTTCCTGAAATAAACTTAACACCTCAATTTGTAACAATGTTTGAGGATTACCTAGGAGTCAAAGTATACTCTTATCATAGTGGTATTACAGCTTCAGAGAAATACACTATTTGGAAGAATTTAAAAGAATCTGATGAACCTGTATTAGTCATGGGTGTACGTAGTAGTATTTTTTTACCAATCCAAAACCTTGGTGTTGTTATTGTAGATGAGGAGCACGATCAATCCTTTAAACAAACCGATAGATGTCCATATAATGGAAGAGATGTTGCCATGAAAAAAGCACATCTTCATAACTGCGTATTTGTAATGGGAAGTGCTACACCAAGTGTAGAGAACTACCATGCCTTTTCTCAAAAACTAGATGGAAGATCCTTTTACCAACTTCCAAATAGAGTGGGTAAAGGGGCCTTTGCCAAAATAACAACTTTAGATATCAAATCTCAAGATTCTGTTGATAAAGACACATGGCCTTTAATGGATGCTTCCATACAAAAAATTAAAGCTGCATTAGATAAAAAAGAACAAGTCCTTGTTTTCATAAATAAATTAGGTTTTTCTAGTTTCATTCAATGCCGTTCTTGTGGCCATCAGTTTTATAATGACAACTGTGGTTGCGAAAATAATTTAAGATATTTTAAAAATAAAAATCTCTTAAGTTGCTCGCACTGTGAGTTTAAAATGCCCAAGCCTAATGAGTGCCCCGATTGCGGAAGCATAACACTTGTTAATAGAGGTTTTGGTACAGAGAAGATTCAAGAAACCCTTTCAATGATTTTTAAAGATCATGTTGTCGATAGGTTTGATCGAGATGAAATCAAGAATATGACAGACCTAGAAAGTAAGCTTAATGCTTTTGCTAACCATGAAATAGATATTCTAGTTGGAACTCAAATGCTAGCAAAAGGACATAACTTTAAAAAAGTTAATCTCGTTGTCATGTTAGGTGTCGATTCCATGCTAAATTATGCTGATTTTAGGGCCAGTGAAAGAACCTATGCTCTATGCGAACAAGTAGCAGGTAGAGCAGGTAGATATAGCGATAGCTCCGAAGTTGTAATTCAAACCCTTAACCCTGATCATGAGATCTTTGAAACAATGAACTCGCATGATATGGACGAATTCTATAAAGGAGAGATCACTTTAAGAGAATACTGTAATTGTCCTCCTTATAGTAAAATTGCAATGATTTACTTTAGTTCTCGCTTTAAACAAAAACTAGTTGAAGTAATATCTGATGTTAATAGAAAACTTCAATCTGTATCAATGTCTAACTTAAAAGAGGTATCAATATTTGGGCCTACACCACTTGCAGTAGAAAAGAAAGCTAATCAATTTACTTGGGCCTTAATGATAAAAAGTCGTAATATCAGTGAGTTGCACCAATTAATTAGTACTTTTGAGCATAATTATAAGTCTATATCTGGAATCAGTGTGAAAATTGATGTAGATCCATGGAATACTCTTTAAGTTATACAAAACCTGTTCATGTTACAGATCATGTTTAAAGTTTGTATATGTAGTGTATAACCTATGCATGACAGATAAAAACTTATTTTCAATTCAGTACGCTTCTAACCTTTCTGGTGTAGGGCTTCACACAATTCGAGCTTGGGAGAGACGCTATAGTGCTGTCGAACCAGAAAGATCTGAAAATGGTAGAAGAAGCTATACGCATGAACAAATAGAAAAGTTAAAGCTTTTAAAACTTTTAACAAATAAAGGGACAAGTATATCCCAAGTTGCATCTCTTTCCATTGATGAGCTTAAAGAAATACTTAATTTTAGTACTTTGGATAACAACTCGATGCATACTGAAAATGTTGTCGAAATAGATTTTGATCAGTGCTTGGATAGATTAAAAGCAGCGGTATCATTTAAAAAATTAGACATTTTGACATATGAGCTAGAAAAAATCTCTTGTGAAATATCACTAAGAGATTTGTGTATAAGAGTCATTGTTCCTTTTCTTAGATACATCGGTAATCGCTATGAGAGTGGTGAAATTTCAATCGCTGAAGAACATGCAATTAGCTCTGTTTTTAAATTTCATATTGGGAATTACCTTTATTCTGTTCCAACCAATTTCACATCCTCAAAAACGATTGCTTTAGCTACTCCTGAAGGAGAGTTACATGAATTTGGTATTATTCTAGGTGCCTTACTTGCTAAACATTACGGTATAAAGTTTTATTACTTAGGTATTAATCTTCCTTGTGAATCATTGTTAAAAGCTGCTAAAGACTTAGAAGTTGATACTGTTGTATTAGGTGTCACAAATCCTGTTTTGGATAAAAAACTTCTTAGTGAGTATATTGAAAAACACTTTGAAAGACTTTCAAATGTTGAATTATGGATCGGCGGAAGAGCCGGAGTTGTTAAAGAAAGTTTTTACAATCCAAGATTAGAGTTTTTAGAAACATTTGAAAAGCTAGATAAAAAAATGAGCTCTCTTTAGTAAAGGAGCTCACTATCAGTGTTGCATAAACTAAAAGCAATTCTCATCACTTTTTGATCATTTTTATAGATTTTTCCTTCAAACTTAAATAAGTTATCCAAGTGATTTACTAATCTCACATGAATATCTAGAGTGTCTCCAATCTTGGCAAAGCTGTAATACTTCGCATCCTTTACACTTCTAAGTACTCCAAGGGCCATTTTATTATGAAATGGGTCAGATGTATCAAAGCTATCCATTGGATTATAGTGTTTGGCAATCAGAACACCTGCAGACTGTGTACACATTTCTTGCATCATTGCTCCAGGAACTACGGGCGCACCAGGAAAGTGACCATTTATGTATAGCTCATCTGGCTTTATAAGCTTTTGAGTCTGGATATGACCTGTACTTGATTCAATTATTGAGTCGATTTGAAGATAAGGTCTTCTGTGGTGAAGATATTGCTCTATGTTAGTTTCTATTTTCTTATTCATAAATGTATTTATATCGCTGACAATCTATAATTAATACATTGTCCAGACCATGTCTAAGTCACAATCAATAAAAGGTTGTATATAAATATTTATAAATATTAGGAGAAAATCATTATGTTTAAAGTAATAGCACTTTATCTAACATTACCAACTTTATTATTTGCAAATAATTGTGATGAACTTTATAACAGCAGAGGTGAAAGTCTTAAAGTAACTCAAGATGCTTTTAATTGCCTAGATATACTTCAAGAAGAAAGTAAGTTGTTCAATAGTAAACGTTTAAACAAAATGGCACATTTAAAATTTTTTGAAGCTACTTATTTTGAAAATGATAGATTAAACTCCCTTGTTAAATCTTACTCTTTAGCTAAAAAATCGATTAACCAATATGCAGTATTATTCAACTCTACAGAGTTAAAAAAACTGCCATCTGATGAAATTGATGAAGTCGCTCTTTCTTATTATTTTTATGGAACTTCCGTATCAAAGTATGTGGATTTAAAAGGAAAGTGGGAAGCTATAAAAAGAATGTCTGAGATTAAAAATTCAATGAATATGATTTTAAGACTTAAAAGAAGTTCAACTTACCATTATGGTGCTTATAGAAATCTTGCAATTTTTAATTTAAAAGTCCCTAAGATTGCTGGAGGTAAAATTACACGATCAAAACTATTTTTTGAAAAATTAATCAAAGAAAGTTCTAGTGAAATTGGTGTGTCTACCTATCCGGTTGGTCATATTTATTATGCTGAATACTTAAAAAGAGTTGGAAAAAAAGCCGAAGCATGCAAGCAACTAACTTTAGTAAAAGACTTAACCGATGCACAAATTAACTCTACTTTCTTAGACCTTATCTATGAAACAAAAAAAGATAGATCTGACGCTGAAAAAGTTTTTGAGAAGTACTCTTGCTAAAAATAGGAATATTACTACTTTTAAGTCTTAGTGCGAGTGCTAAAGAGGTTATGTCTTCATATAATTTCTTAGCTAATGGGTTACTCCCTAAAGGGGTATATACTTTCGCATATAACTCTGGAAAAACTTCCACTATAAATAATCGTTTTGATAGCAGTGGTAATAAAATTTCAACAAATGAGTGGAATTCAAAGTTGTTAAGCTACCAGGATTTAGTAAACTCATCTAAAAATAACATGGATAAGGTTTTAGCGTCCTCGGCATTTAAAGCTTTTGATATTGATCTTCGCTCTAGTGCTGCTTTTGTAGAAAATGAATTAAATGTAAACTCTTCATCTAAAGTTTTTGTTTTAGGTTACGGATTAACAAAAAAATCAAATTTGTTCTTTATAGTTCCTACTGTAAATGTAAGTTTTGATATTAAAAGTAAATTCAATGCTTCAGCATCTTACAATAAGTTAATTAAGGATTTAAGATCTAGTGGACAAGCTCAAAAGGCAAGTTATTTAGAAAAAATTCAGAGTCATCCATTAAAGGCAAGACTTAATGAAAACGGACAAAAGCTTCCAACAGAAATAAATTCTATTTCTAATTTTTACATTAATTATAGAAGGCAGTTTTATAATATTATTTCTGACACATTTGCTATAATTCCATATGGATATCAATATTCAACAGATGATTTTTTAGACTTTAGGCTGAATGATAACTCTCTTGGTTTAAAACAAGGTCTAGGTTATGATTACAATCTTTCGGAACAATCTCTACTCGGGATATATGGAAGTTATCATTATCGTTCTCCATTTAAGATGGATTACAGAGTCCCTCGCACAGCTGATGACCCGATGTCATCAGATATTGAAAAGAATGTTGGTATTAAGTATGGGGACCTAATAGACCTATCAGGACAGTACTCTTATAAGTGGAATTCGTTGTTCACAAGTTATGTAAATTTAAGATATCAACACTCTTTAAAAGATGAATATTCTGGTAAAGCTTTTTCAGCAAATCGTTATGAATACTTAGAAAATGAAACTGAATCAAAGTCTGTAAGCGCGCAAGTTGGTATTAGTATTAACACAATTTCTTCTTTTATTGCCAAAAAGTTTATTTTACCAATCGATCTTAATCTTCAGTACTCAAAAGTATTATATGCTAAGAATTCTTTTGATGTAGACTGGCTTTCTTTTAATTTAATGGTGTTTTACAAATGATGAAAATATTTCTAGTCCTAACTTTTGTTTTTTGTTCTTGTAATACTGAAGTTAGTTACGAAAACTTATCGATAGAGGATAGTGGTAATCTTAAAGACAAGAGTTTGCAATCTTTAAACTTTAATCCTCAAGTTGAAATGATGATACTTTTTTTATGGCCAAAAGATCTAGGTCCAAAAGATGAGAAAGAAGTTATCGACGTAATATCAACTTCACGAAAAATATCAACGAAAAAAGAACAGTATTTAAGTAATCTCTTTGAACTTGAAATCAAATACAGAGACAACAATTGTGATTGTCATCTTGTAGGCCTTTGTGAAGACGATATAGATATGGATGATAACTTAATGTTATTATGTGATGAAATAACATATGCTCAAGATGACAACAATCAAATATTAGCAAGCTTAACTCTAGACCATGAGCTTATAAAAGAACAGTTAGATAAATTGGGAGCTATAAATATTGATGTTGGTGTTGATGATGAATATCTTGATATTGGTACTTTTGATGTTAAATCAGGATCTTTAAAACTTAATAAATTTGGTTATAATGGATCCATTAATCCTTTAAGCTTCAAAGTAAATTCTTATATTGATCGAGAACTCAAAGCTAAATTTATATTTAACATAGACAAAGAATTATTTACTGGTGATTTGGGTATTTCTGATCGAAAATATAATGTAATTTTTTCTGGAGAAATACAAACATCAACAGGACTATCTGGTCTTATATATTGGGAGCATCTAAAATGAAAAATATCCTTATTGCCGAATCAAAAGGAAATATTGGAAAAGAAATCATTTTAGAACTATTTAAAAAAAAACACAAAATTTTTATTGTTACTCAAAATAAAGACAAATCTTTTTCTGATTTACCTATACCTGTAGAAAGAATTGAAGTTGATGCAACATATTTTAGATTATCTCACTCAATTATAAAAGATATTGATATTGTTCTAAATCTCTCTTTAATAGATTCTAAACCTACTCAACTAGATATTTTATTTAGTAAAAACTTAGTTGAGTCGTTTCCAAAAAAACAAGTTAAGTTTGTTCATATAAGTTCTTCGGATGTTTACCAAAAGTCATTAGATAAAGTTTCAGAATCCAGTCCTATATCGGTTGACGCCAAGACTAAATCCTATATAGAGATTGAGAATATCTTTTTAAAAGTAAATGGTTTAATTATAAGGCCAGGTTTGATAATTAGCTCTTCAAATAAAGAGTTAAAAAACTTTATTTTCTACACTCGATTCTACTTAGGATCAAGTATCTGTAGACTAACAGAATTTTCTTGGATTGATTTGAATGATTTAATTTCCAGTCTAGAAAATTTATTTATTAATGAGGTAAGGTTTAATTATTTGAATTTATTCGCTAATTCAACTAATGCTAAAGATCTTTTTAGAATTATTGCTAAAATCACTCAGAGGAGGGTCTCGTCTTTAGGGTTTAAAACGATAAAGAACTTTTTTAATATTGCAAATCAACTTAGTTCAAAAGAAGTAGAGAATTCAAAGATCGAATGTAGAGATTTAATGACTTCATTAAGTCATCACTTTTGCTACTTAAAATCACCAACCTTAACTAATAACTCATTTCATTATGAGTACAATAAAGTTCAATTTATAGAAAAAGATATAGTTTCTATATTTGACTTTTTTAAAGATGCGAAAAACTTAGGAGCAATCACTCCAAAAAAACTCAAGTTTACTATTACATCTCAATCTACTAAGGAAATACAAGAAGGTACTGAATTTACATATAGGCTTCAGCTAAATGGGATACCATTTTCTTGGACAACTCATATTGAAAACTGGAATCCACCTTACCAGTTTACCGACTATCAATTTAAGGGGCCTTATAAAGTTTGGTATCACACACATACATTTTATGAATTTGAAAATGGAACATTAATGATAGATAATGTAAAATATAAATTGCCTTTAGGGTTTATTGGTGATGTTTTTGGGCTTGGATTTGTTGTTCAAAATATTAAAGAAATATTTAATTACAGATATTCAGTTATAAAGGATTTATTAAAATGAAATCTAAGGGACTAGTTTGGTTAAGAAGAGATCTTCGTCTTTGGGATAACCATGCCTTAGCAAGTGCCACAGCTGAATGTGACTCTGTTACTGTTGTATTCGTGTTTGATTCAAATATCCTTTCAAAATTACCTAAAAAAGATCATAGAGTTGATTTTTTATTTTCCTTATTAGATTCAATGAAAGATAAAGTAAATATTTTATTTGGAGACCCAATAAAGCTGATTCCTCAATTTGCAAAGAAGAATAACATTGATCAAGTATACATAAATAGAGATTATGAAACTTATGCAATTGAAAGAGATTCTAAAGTACAGGATTCTCTTTTTGAAAGTGGAATTAATTTGAAATCTTTTAAAGATCAAGTTGTTTTTGAAAAAGATCAGGTTCTAAATGGCAAGGGAGATTACTACAAAGTATTTACTCCTTACAAAAATAGTTATTTGGCCTTACTCAATAAGGATCAATCCTCTTTAAAAGTTCATAAAGTAAATCTTAGTCCTATTTGTAACTCTTTTATCAATGAAGTAATAAAGATTGAAGATATTGGTCATGAAAAAAGTGATGTCGCTTCATTTGATATAGACCCAATACCATTTGTTAAGAGTTTTCTTTCTGAAAATATTGATACATATGACGAATGTAGAGATTTTCCAATTCAAAAAGCTACTTCGAAGCTTTCTTTATATATTCGATTTGGAGTGGTTTCAATTAGATCTCTTTTTATCAAGGCATTAGAGAAAAAATCAAAGGGACGAGATATCTGGGTAAGTGAACTTATTTGGAGAGACTTTTATTCGATGATACTTCAAGTTGATAATAAAATCGAAAAGCACCCCTTCAATTCGAAGTATAATGATTTTAAGTGGGATAAAAATCAAAATCTTTTAGATCTTTGGAAGAACGGTGAAACTGGTGTTCCTATAGTCGATGCTGCTATGAAACAGTTAAATCAAACCGGATTTATGCACAATAGGCTTCGTATGGTTGTTGCATCTTATCTTACTAAGACAATGCTTCTAGACTATAGGGAGGGGGAAAAGTATTTTGCTAAAATGCTTTACGATTTTGATCTTGCTTCAAATAATGGTGGTTGGCAATGGGCCGCTTCCACAGGTTGTGATGCTGCACCATACTTTAGAGTTTTTAATCCATATAGACAGTCTGAAAGATTCGATAAAGAAGGAGAGTTTATAAAATCATACTTGCCTGAGTTAAAAAATTTACCTCGAAAGTTTATACATGACCCTTCCAAGATGTCTTTAGATGATCAATTAAAGTATGGGGTATATTTAGATAAAGACTATCCTCGACCTGTTGTAGATTATACAGAAAATAGAAAAATAATAATTCAAAGATTCAAAGATCATGGTTAATGAATTTGACTACATAATTGTAGGAAATGGTATTTTAGGTATTCATATTTCTAGAAAATTACAGGCATTGGGCAAGAGCTATGTCATTCTTGAGAAGTCTCGAAATGTAGGGGGACGTTTTAGCTCTAGAAGATTTGATGAGTATAACTTTAACTTTGGTGTTCGCAGCTTTATTTGGGATAATTTTTTTTTTAAAGAAGAAATTGATATTGGTCTTGCATCTGGAGACCTTATCATGAAAGAAGATGAGGTATTTGCAAAAGACACATTTAATGTTTGGACTAAAAAACTTGCAAAGGAACTAAGAGTTAAGCATTGTGAAGTTAAAGAAGTCTTAAAAAGAGATGATTCATTAATTGAGGTACACTCTAGTTGTGAAATGTTACTATGTAAAAATCTTATTATAACGGCACCAGCTCCACAAGCATATCAAATTCTAAATAGTCACAAATATAATTTTCTTAAAGATGTTGTTTATAAACATGAGTCATTTTACATGTGTGAAAGTAATGATAAAGATCTTTGTGATGATGAATTGGAATTAATTTCTAAAGTAGAATCAAAGAATAAGTATTTTTACTTTTTTTCTATTAAATTTTGGTCTGAAAAATCAAGAGAAGATCTTAAATTATATTTTGACAGTAAGCTTTCAGTAATTAACTCTTTTGCTCATAAATGGCGATATTCCAGAGTTCTAAACTCGGTTGAATACAAGCAGGTTGACCCAAATATTTTTGTTTTAGGTGATTTTTACTCCTCAGGGATTTTCGGCAGCTATGATTCTGCCAAATATTTCCTTAATAGTATTTAGAATTTCTTTTTTCCACTTAAAGATTTTTTTTAAATTTGGTGCTAAAATGAAGTAATGGATTTGAACGTCATCTTTATTTCTCCTTTGTCGGAATTGCTAAAAGATTTAGTGAATCATTTGCCACAAGCTGAAGGCTTTACAGTTTATGAATTGGACTCTATTGATGAGTATAGACAAGTTGTCGATTTTCTTCCAAAGAGTGTTACACTTACCTCTAATCTTAAAGTAACTCAAAGCTATTTGAAACTTGTAAAGGAAGTGCAGTCTGCAAGCTCGCACAATATTCTTGTCAGTGAGCGTGAAATCCCCTTGATGCTAGACGTCAAACTTTGCTCTGATGGTTTAAATCTGGTTTTATCCGAAAATGCTTGCGATATTGATATTATAAAGAAAATTATTATTGATTATTTTGAAGATAATCTTTCTGTTGATGAGAATCTATTGTCTAGAAATAATTTAGGTAAAAAGAATAAAGACGAAAAGAAAACTATGCGTCTTGAGAGAGGAATCCTAAGCTCAAAAAAGGGGCAATTTGATTTTTCCAAGAAAAAGCCATTCTCCTTGAGAAATGATAAAAGACGTTTGGAGCCCAAAAAGTTAAAACGAAATTATAATGAGGCTTCGTTTTATGAGGCAAAAGATGTAACTCCAAAAGAGATGCAAGAATTGTATCTCTATAATTTAAAAAAAATTAAGTTAAATAAAGACATTACTGAAGTTGAAAAAAAAGAAAAATATGAACTTTTAGTTAATACATATTTAGATGACTTTGATCCTCCTGAGTATACAAAAGAAATATTAAAGTCTTCACCCCAAAGACTTGAAGACTTACTAGAGGAAAACTTCGATAGGTATCTTGGATACAGTAATAATCTAGAATTTTTAGTTTTTATTTCTGAATTTTATAAGTATAAAGAGATTCACAATGAATCTATAACTAAGTTTATTCATTTAAGCTTAAATAATTTAGTTGAAAGTGAGACATCATTTTTTACTTATGATCATGTGAATGAAAGCATTGAAGTCGTTCATTCCTATCACTCTGATCGGTATTTTGATGATGAAGATAGTCTAGGTAAATTAATAGAAGAGCTTCCTCCTATCATTAATCAGATAAAAGTTGACCATTTTTATGACCATGATTTATTATCTAACATTAATTATTATATTTTCCCTTACTTTCGTGGTGATGAAGTCTTGGGCTTTTCATTGACTCACTTTAAGAGTTCTTTACTTAGTCGTGAAGCAAAAAGACAACTTGAACTTTTTACTAGCTTAGCGAGAGGAATATTTCTTTGAATTTTCTTAGTTTAAAACATACGTACATAGAGTCTTATGAAGGATCCTTTGATTTTGATCTTTATCTATTTGATGAAAAAAGATACAATCGAATCTTTGCCTTAAAAGCAAAGTCTCCTTTGACAAGAGAGAGATTTGCCGAAATTCAAAATCTATGTTTAAAAGGTTTAGTTCTTCAATTTAAAGATGAATACTTAGATGAGTTTAAGAAACTTAAAATAAGAGATGATATTTATAGAGATAATGAAAAACAAATAGAGCTTGAAAAAACAGAAGCTAAAAATCTAGTTAAGAAAACTAAGCTAGAAGATTTTGATGTTAAGGAAGTTTTGAAGAGCTCTGTTGAAAACTCTAACTTTGAACCTCTTATACTAAGAGCGCAAAAGGAAATTTCTTACTTTTCCATTCGAGTGTCTCAACTTCAATCAGATTTGATAGACTTTATTTCAAATAGCTTAACTAGAGACTCTAGTCTTACTAGAGGGGCTGCTTTTTGTTATTTTTTATGTAAAAAAATTGGAGTCGTTAAAGAAATTGATATATTAGAAGTTTTAACCGCTTATCTTTTAAAAGACATAGGACTTACTCAGATTATGATTAGTGGCTATTCTCCTGAGGATTATTCAAAGCATCCGGCTTTCTCTACTATGCTACTGAGACGCATGGATATAAAACTGTCAGACAATATCACCAAAATGATAATGGAGAGCCATGAAAGATATGATGGCCTTGGTTTCCCGTTAGGAAAAAAAGAGCAATTTATTTATTCTGGATCTAAAATTGTAAATTTATGCGATTTTATAATAGAAAACACTTATAAAGTTGAACCAAAAATCAACTTTTATACCTGTCTTCGAAGTGTCGTAAATGGGCGCTCACTAAATAATGAAGTTAGAAAGTACCCAGAAGAATTTATTTCGGCATTAAAGACTTTTATCTAGTTTTTACTCGATAAGTATTCATCGTATGTAATATAGTGATCTTCAATTACCTTTCCGTCAACACCAATGTCGATAATTCTATTTGCAACAGTTTGAATGAACTCATGGTCATGTGATGTAAAAAGAGTTGATCCTTTGAAACGACATACACCTTCGTTTACTGCAGTAATACTTTCTAGATCAAGGTGAGATGTTGGGCCATCAAGTAAAATAACGTTTGGCTTTTCAAGCATCATTTTTGAAAGTACACACCTAACTTTCTCTCCACCTGATAATACATTTGTTTTCTTTAGAGCTTCTTCTCCAGAAAAGAGCATTTTTCCTAAAAAACCTCTTATATATGAGTCATTTTGATCTTCTGAGTATTGTTTAAGCCAGTCTACAAGATTGTATTTACCATCCATAAAGTAATCAGAGTTGTCAGCTGGAAAATATGCTTTTTTGATTGTAATTCCCCATCTATATTCGCCACTGTCAGGCTCCATCTCTCCATTTAATATTTTAAATAGAGTTGTAATAGCTGTATCGCTATCAGATATAAAGGCAATTTTATCTTCTTTGTTTATATCAAAACTAACGTTGTCTAATACTTTTTTTCCATCGATAGTTTTAGATAGTCCATTAACACTTAGAAGATCTTTACCAGGCTCTCTTTCCATCTCAAAATGAATGAATGGATACTTTCTAGAAGACTGCGGAAGACTTCCAAGGTCAAGCTTTTCAAGTTGTTTTTGTCTAGATGTTGCTTGCTTTGCTTTTGAAGCATTGGCACTGAATTTGGCGATAAAATCTTTAAGCTCTTTCGCTTTTTGCTCGTCTTTCTTCTTTTGATCACCTCTCAGTTGTTGTGCCAACTCAGATGACTTTCTCCAAAAGTCATAATTTCCAGTATAAATATTAATTTTACCAAAATCTAGATCTGCGATATGTGTACATACTTGATTTAAAAAATGTCTATCGTGAGAGACGACGATAACGGTATTTGGAAAATCATATAAGAAGTTTTCTAGCCATTTAATTGCTTTAATATCCAAATGGTTTGTAGGTTCATCAAGTAAAAGTACATCTGGTTTTCCAAAAAGAGCTCTACCTAAAAGAACCTTTACTTTTTGAGCTCCAGTTAAGTCTTTCATAAGTGTATTGTGAAAAGAAGTCTCTATTCCCAGACCTGTTAACATTATAGCAGCATCACTTTCAGCTTCCCATCCGTTCATCTCTGCAAATTCCGCTTCTAGCTCAGCCGCTTTAATACCGTCTTCTTCAGAAAAGTCTTCTTTGGCATAAAGTTCATCTTTGGCTTTCATAATTTGATAAAGTTTATCGTTACCCATCATTACCGTATCGATGGCAGAAGAATTCTCATGAGCAAAGTGATCCTGTCTAAGTACAGATAATCTCTCTCCTGGAGTTAAGTTTACATTTCCAGTATTTGGCTCAAGGTCACCTGAGAGTATTTTTACAAAAGTTGTTTTTCCAGCACCATTTGCTCCTATTAGCCCATAACAGTTTCCTGGAGTAAATTTAATATTAACATCATCAAATAGTTTTCTTCCGCCAAAACTAAGGCTTACATTGCTAGTACTGATCATTTGTAAAGTCTCTTATAGGTTATTTAAATTATTTGCTGATATGTATCAAAACATTAAGCATTCTGTAAAGGTTCAAAGTAGCTTTTGACATGCCGAAGTAAAACTTGTTATTTAAAATGAATGAATGAATTTAAAATTGAAAAATCTTGGTCAAAATACTTAAAGCCAGAGTTTGCGAAAGACTATATGCTAGAACTTTATTCTTTCCTGAAGAAAGAAAGAGCAATTAAAAGTATCTTCCCTGAAGATGAAGATATGTTTAATGCTTTTAGCTCAACACCTTTTGATAAAGTGAAAGTTGTAATTTTAGGGCAAGATCCATATCACGGTGAAGGGCAAGCGCATGGATTATCTTTTTCTGTAAAAGAAGGAGTAAAAATTCCTCCTTCTTTGGCAAATATCTATAAAGAGTTAAAAATGGATCTTGATATTGATCACCCTGGACATGGTAACCTAGAGTCTTGGGCAAAAGAAGGGGTTTTACTGCTAAATTCCGTTTTGACTGTTGAAAAAGCAAGTGCTGGATCTCATCGAAAAAAAGGATGGGAAAAATTTACCGATAAAGTAATAGAAGTACTTAATGAAGAAAAGGAAAATCTTGTCTTTGTTCTTTGGGGAGCTCCAGCTCAAAAGAAGGGGTGTAAGATCGATAAACAGAAACATCTTGTTTTAACTGCTCCACATCCTTCTCCATTATCTTCATATCGAGGATTCTTTGGGTGCAAGCATTTCTCTAGGGTTAATGAGTATCTTGAGTCAAAAGAAATTGAACTAATTTCGTGGAACTTAATTATTTAGAATAGATTCTTATTTAAATCTCTTTATTCTTTTATTCAAAATAAAATCTTAAGATAGTAAGAGCTAAAAAGGGAGACTTTTAGCTCTTACTGCATGGGGAGGGATCAGTAATATTTGCTAAAACCGATAGCAAATGTATTGCTCATATCTGTGTTTTCACCTTGTGTTTTAGTTGCAAAAGTAAGGTCTATAACATTATCTTTTAAGATTAATGCACCTGTTGCTGAGACTTGTGTATATGCCTCTTTAACTCTAGAGAACCCTGGAGATCCTGTCACTTCAAAGCCTGGGCCAAGAATATCTGTACCATCAAATGTATTAAACTTTGCATATCCAAGACCGAAATAAACCTTACTTGTTAGGTAAGTTGCTACATTTAAATTTACTAGAGATTGGTTATGTCCTGTTGGCCTGATTGTGTATCTATTATTTAAGCTGAGATCTATCTTTCCTAATCTTTTTGAAAAATTTGCATGAAAGTCGTATTTTGAAAAACCATCATTCAAAGCAATAAATGTGTCTGGACTTTTATTGTCGCCTGGAAGTCTAGCACCAATTCCAAGATCAATTTTTATAAAACGCTTTGTCATATTTTGCATATAAGCGATTCTAATTTCACTAATACCTCTTCTTGATGCACCTTCTGCTGCATCAGCAACAGCTGTGTCGTTCATCTTAGCTTCGCTGTAGGTAAGGTTGAAAGCAAGGGATTTATCTTCGGCTAAATTGTAGTTTGTACCAATGTTATACTGTAAAGTAGTTCTTGTTCCTTCGCCTGTTGCATTAGGAGCATCTTTAAAATTTACTTCCTTATCACCAACCCAAAGACCATCTGCCGTAGTATAAGATATACCAACTCTTGCAGACGAAGCCTGAGCAGTTGATGTAAAGAGTGTACATATTGCCAATAGTATTACTTTGCTTAATATTTTTGTTCTTCGCTTCATATCAGTTATTCTCCATCATTGCTTTTAATTTTTTGAATCTTCTTGTGCAAGTAATAAGTTTTTCATTACTTTTGCATTTAAAGGTTTTAAGGTCTACCTTTTTGTCCATTGCGTTGTTTTCCATCTTGTCTGATAGATCTAAATCTAAAGTTTTTGTACCGCTTGCATGTAATTGTGACATTAAAATTACAGCGCCTATGTAAATAGCGTTTTTCATTTTTATTCTCCTTGGTTTGTAATAAAGTTTAATTTTTTTATAAGGAACTGGAAATGAATTTATTTCACTATGCTTTATTCCTTAAAGGAAATTCCGAATGTGTTCAAACTTGACTAAAGTGATTTTAAAACTTCTATGATTCTCCAAAGTTTTATTTGAGTATATTTTGTTAAAAATATATTCAAACTGAGTTGTTAACTCTTGTTGTTGGGTTGTGTAGGGGGGGAGTCTATCTATTTCTTGCGAACAGATTAGATAAAGTATAAGCTTATTGATATAGGAAAATAGTAAGGTAATGTATGGGGTTATACGAGGACATGCGTATATTTAATAAGGTTTGTGAATTAGAGAGCTTTTCAAAAGCGGCTTCTGATCTCAATATGAGTAGTTCAGCTGTGTCAAAAGCAATTAAGCGCTTTGAAGATACATCAGGAGAGATTTTATTAAACCGTAATACTCAAAATATAGCTTTAACAAATATTGGTAAAGTGTATTTTGATAAAAGCATAGGTATAATCGATTCAATTGCTGAATTATCAGATTTATCTAATAAAAATCAAGTCCACCAGGCTTTAAAAGTTACTTTTTGTAATGATTGCCAATACTTTTTTCAAAACGAAGTGTTGGATATAACGAGAGATTATACAAAAGGTAGAAGCATTATTGTTTGTGAGTTAAGTCAAGAAAAAGCAAAGTTTGATCTTGTTAGTTCAAGGTCTGATTTTTATTTTTATCTTGGTATTCCTAAGGAGTCTAATTTAGTTGCTAGAAAATTATGTTCTCTTAGTTACTCGATATACTGTCCAACTGACCTTGATGGTCAGTTAGTCGATAAGATTGTGGTGCATAGTTCTTTTTACTCTGCCAGAACGCGAAAATTAAATGTTGAATTATCAACTAAAATAGACTTTAAACCGTTATTGGTTTTTGATAGTTATAAAGATAGTTTTAATTATGCCGTTAAGAGTAAGCAACCAGTTTTATTGCCAACTTTATTTGAAAATAAAATTTTAGATAAAGGTTTTAAAAAATTTCAAGATGTTTTGGTGAATGATACCTTTGACCGCGAAGGTATTTATCTTTGTTATCTTGTTAGGAGTCATCAAAAAGATTTAGAGTACAAGAGTTTTGTTGAAGAGTTAATGTGTCGAGTTAAAACTAAGCTAGTCAATGTCTAGTTTTGTTTTTTTTGATTTAAAACTTAGTTACTTTAAATTAATTTGTAACTTATTGAAAAAATAAACGAACACTGTTTGAGAATATTACATAAAGATTAATTTAAAAAAGGAAATAAATGAAAAGTAAATTAGTAAAATTATTTGTCCTTATTGCGATTGTCGCAATATTTTTTGTTGCAAAGAGTTACGGTTTAACCAACTACCTAACTCTGAATTATTTAAAATCTAACTTAAGTGATTTTCAGGCTTATGCTAGTGAAAACTTTCTTCTTACTGCTGCTATCTTCATGGGAGTTTACATACTCGCAGCAGCTTTATCTTTACCTGGAGCGACAATATTAACTCTCGCAGGTGGAGCTATATTTGGATTTGGGAAAGGATTATTACTTGTTTCTTTTGCAAGTACAATTGGTGCTACAGTTGCTTTTTTAATGGCAAGACTAGTTTTAAAGGATTACGTTCAAAATAAATTTGGAGATAAACTTAAGAACTTTAATGATGGAGTTGAAAAGGATGGAGCTTTTTACTTACTAACGTTAAGGCTAATTCCTGTATTTCCATTTTTCCTTATTAATATGGTTATGGGATTAACTCCAATAAAGACAATTACATACTTTATAACTTCTCAAATTGGAATGCTTCCAGGAACAGCAGCATATGTTTATGCAGGCTTGAGTATCGCTTCAATTGACTCTTTAAGTGGAATTGTTTCTCCTCAGATGATTGGTGCTTTTGCTGCTTTAGGATTAGTTCCTTTGATTTCGAAGTTTATTATTAATTATTTGAAGGCCAAGAAGGTTTATAAAGGTTTTAAAAAGCCAAAGTCATTCGATTATAATTTAATTGCAATCGGTGGTGGAGCAGCAGGACTTGTTACAACTTATATTGGTGCTGCGGTTAAAGCTAAAGTTGCATTGATTGAAAAAGATAAAATGGGTGGTGATTGTTTAAATACAGGTTGCGTACCTTCAAAAGCAATTATTAAATCTGCTTCAGTTGTTCATAATGTTAAAAAAGCTAGTGATTATGGATTAAAAAATATTGAAACTGAATTTGAGTTTAGTGAGGTAATGGATAGAGTTCAAAATGTTATTTCAAAAATCGAACCTCATGATAGTGTTGAGAGATATGAAGGTCTTGGTGTTGAATGTATTAAAGGTGATGCTAAAGTACTTTCTCCTTGGGAAGTTGAAGTTAATGGAAAAATTTTGACTACAAAGAATATAGTAATTGCTACCGGAGCTAGACCATTTGTTCCACCAATTAAGGGAATTGAGAGTAGTAAAATTTTAACAAGTGATAACCTTTGGAGTTTAAGGGAACTTCCTAAGAAGTTTGCAGTTCTAGGTGCAGGTCCAATCGGATTAGAGATGGCCCAGTCTTTTTCTAGATTAGGAAGTGAAGTTACTGTAATTGAAATGGGAAGTAGAATCATGACTAAAGAAGATGATGATATTTCAGATGTTGTTTTAGATAGATTAACTAATGAAGGTGTTAAAATTCTTTTAAATACAAAAGCTAAAGAGTTTCAAGGGAAAAAACTAATTTGTGAAACTAAAGATGGTGATATTGAAGTTGAATTTGATGAAATTTTAGTTGCTGTAGGTAGAGCTGCAAGAACGAAAGGTTTTGGTTTAGAGGATATTGGTGTAAAGCTAAGACCTAATGGAACTATTATAACGGATGAGTTTTTAAGAACTAATTTTCCTAACATATTTGCTGCTGGAGATGTTGCGGGTAACTTTCAGTTAACTCACACTGCTGCACATGAAGCTTGGTATGCATCTGTAAATGCCTTGTTTGGTAGATTTAAGAAGTTTAAGAGAGACTATAGTGTTATTCCTTGGGCTACTTATACTGCTCCAGAAGTTGCAACTGTTGGTCAGAATGAAAAAGCCCTAAAGGCTGCTGGAATTGAATATGAAGTTTATAAATATGAAATAGATGACTTAGATAGAGCAATTGCAGATAGTACTGATTATGGTTTTGTTAAAGTTATGTTAAAGCCAGGTACTGATAAGATTTTAGGAGCTACAATTGTTGGCTCTAATGCAAGTGATTTATTAATTGAATTTACTTCTGCAATGAAAAATAAATTTGGATTAAATGCAATCCTAGGAACGATTCACCCATACCCAACAATGAGTGAAGCGAATAAATATCTAGCCGGAGTTTGGAAGCAGGCTAACAAACCAGAAAAATTATTAGGATATGTTGAAAAATATCATAAATGGGAGAGAAAATAATGAAATTAGTTTTAAGTTTAATATTAAGTTTTAGTGCTTTAGCCTTTGATCATGGTCATAAAGCTTTTGATGAAATTCTACAAAAAAGAGTTATCTTTAAAGGAAACCAGTCATCTGTGGATTATAAAGGGATTAAAGAAGAAGATTCTAAAAAGTTATCTATATACTTAAAAAGTTTAAGCTCTGTATCTAAAAAGGAGTACAGATCTTTTTCTAAGGATGAAAGACTTGCATTCTTAATAAATGCTTATAATGCTTTTACAATAGACAAAATAGTAAAGAATTACCCTGTTAAATCAATTAAGGATCTAAGTACTTCTGTATTTGGTGTTCCAGTTCCAGGTAAGTCTGTTTGGGATGAAAAGTTTTTTAAATTTTTAGGAAAGAAAAGAAGTCTAAATGATATAGAACATGGAATGATAAGAAAATCTTTTAAAGAGCCTAGGATCCACTTTGCTGTAAACTGTGCCTCTATAGGTTGTCCTTCTTTAGCGAATAATGCTTTTGTTGCAAGTTCTTTAGATGCACAATTAGAAAAAGCTGCTTTAAACTTTTTAAATAATAAAATGAAAAATAAAGTTAAAGGTAAAACTATCTACCATAGTAAGATCTTTACATGGTATGGTGGAGATTTTGAAGTGATTGGTGGTTTTAAAAAATACATCAAAACAAAGCTTGGACTTTCTGGAAAGTTTGACTTTGAAGACCTAGATTACGATTGGAACTTAAATAAATTATAACACAGAATCATTGCCACCCTTATTCCAAGGGTGGCATCTTATAATTCTAAAAATTATCTTAGGCACAGCTTTATAAATAGGTAGTTTATCTATTGCTTCCATTGCATAAGCTGAGCACGTTGGATTGAATCTACAGTTTTGACCAATTAGTGGAGATATAAAATATCTATACAATCGAATTGGTAATTTTAGAATTTTCTTATACATCTTATACACATACCTATAAATAAGGGATTTTTTAGCCTATATTGAAAGCTTAGACCTTTAACACCTTATAAATATATGTTAAGTATGTCTAACATTAGAAGGAAAATACAATGATAGAACAAAATTACAGCAACGCAGCATCTCTTAAAAATAAAGTCGTAACAGATATAATTGCTTGTGACTTAAAAGATAAAAATGGTCTAAATGACTTTCAAAAACTTCCTACTGAAGATTTAATTGCTATACCAAGAGTAGGGATTAATAACTTTCATTTGCCTGTTTTATTAAAAAATAAATTTAATGAAGTTAGGTCTCATGATTGTACTGCATCTATGTATGTAAATTTAAATGCTAATAAAAATGGCGTTAGTATGAGTAGGCTTTGTACTATTTTGCAACAAGAGTCTGAAAAAGAGTCTATGGGTGTCGAGCTATTTCAAAGTATAATGGATAGATATAAAGCTGAGCTAAAAGATGAAGGCGATGACGATATCGTTGAAAATGCTCATTTAAAGTTAAGTTTTAATTTTCCAGTAAAACAAAAGTCTTTAAAAAGTGATAACTGGGGATGGCAATACTATCCTTGTGACTTAACAGGAAAGTACTCTAAAGAAAGAGGATTTGAATATTTTATCTCTATTGACTACAAGTACTCTTCAACTTGTCCATGCTCTTTGTCTATGGCCAAGCAATATGAAAGAGATTTTGCAGCAGGCCTAACTACTGAAGGATCTGGAATTGGAGTACCTCACTCTCAAAGATCTGTAATGAAGTGCAAGGTTCAAGTTGATCCAAGCAAGTCATTTTATATTGAAGATCTTATCGATCTTTTAAGAACAGCTATTCCCACTGAAACTCAAAGCCTTGTAAAAAGAGTTGACGAACAAGCTTTTGCTATTTTAAATGGAGCTCACCCAATGTTTGTTGAGCATGCTTCAAAGAGTACATATAAAGTTTTAAATTCAGACGAAAGAATCCTAGATTGGATTGTTCAACTTGAGCACCTGGAGTCATTACATAGCCACAATGCAGCAGCTGTGATTTTTAAAGGTGTGCCAAATGGTTTAAGGGACGATACAATTTTCTAATGAATATAACGGGAAATGTCTTAAAATTAAAAACAGAGCACAAAGATACAGTTCAGTACCATATGCCTTTAGGGGAGGAGTTAGTTCATCTAAACCCCCTCATCGGTAGTAATTTAGAATTACAATTTACTGGTACAATAAACTGTATAGCCACAAATAAGAAAATTAAAAAATCATATGGTCAGGGTTTTAGCTTTGAGTCTTTTTTAACTTTACCTCAATGTGATACTTGTATATTTAAGCCTGAGCTATGTCACTTTAAAGAAGGAACTTGTCGTGATGAAGAATGGGGTCTTAAACACTGCTTTAAACCACATGTAATATACTTGGCCAATTCATCATCATTAAAGATTGGTATAACAAGACAAACTCAAGTCCCAACAAGATGGATGGATCAAGGTGCGAGCTTTGCTTTACCTTTATGCGAGGTAAAGGATAGGAAGACAGCAGGTCTAATTGAGATTCAAATTGCAAAAGAAATGTCTGATAAAACAAATTGGAGAAAAATGCTTAAAAACGATATCGACAATATCGATCTTGATGAAGTAAAATCTGAGGTCTTAACTCGATTCTCTGAGCTCTTATCAAAATATGATGTAAAAGTTTTAAACGACAACATATATAGCTTTAATTATCCAGTACTTGATTATCCCGATAAAGTTAAGTCTTACAATTTAGATAAGAATCCACTGATTAGTGATAAGTTAGTAGGTATTAAGGGACAGTATTTGATCTTTGAGGGTGGAGTTATTAATATAAGAAAGTATCAAGGATATGAACTTAACTTAAAGACTCTATAGATGAACTCTTATTTAATTATTTTTGCAATTTTTCTAATTTTACTATTAATCGTCTTAATTGGCTTTCTTTGTTTATTAGGTTTCAAATTTATAAAGCATCAAAATCTAATTGAACAACAAGCTGTTGTAAACTCTGAAAATAAATCAATTAATAATGAAGTAAAACTAAATCCTTTTTGTGTTGATCATGAAGAAGAATTTGCTGTCGGAAACTGTAGTATCGATGGACAAGCTTATTGTGAAATTTGTCTTACTCGAATTGATGATATGAAGTTTGCTAAAAAAAATAGTGATGAATATTTAAATTACAAATGGACTTCACTTACAATGTTTAAAAAACAGTCTGAGCAAAATGACTTCGATGATAGAATAAAAAAAGCCAAAGCAGAACTTTGGAATAAAAATAATAAACCTCTTATTGTTAGGGGACATTTTAAAATCAACGTTGAAGACGATTCTATCGAATCCTTCACAACTCTAATGTGTAGAGAGGAAGATGAAATCTTTATGCGAAAAGAACTAAATTTTATTAACTTATAGGAGCTCATAAGTGGGACTAGTTGTTTACAATACTTTATCAAATACTAAAGAAAAATTCGTTCCTCTAGAGGAAGGGAAAGTTAAACTTTATCTTTGTGGTCCTACTGTTTATGGATTATTACACATTGGTAACTTTAGAGGTCCCATTACCTTCAATTTGATGAGAAACTGGATGGAGTTTAACGGTCTTGATGTTACTTTCGTTTATAATTATACAGATGTAGATGATAAGATTATCACAAAGGCAATCGAAGAAGGTGTAGAAGCTTCAGTCATATCAGAAAAGTATATATCTGAATTTGAAAAAGATTTTAAAAGACTAGGACTTAAACCTCACGATCACAATCCAAGAGTTACAGAGTTTATGGATAACATAGTTACTTTTGTTGAAGATCTTATCAAAAAAGAAATGGCCTATGTTGTGGATGGAGAAGTTTTTTATGAAATTAATAAGTTTAAAGAATATGGAAAGCTATCTAAAAATAAATTAGAAGATTTAAATGCAGGCCAAAGAGTTGAAATAGATAAAAGAAAAAGAAATCCTCTTGACTTCGTACTTTGGAAGCCAGCTAAAGAGGGAGAACCTAGTTGGGATTCTCCTTGGGGTAAAGGTAGACCAGGTTGGCATATTGAATGTAGTGCAATGATTAAGTCTATATTGGGAGAAAGTATTGATATTCACGGTGGTGGAATTGATCTTATTTTCCCTCATCATGAATGTGAAATTGCTCAAGGAGAAGGATGCTCTTCGAAAAATTACTCAAAGTATTGGATGCATAATAATTTTATTAATATGAATAACGAAAAAATGAGTAAGTCTTTAGGTAATATTATTACTGGTAGAGCATTTATGGATAAGTATCATCCTGAGATTTTAAAATATATGTTTTTAAATGCTCACTATAGATCAGTATTAAGTGTTAGTGACGATAAAATTTCTCAAACGATTAGTGCTTTAAACCGTATTTATTCTGCTCTTAAGTTGGCCAATGATACAGTTGCTGCTGTAGGAGATGAGGAAGTTAAGGATAGCGGTTTTGATAAAAAGCTTGAAGCTTTTGATTCTAAAATTAAAAGAGCTTTAAATGATGACTTCAATACTTCTGAGTTTATAGCTAATATTTTTGAAGCTGTTAGAGCTTTTAATGCTCTTGGCTTTAATAATAAGAAAAAGAAAAATCCAACTCATAAAGGAGCTAGTCTCTCTTTTATTAATTGGATGAATAAGTACTCTGGAATCAGTGCTTTATTTAAAGAGGATCCAAGCTTGATGCTTGAATCTATGGATGAAGTTTTAATTAATTTAAAAAAGATAGATAGAGTAAAAGTAGAGGACTTACTATCTAAAAGAAATGAAGCTAGAGATAATAAAGAATGGGATAAAGCCGATAAGTACAGAGATGAGCTAGATTCTATAGGGGTTGAAATTCAAGACGGTTTGGGTAAGGGCTGGAGAATGAAAGTTTAAAGATTTTTGATTAACTCTTCTAAAGTTAAGTTTAATGCATTTTTAAGTTGTGGAAGTCTATTACTTCCACCAATGTGTGTGTGTGCACCAAACTTCATGGATTCAGAGTTAAGGGCTTGATACCAAGAGATGTGATATCCAAGATATTCACACAGAAATTTCCCCGTTCCGTTGTCATCATAGTAACTATTTATATCTTTCATTTCAGTTTGAAGCCTATCTAAGACTGTTGCAACAGGAAACACTGATATTCTTGCTGCATCCTTTGCAAAATCTTTTTGAGGTGGTCTTTTAGAAGGTCTCATGGGGTATTTATAATCATTTTTCCATTTGAAAAGATTTCTGTTCATCATTTCAATTTCCCACTTGTTATCGTTTCCAGATCTTCCAAAAGATAAAATAGCAACTGGATTGTGAGCTGGAATAATTCTCCAAAAGTCATTTGAAGTGCTTTGGTAGTCAACTTGAAAGTCTCCTGCTCCTATTCCAAGGTCTTCAGGAAATTCAGGAAAGTAGCTGTAGATATTGTACCCCAATCCTCTCCAGTTTTCTCCAATCCAAACTTTTGAATTTTGATTTTTGTTGTTACTGAAGTCTCGAAGCATCTCGTTAGTTGGAGGCCAGTAACCAATGAGAACAATATTTGGTAATCCATTTTCGATTGTTGATATATTAGATTTAAACATCAGAGTTTCTGATATAGAAGGGAACCTATCCAAATTTAAGTGTGGTGGGATAGATTCCTTGTTTAGTTGAGCATAAGCTAAACTGGTAATACAAAAATAGATTAACAGTTTAAACATATTATAAAGATATAGTTGTTCCTAATGATTTTGATTTTCTACCATTAAAACTCATGAATTCATCTCTTTCTGATTCTTCCTTGCAAGTAATGCACATTGTGCTTGTTGGTCTTGCCTTAAGTCTTGTAAATGATATATCACCATCACATTCTTCACACATTCCGTAATCTTCTTCTTCTATGTGGTCTAGTGATTTTTTAAGCTTTTTTAGGTACATACCTTCTCTAGCTGAAAATCTAAGTTCTGTTCTTCTCATGAGTTCTTCATTTGCTGAATCTACTTCATCACCAGTTGTTGCGTTTACTTCTAGTGGAATTGACTGAACTGCTAATTTTGTTTGAACTCTTTCCATTTCGGCAATTAGCTTTTCTTTTAATTGTTTTAATTCGGATTTCTTTAAATGCTTATTCATTCTTGAATTTGCCATAACTCTCTCCTTGTCATCTTCTCTCAAAAAATGTGTATTAGAATTAAAGCAATGCATTCTTTGTTTGCCAATGGAATGTAAGACTATATTAGTTCTGTCATCCTATTATTGTCCAAAAAGGCTTCTAAACTTAATATATGTTAATCTTACATCAACTTTTTTGAAAGGATTTCTGTCAAAATACCTTGTTTATCAATAGATAAACTACTCTTATCTATTAATTTTTCTAATTTTTTAATCTCTTCTTCGATACTAGATATTTCTTTTAAAAGCTTAATTCCGTTTAATACAATCATGTTTGTTCTCCTGAGTTTAAGGATACTTTATTTTGTTTGGTGTTGCAAACAGAAGTTCTTGTTGGTAAACTTTGTTTGCACATTCCCAAATTGTGTATTAACAAATCTAAGTAGAAACATGGAAGCTAATCACTTCCATGTTTTTATTAAAACAGTAAGATCTTTAAACTAGAAATAAGTAGTATCATTGAGAGTAATATCTTCTTAGTATTATCCGAGACTTTATTATTAAGAGAAATTCCAAATTTTGAAATTGTCATCGCTCCGATAAACAATATAAAAGAAATCTTATAGTTAACATTTCCTTTTAGAAAATGAGGTATTAGTGCAAAACTCACCGAAAGCATCATGGCCATATTTGAATATGCAGCTATTTTGTTAAGTGGAACTTTTACAAGATCCTTTAATAGTGGAACATATATAACTCCTCCTCCAAGTCCTGTCATAGAAGAGAGGCAGCTTCCAAAAAACGATGTAACCGCTAGTTTTACGGAGCCTTCTAAAAATTCATCAGATGAAGGGTTGTTAGATTTATAAAAAAGAGTTTTAAAAACAACAAGTAGTAACACAATAGCAAAAACTGTTTTTAATACTTTTGAATCCAAGTAATTTGTTAGGTATGATCCACTCAAGGCTCCAATTCCACAAAATATACAAAAATATAAAATGACACTTCTTGAAGGGGAGAGTTTTAGCTTTTTAAATTGATAGTTGTTTAACAGAGTATTGAGAAATACTGTTAGTAATGAAACAGATATTACCTCTACTGATTCCATCTTTGGATATATAGCATATAAAGTAGGAACAATTATTATTCCTCCTCCTACACCAAAGAAGCCGCTTAATATACCTACACCAAGGCCAGTAATAAATAGTATTAATATATCCATAAACTAAGCTTAGCAAATAATGCCTAGTCCATGAAGAAATATTCCTCTGTAGTAAAATTAGTCCTAAATAATGAGGAGATTGAAAAATGAATAAATTAGCTTTAAGTGTAGTTTTATTAATATGTTTTGCTTTTAGTGCTAAAGCTGGAGTTCTAGTTGATCCATATATTGGCTTTGGCACACAAAAATCTACACTAGATGCTACTAGTAGCAATTTTGATGAAGATACACAAACAGCTAAGTTTTTAGGTTCTAGGTTGGGATATAGTTACTTATTGTTTTCGGCAGGTATTGATTATCAGGTTTTAGAAGACGAAGATCTTAGTCAAAAGAATATTAGTTTGTTCTTTGGTGTAGACTTACCAATTTTATTAAGAGCTTGGGCCGAGTATTTTGTAGATTCAAGTTTTAAGCACGATTTAATTGATGATGTAGATTTTAAAGATGGGTATTCTTTAGGGGTTGGTTTTACAGCACTTCCATTTGTATCTTTAAATTTAGAAGCTCAAGTAATGAACTATGATATGAGTCTTAAATCTGCCCCTTCGAATAAGTTCGAAGCTAACTCAGCAGCTTATATTTTATCTGTGTCTTTACCATTAGACTTATAACAAAAAATCAGAAATAATATTTTGTATAGAATATATAGTAAATTTACTTTAAAGGAGTAATCTATGAAAAAGTTTATCTTAGCAATTGTCGCTATGAGTGTATTTACAACAGCTCAAGCTAGTTTTTTAATTGAGCCTTATTTAGGAACTCATGTTTCTTCTGATGTGGATAATGGAACAAGCAAAGACTTCAGTGGAATTGGTATGGGAGCTAGATTAGGATGGCAAAACTTGGGATTACAATTAGGGTTAAATTATAAGATAGCTGATTTGGATGTAGATGATAGAGGTGACGCTGATTATAATCATTTCGGGGCTTTTGTTGGTTATGAATTTCCTATTTTAGTTAGAGCATGGGCAGAGTATGTTCTTTCTTCCAATGTTGATTTTGACAATGGTGCAGATATGGGAAGTGGATCTGGTACAACAATAGGTTTTGGTTACACTGGTTTACCATTTCTTGCTATAAATTTTGAAACAACTAAAATAACATATGATGATAACTCATCACAAAGAACAGATGATATTAACTCTTATATGCTTTCTGTTTCTCTACCTTTTACTTTTTAATATAAAAATATTAGTCAAAAATTAAATTATTATGAGCAAGCTTTAAGCTTGCTCAATTCTTATTAAGGAAAAGATGAAAAAAATTATTTTTATACTTGTAACTCTGGTTTCATTAAACTCTTATTCTTTTCAAATTAAAACTTCGCCGTTGTTACCAATAATAGGTGGGTTGAGTGCAGAGCTTGGTTTTGGAGTTACTGATAATGTTGCAGTTGGTGTTGGGGGATTCGCTTGGCGCTTTGATGATGGGCTAACAGAATATAACGCTAGTGAATATCATGCTCGCATAGACTATATGTTCAATGGTGTGTTTACTCAGGGATGGTACCTATCTGCAGTACTCTCACGAATTGATGTTGCTGTTACTGTGAGTAGTTTTAACTTATTTGGTCCTTCTTCTGATGCTAACGGAGAGGGAAGTGCGACGGGCTTTATTGCTATTGGTGGTTATAGATGGCAATGGCCTACTTTTTTTATTGATTTAGGCTTGGCATACAGTTCATATAATTTCGATGGTGGAACAATTGAAGTAGATGATGGAACCACTACAAGTGAAGTAGATTCTCCATCTAGTATTAGTGGGCCTAGTTTAGAGTTTAATATAGGTTGGGTTTTTTAGTATTAAAATCACCTTTTCTTAGATAAATGTTACAAAAAAAGGGAGCCATTAAAGCTCCCTTTCTTTTTATAAAAATTATTAAATTCTTATTTGATTTTCCAGTAATATTCGATCACTAATCGTTTTTCGAAAGCAAATGGAATATCTTCTGGTAATGGCTCTGCCATAAATTTTGCTTTTTCTTTCTCTCCATCTTTTTCAGCAGATAAGAACGCAGGTATAGCTGAAAGTCTAGGTCTCGCTTTTGCTTGTAAGTAGTTAGCTGATTTAGCACCTTTATCGATGATTGTTAATTCATCACCAACTTTAACAGTTGCTGAAGCGATATCTACTTTTTTTCCGTTAATTCTGATATGTCCGTGAGAAACCATTTGTCTAGCTGCTGCCATTGATGGTGCCCAGTTTAATCTAAATACTACGTTATCTAATCTAGACTCAAGATTAATGATTAAAGTATCAACCCATGATCTTGATTTATCTTTTTTACATTTTTTTACTAGGTTTACTAGTTGCTTTTCTCTTACACCATAGTGAAATCTAACTTTTTGTTTTTCCATAAGACGAATCGTATAGTCAGAAAGTTTCTTTCTTTTCATTCCGTGCATACCTGGACCATAAGGTCTTCTTTCTAGTGCACCAGCTTTACCAAGTCCTGGAAGTTCAATTCCAAGTCTTCTTTGGATTTTAAAACATGAAGTTTTACCCATTGTTGTTTTAGACATAATCTAATTCCTTTTTTTACTAAAAGAGAATTATCCGGAAATCTCTAAGTGACACTTAGAGTTTAAGTTACCGTCAAATTCAAACTTTCGTTTGTTAATTTGTGTTTGCGGGAAACGGATTTGTATTAATTCACCTAAAAAGCCCACATCCATATTTAAGTATTAGTCTTTTATAATAAATTGACCTATTTAGCAATAGGGAATCTAGTTTTGATTTTTTTTGTGCGTAAAGTCAATCTCTTTTTCACAAAAAAAAATATTTTAATCTCTTAAGCTCTATCTGATTCTTTTTCTTTTAAGCATTTTTTCTATATCAACTAGCTCTTTTATCTTCATTTCTTTAAGAACAGTCTCCTTTCTTTGGGAATAGTCCAAGGCATCATAAAAGGTAAGTTTCCAATCGTGAGGGTTATTCTTTTCTAGGTAGTTAATTCCAAATATATAATAAGGTCTTTTCTTTGGGGTGAACTGCAGTCTAATATAGTCAATAGTGTCTAGAACAAGAGGTTCTTTTAAATCGAAGTCAAATATCTTTCCATCGGCCATTAAAACCATGTGAAAATAACCTAAAAGTACTCGTTCATTTGGCTTTTGTCTTGAATAGAAGCCACTGGTCTCCAAAAAGCCACCACCAACAATTTTTAAAACATTTGAGTTGGATATATCAATATTTCTTTTCAGAGCCTCTTGCAAGAAAAGCTCTGTATTTTTTCCACAAAACCTTGGAGTGTAGTAGTTATTAAAGTGTTCTATAAAAAGTTTTTTTAGCTTTGGTATATCAGCACTAAAGGTATTTGTACTTAAAAGAATATGGAGCAGAATTAATATTTTTTTCATAAAAATTAATTATCATAACTATTGTCGCTGTAAGTGTAGGTATGAAAAAAGTTCACCTAAAAGTGAGAGCTTAACTACGATTAAACTCTCAATTAAATACTAAAAACCTAGATCTCGTTAATTTTTTTCATTAAATTAATCATTTCAATTGCACCTAAAGTTACTTCCCAGCCTTTGTTTCCAGCTTTTGTTCCAGCTCTCTCTACGGCCTGCTCTATCGACTCAGTTGTTAAAACACCAAACATAACTGGAACTCCTGATTCAAGGCCAGCTTGTGTGATACCTTTTGCAGCCTCATTGCAAACATAATCATAATGAGAAGTCGCACCTCTAATAACACACCCTAAGCAAATAACAGCATCGAACTTTCCAGATTTTGCCAATTTCTTAGCAACTAAAGGTAGTTCAAAAGCACCAGGAACCCAAACTTCAGTAATGTTATCTTCATTTAAACCATGTCTTTTAAGGCAATCTTTAGAACCAGCATGAAGTTTGGATACAATAAATTCATTAAACCTTGCACTTATAATTGCTACTCTTTCATTATTTAAAATTAAGTTACCTTCCATTATATTCATTATAAGTTCTCCTTCTTGTATTTGATTAAATCTTCGATAGTTATTAGCTTCATACTATGTTTATTTGCAATTTTTATAAGATCATTAACTCTAGCACATGTCCCATCGTCGTTAAGAATTTCACAAATAACTCCAGCTTTTGAAAAACCAGCTAAGCTTGCTAATTCAACAGCAGCCTCAGTATGCCCATCTCTTGATAGAACACCACCGTCATTTGCAATAAGTGGAAAAATATGTCCAGGACTTACAAAGTCAGAAGGAGTGGATTTATCTTGACCTAGCAGAGACGCCGTGTGCGCTCTGTCTTTGGAGCTTATACCTGTTGTAATTCCTTTTGATGCATCTACAGATATCGTAAAAGCTGTGCCATGCGAGTCGCTTAAATCTTTTACCATCAAAGGTAAGTTAAGTTTCTTAGCAATAGAAGAAGAGATAGGCGTACAAATTAGGCCTTTTCCATGAGTGGCCATAAAGGTGATATCTTTAGGTGTGACTTTATCTGCGGCCATAATGAAATCACCTTCATTTTCTCTATTTTCATCGTCAACGACAATAACCATTTTTCCATTCTTTATGTCTTCAATAGCATCTTCTATTTTATCAAAAAGCATTACCATTCCTTTAGAGTTTGCTCAAAACTCGCTCTTTTATTTTCAAATTTGGTGAAGTGTTCAAGGTATTTGGCCATGATATCGACTTCTATATTTACAGTGTCATTAACACTCTTTGTATGAAAAATTGTATTCTCATAAGTGTGTGGAATCAAAGATACAGTGAATTTATTATCTATAATATGTGCAATGGTCAAACTTGTTCCATCAATAGCAATAGAACCTTCCTTTATAATATATTTATGTAGATGGTTTTGAGTTGAAAAAGATATATCTATATTTTTTCCAGTTTTCGTTATATTTAAAATCTTACCAGTTCCATTCACGTGACCCTGGACTATATGACCACCAAGCCTATCGCTAGCTTTTAAGGCAAGTTCAAGGTTAACCTTATCATTAACTTTTAATGAACCAAGATTTGTTTTTTGTAAAGTTACATGTATAGCCTGGCACTTAAATGCATTACCTTCAATTTTCGTTGCTGTTAAGCACACTCCATTTGTGGCAACTGAATCATCGATACTTATCTCATCTATTAAAGCATTTGACTCAATCACAAATTCTTTACCTTCTGTATTTGAAGATATTCCCTTGATTATTCCTATATCTTTAATTAACCCTGTAAACATGTTTTTTTCCTATAAGCCGTCATGACTACATTATCTTCTATTATTTCCCAGCTAATATTTTGAAACATATAGCTATTAGAAATTTCAGTAAGATTTTCTTTTGCTAAAGGGGAGGTTCCTTGACCTAGAATTTTTGGGGCAATATAAACAGTTATCTTATCGAATAAATTTTCTTTTAAAAATAACTCTATTGTCTTAGCTCCACCCTCTACATATATAGATTTTATATCATGATTTTCATATAAATTTTGAAGTGTCGAACTTAAGTCTTGAGTGGGGTCCTTAATCAGTTGTATTGTTTGAGATTTGAAGTTATCTTTAAGTAAATTTAAGGAGGTATTTTCAATCTTTTTATTTGTAAGAATTATTCGTTTCGTTGAGTATTCAGGTTTATCCAATCTTATAGTTAATTTGGGGTCATCTTTTAAGGCTGTATTAGCCCCAACTAATATTGAATCATATAGAGCTCGTTGTTTGTGAACATGAAGCCTTGACTCTTGTGATGTGATCCATTTGGAATCTCCATTTAATGTTGACATTTTTCCATCTAAAGTTTGAGCATATTTTAAGTGCACAAAAGGTCTTTGTTCTGTAATATGGGAGAAAAACACTTCATTTAACTCTCTACCTTCTTTTTCTAAAATATTTGTAATAACCTCTATTCCAGCGTCTCTTAGAAGTTGAACTCCTTTTCCGGCAACATGAGAATTCGGATCAATATTTGAGATAACAACTTTTTTAAACCCTTCTTTGATTAGTCTTTGTGCGCATGGAGGTGTTCTTTTGTTGGTATGACAGCATGGTTCTAGATTTGAGAATATTGTTGCTCCAACAAGTGAAGTCTTTGCATTCTTAATAGCATCTAGTTCAGCATGATCTTCACCTGGGCCTTTATGGTAACCTTTGGATATTACCTCTCCATTCTTTACAATTATAGCTCCAACATATGGATTAGGAGATACTTTACCTTTGGCCTTAAGAGCTAGCTCAAAGCATTCTTGAATATACTTTTCATTCTGATCTTTCAGTGTGACACTCCTCTGAAAAATCTAAAAATTCATATGTCTTTGCAAGGTCTACATAATACTTTAATGAATAAGCTGGTTGGACACCCATCCATTCTTTAATACTGCTTTGAGCTTTGTTTTGAAAGATCCACTTTACTATGCACGATTGTCTTAAGCATTTAGCAGTTATAAGCGTATCTGTTTTTTTAGATAAGTCTTTAAAAAGTATCTCTATGCCTCTAGGTGATATTCCTCCCGCAAGAATAGAGTATGGATTTGAATTAAAGAGAAGGTGTGAGAATTCAATATTATCTTTTTCACATTGAAGTTCTAGTGCTCTTTTATATTCATAAAAAAATGAATTAAATGTTTTTCCTAATGAGATTGTAATAGGGTCCTTTTTGGGATGATTGATAAGAACTCTAAAATTTCCATTTTTATCTTCGAGGATGTTATTTGTTTTAAGGATAGCAATATCTGAAACTTTTAGACCTGCACCATAGATTAGGTCAAATATAATTTTATTTCTTAAAAATAATAATTTTTCCAAACCTTGTCTTTGATTGATACCAACGATTAAATAATCGTGAAACTTTTTAATATCTTTAAAGTTCACTGGTTTTGGTGCAACAATCATTTTTGGTGCAACAATGACCTTTTTTATTGGATTATGGTCAACTTCACCTTTTTCTATTAAGAAATCAAAAAATATTCTTAAAGCTTGCACTCTTCTTCTGATAGAGTTAGGTGAGTTGTATTTTTTTATTAAGAATCTTGAGTAATCTTGGGCTTCACTAATTGTCACCTGAGTTATTTTAAGATCTGGTCTATTTTCTCCAATGAATTTATTAAAGCAATTGAGGTCGGTTTTGTAGTTTTTTATAGTATTAAAGCTTTTTCCTTTATCCTCAAGGTTTTTAATAAATAAACTTTGTTCTTTAAGTAGCTCTATTTTTTTCATGGTTCGTATATACCAAGAAGGGATACTTTTATCAAATGGATTATCTAAGATCTAAACTATTATTTTTTTATAAAAAATGCATTTAAGTCATATATTCTTTTTATTAGCGCTAAGAGTAATATATTTTTTACATTTTATGAGTTTCAATTTTATATTTGTGCTATGAGTTGTTTTATTTTTAATAAGGACTTTATGAATACTTTAAAAATTATTTCACTTTTTTTATTAGTAACTTCGAACGTATTTGCTTTTTCTGTATTTGGTGATGATGACAGAAAAGACTGGTATGAAGTTACGGATAATAAATTAAAAGATATTTCGTTGTCTACTGCAGTGAAAGTCTCCAAGAAGCTAATCATCCCCTTAGCTGGCAAATATAGTGATTACTATGAGGTAAATCGCTATTATGCAAATTCTACATATGGTGGAAGTAATAAGCTTTGTTATGATGAAAAGTTTCATGAGCAAATGGATATAGGTTCTTGCTCTGGTTTCTTGATAAATGAAGATACATTGGTAACGGCAGGACACTGTGTAGAGACAATTGAAGACTGTAAAAATAGTTATTGGATTTTTGATTATAAAATGAATAAAAACGATACAGATTTAAGGTGGGGTAAAAAGAGTAATGTATACTCTTGTCAAAAGATTATTAAGAGAAAATTAAGTCGAAAGATCTTAGGATTTGGTAAAGAGAATAATAAAATTGATTATAGTATAATCAAATTAAATAGAAGCACTGGTAGGAGAGGTTTTAAAATTAGTAAGTCTCGAGTGCACAATGGTCAAAATCTTACGTTAATAGGATATCCTTCAGGTTTACCTTTAAAAATTGCAAGTAATGCTAAAGTTCTTAGTAGAAAAAAGAAATCATTTTATGCCAGTGTTGACTCGTTTTCAGGGAACTCTGGATCTGCAGTTGTAGACTCTGACTCACTTGAAGTAGTTGGTATTTTAGTTGCTGGAAAAAAGGATTTTTACTCAAGTGACCAAAAGGTTAAACTTTCAGGTTTTTCTGTGCCTTATTTACAAAAATGTAATCGTATTAAGAAATATCAAACTCATGGAAGAAATGCTGGGGAAGTAGTTACTAATATCAGGAATTTATTTAAGTAGAGTACCTTATATATAGAAAATTTACAGAGTCAGTAGCATATTACAACGAAATGACATATCGTGTCTTTAAATGAAAAAGGAAGGAAATACTATGTTTAGAATGATTGCAGTTTTATCTCTTTTAAGTTTTAGCTCACTATTTGCAAATGATACTATCTCAGATGTTATCTCTGAAATAGAAGTTGATAGAAGTGCTAAATGTGAGTTTGTTAAAAGTTCATCAGCTTTTTGTCTTTCGTATCTGTGTTTTAGTAAAAAAACTTATTCTTGTATCTCAAATGAGTCTGATTTTAATGTAGAACTTAAAGTTAAAGAAAATACGATGGCCGGAACAAATACTTATGTAAAGGTTCGATCTGTAAAGATAATAGAGTAAAACTGATAAGATTGCCTTTTAGTATAATAATTGCTAGAAAACACTTTTGATGGTTTTTAGGCCATGATCACCTGGAGTTAAAATGTTCGTACAAATTAGCGAAGAGCTAATAAATTCTTTTATAAAACTAAAGCCAAATTATACTATTTTTGAGATGGAAGATTTTTTTTCTTCAAAGTTAGAAATAAATAATTTCTTGTATGAATTTAAGGATAAAAGTCTATTACTAAGAGCTTTTACTCATAAATCTTTTGCACATGAATCAAAATTAAACTTAGATAATAATGAAAAATTAGAGTTTCTTGGTGATAGTGTCTTGTCATTAGTTATAAGTGAATACATTTTTAATAAGTATAAAAATGTTAAAGAAGGGGACCTATCTAAATTAAGAAGCTCGATTGTAAATGAAGATACTCTTTACAGATTTGCTCTTTATATCAATTTAAATAAAAATATTCTCCTTGGTAAAGGAGAGTTACTTAGTAAAGGGTTTGAAAAAAAATCCATACTAAGTGACTGTTTTGAAGCGTATCTTGGGGCCATCTATATTGATTCTGATTTTTTTACTGTTAAGAAATTACTTTTAGATTTGATCTTTCATTTTGAGAAAGAAAATGGGTCTGTTTTTTTAGAAAATATAGAGGATGCTGTTGATTCTAAAACAAAACTACAAGAAATAATCTACAAAAAATTTAAAGTTTATCCTAAATATGAAGCCATTAAAGTTGAGGGCGAAGATGCATATATGGTTTCTTTGTTCATCAAAGATAAAAAGATTGGCTCATTAAAAGATCAATCTAAAAAAAATGCCATGCAGCTATTGGCGAAGAAAATAATTAAAGAGAATTTAATCTAAGGAGATATAAATGTTATTAGAAGACCAACACCCAAATAATAAATCATTATTTGCATCAGTTATTGGTAAACCAAATGCAGGTAAGTCTAGTTTGATAAATCACTTGTTAGGTTTTGACTTAAGTATTGTCACTAACAAAGCTCAAACAACTAGAAATACATTTCATTGCGTTTTCAATATCGATAGAACTGAGGTTGTTCTTATTGATACTCCTGGTGTTCACAGCTCTGGTCAAGAACTGAATGTCAGAATGAATGGACAGGCTCAATTTGGAAGTGAAGGGTCAGATTTAAACCTTCTTTTACTAGACGCTCAGTATGATGTCGTTGCTGACTGTAAGGAATTTCTAGCTGATTTTGGTCAAGAACTATCAAATACTTGGATTCTCTTTACTAAAACAGATAAAGTTAAAGAGCAAAAAGACTATACTGCTTTATTTGCTCAAATTAAGGAAATGATTCCAAGTGCATCAAAATTTATTGATATAAGTGTAAAAAAAGAAACAAATATTCACATTCTTACTGGTGCTTTAGATGATATCGCAAAAGCAGGACCTCATCTTTATCCAAAAGGTAATATCTCTAATAAAAATGAAAGATTCTTTGCTACTGAATATATTCGAGAGCAAGCCTTCAAAGTGTTAAATGATGAAATCCCTTATGAGGTTGCTGTTGTAATTGATGATTATCAAGATGCTTTTGAGAGTAAGGACGGAAACGTAGAAAAGAACAAAGACACTAGAATTTCTGCTTCAATTCTTGTTAATAGACAAAGTCAAAGAGGTATTGTTGTCGGTAAGCAGGGTTCTGTAATCAAAAAAATTGGAACAGAGGCCAGAAAAAAAATTGAAGCTATGGTCGACGGAAGAGTTCATTTAAATCTACACGTTAAGGTTTCTCCTAAATGGTTTAAGAATAATTTTGTATTAGATGAAATTGGGCTTCCAAGAGTTCAAAAATCTAAAAGAGTTTGGAGAAAAAGAGATGAGTAACAAAAGATCTCCGGTAGTATCTTTTATAGGAAGGCCTAACACTGGAAAGAGTACTATTTTTAATAGAATCATGAGAAAAAACTTCAAGGCCATGGCCTATGACCAACCTGGAGTTACTCGTGACAGACACTACGCCATTGCAACAGTTGAAGACCCAAGAGGTGAGAATGAACAAGATCTGATCCTCATAGATACTGGTGGTTTTTATCCAGAGAAAGTTGAAACAAAAGATATCCTTGGAAAGAAAAAAACTGCAGAACCATTTTTTAATATTATGGCCGATCATGCAAAACTTGCAATTGAAGAGTCTGATTTAATTCTTTTTGTTGTAGACGTAAGAGAAGGTCTATTGCCTTTTGATACAATGATTGCTGAATTTATAAGAAAAACTAAAAAACCAATGTGGCTCATGGTCAATAAATTTGATGATGACTCTCAGTGGGGAAATGAAGCAGACTTTTATGAACTTGGGTTAAATGAAGAACAATTTTTCCTTATTTCTGCCGAGCATGGACGTGGACTAGGAACATTGAGAGATCGACTTTACGATTTTTCTCAAGAGTTTAATGCAGATGATTCTATTCATATTCAAAAAGGGGTTACGCCTAATCATGACGTCGTAGGGAATGTATCAATTATCGGTGCTCCAAATGCTGGTAAGTCAACACTCCTAAATCACTTAGTTGGATCTCAAAGAGCTTTAGTTTCAAACATTGCAGGAACTACGGTTGATCCAATTGAGGGTTACATAGATTTATTTTTTGGAAAAAATACAAATCATCTAAATGCTGTTGATAATGCTTTTAGAAAATCTAATAAAGAACTTCTTCATGAGTATGAGGAGTTTGAAGAGGAGAGTGATCAGGCACACATGCTTGCTTACAACCAAACTCCGGAAGATTTAGAAAGAGAAAAAATTAGACTTGAGCAACTAGAAGATGAAGAGAATCTATTAGATTCTGTAGAGGATTTAATTTCTGAAGAGGATCTTGCTAATTCTTTAGATGAAAGTGTTAAGTTTGACTTTGAACATACAGAATCTGAGAACACGGAAGTTGAAAATAGTGAAAATGAAGAAGTTAATCCATTTAGATCGATTAAACTTGTTGATACTGCTGGAATTAGAAAGCAAGGTAACGTTAAAGGTTTCATAGAAGAGCAGTCTGTTTATAGATCTTTAAAAGCAATTACTGAGTCCGATGTTGTTATCTATATGATTGATGCAACTAAAGGGATGGGTCATCAAGATCGAAGGCTTTGTGATATAGCCTTAGAGAAGGGAAAATCTATCATTATTTGTTTTAATAAAATGGATTTAATGAATGAGTACCTTAAAGATGAAAAAGCAAAAAAAGAGTGGATCAAAGATATTAGGGCCACCATTCCTTGGCTCGAGTTTTGTGAGATTTTAACTATCTCTGCTAAGAAAGGTAGTTTTGTTCATGCTTTAAAGAAATCTTTGAAAAATACTATCTTAGTAAGAAGTAAAAAGGTTCCTACAAGTAGATTAAATAGAGCTGTAAGTTCATTGATTGATAGGCATCCTGTCGCTCTAGAAAGAGGTGGTGGAAGATTTAAAGTTAAATATGCATCCATGCTTAAGAGTGATCCACCAACTTTTTTACTTTTTTGTAATAAGTCCCAAGGTATTCCTCAAAATTTTAAAAGATATTTAACAAAAGGGATTAGAAATGAATTTAGGATGATGAATACTCCTGTTCATTTAATCTTTAGAACTTCAGCAGATATTGAAAAAAGATTGAAAAAAACAATCAGAAGAAACAGAGATAGCTCACCAAGATAAGTTATAAGAGGCAAAGAATGTTAAAACGTCGCCGGCAAGATTATCAAATCCCTTTCCGGCTTCTGTTCTATTTGTTGTAGTTGTAGAGTCAACTGGTATTGGTGCGTAGTCTTGAGTGAATTTGTCGGCAAAGTCAACTATGTGATACAAGAATTCAACATTGAAGTAACTTCTTTTGATCTCTATTGGAAACTCTAATCCAAAACCAAAGGCGCTACCAATGCCTCCGTCTTTTTCATCATCTCTATTTGTAAAGTCTTCATACTTTGTTGTTTGGTGCCAATATTCTACTCTTCCAACAAAATAGGGATTTGAGTATGTTATTGCAGTTCCCAAGTCTTGTGTATCTATATAGTATCTAAAGCCAAAAAATGGTCTTAAAAATGATTGTGTTACAACACCAAGTCTTTGATTTGGAGATCCATTTAAAAAAGTATCGATCACATAAAAATGCCTAGAGTGCTCAAAACCCATTATAAAAACATTTTGAAAGTTCAAAAAATACATTAAAGTGAATGCGTAGGATGGATTTTGATCAGTAAATGCTGCACCTCTATTTCCTGTAAAGGTAGTGACACCAAGACCCAAATTTACGCCGAAGAACCTACTGTATCTATAAAATCTTTCGTCTTCCATTACTTGAGTCGCCTCAAGATCTTCATTAAAGTCTGAAAAAATATCTCCGCCAACTGTTATGTCATCGTCAAATTGTATCGTATCTTGAGCAGAAAGAGTTAGTGATAAAGTTAGTAATAGTAAGTAGATTAATTTCATAAATAAAAGTGTATCGCAGATTTTATAAAGTTATTAGTATTTGTTTTTATAGATTGTTTACCTTGGAACTCTAAAGCACTCAGGCCAAATTCAAAACTTAGTCCAAGACTGTTTAGTTTTTCAAAAGCAAACTCTGCACCAAAACTCCAGTCAAGTTGGTATCCTATTTCATCCTTACCTAGAAATTCATAGCTCATTAATGATAGTGCAATAGAGTTATAGAAATTAATATTTTCTTCTTTAAAGATATTTCTAAAGTATTTAAATCCAATCGCGTATTGTGACTCACCTTGGGTGGAATCCAATCCAAAGTACCCAGAGTAACTTGTGGATAGACTTGTGTGATACTTTATACTAATAAGTGGGATATCCATTATTAGATGATTAGACATTCCGATTCCCATCTTCTTAGAGTAGTCTAACGCAAAAGAAGTATTGCTTAGCAGCATCATTAGTGTGAATATAAATATCTTTGTCATAAAAAAATGGTAATTGATCAATGTAACTTTGACAACTTACATCTATTGGGAATAAAATTTCAGACAAAATTACACTAATACTAAATATAGATTAAAAAAAATAGGATAATTATGGCCAACGAAAACAATGCAGAACAAACATTAGATGAAACTCTTAACAAGACAGACTTTGGACAAATTGTTAACGAAAACAAAAAACCAATTCTAATAGCTGGGATTGGAATCGTTATTGCTATTTTTTCTTACTCTATGTACAAACAGTCTGCAAAATCACAGCTAAATTTAACTTTGTCTAATGCTCACAGTTTTAAAACTAAGGTTGTGGATGGTTATACTTCTAAAAAAATTAAAGCTGATGAATTCATTTCCCAAATGAATGCAATGCCTTCTTCTCTCAAAGGAGAAGTAAGTATTCTTCCTTCCGTTTTAGGTGCAGTAAAGGTTCTGTCAGAAGAAGGTAAACTAGAGGATTCAGCTAAGATTTTAGAGTCTTGGAAAAGTAATTTTTCTGAAAACTCTTTTGCATATTTTTTTACTGCTTTTAATCTTGCTCAGGTTTATGATGACCTTAATAGAAAAGATGATGCTCTTGATCTTCTTGGAACTCTTAAGAAGAGTTCTATCAAAATTTTAAAAGCTAAAGTTTTGCTAGATATTGCCAGACTACAACTTGAAACTAACAGAAAAGAAGAATCTAAAGCTAATCTTGAGATCATTATAAATGATTATAAAGATTCTAGTGAAGCTAAAGAAGCAAAATTTTTTCTTACACAATTAAACTAAGGCCTTTTTTTTGCTAAACAGAACAATGCTACTACTTTTTGTTATTTTTCTTACTAGTTGTTCTCAGCTTGAGGTGACTAAAGAAAAGATAAAGAATTTAAACTATGAGTCTTATCTAGATAAAAGAGTTAGATCTAAAAATTACTTAAGTGTTGCTTGGGCAAAAAATTTAGATCCAGTATATAGTAGCGGTAATCGACAAATAGGCTTTTCTAGTCCTACAATAAATGATGATGTTGTCTATATAGGAACTTTAGATGGTAGTATTAATGCTTACAACAGTGAAAACGGTCAGTTGATTTGGACTGAAAATGAGGGACAACCTTTAAATGCTAAAGTCTCTTTGTTTGAAGATAATATTATTTATGGTTCTATGTATGGTCGTCTTTTTTCTCGTAATGCCACTACTTCAAAGATCAACTATTCTATTGATTTAGGAGCTCCCATAGAAAGTGCTCCTCTTGTCAATGATGGTAAATTATTTATTCATTTAAGAGATCATAGAATCGTAGCTTTAGATGCCCAAACTGGAAAAGTTTTTTGGACTTACCAAAGAAGTATTCCTTTTAAGATAACATTACAAAGAGTTTCAAAGCCAATTTCATATGCTGATTCTATAATTGTTGGTTTTGCTGACGGCTATTTAGTTAGAATTAATAAAAATGAAGGTATTGTAATGTGGGAAACGAGCTTAAGTAAGGCTCAAAAATTCATAGATGTTGATTTAACTCCCGTAATCTTTCAAGGAAAAGTTGTTTCAGGTAGTGCTGCCGGAAAGTTGAGCTTCATTAGCCCAAGAAATGGTCTAGTTTCTAAAACAGTAAACATTATTGCTGGTCACACACCATTAGTTGTTGGTAATGAGCTTTATGTAGGAAGTATATTTGGAGAAATATACAAATTAGATTCATCGGGGCAGATAATCTCTAAACAAAAAATATCTAATTCTGCAATTGGTTCTGTTGCTCTATGGAATGGTATGCTTGCAGTCTCTACAATGGGTCAAGATCTCTTAGTGATAAACCCTGAAAACTTTAATAAAGAACAAGCTTGGAAACTCGGCACAGAGATTTCTAGTACGTTTGGCGAACTTGTAACTGATGGAAATATCTTGAGTGTATATTCGTCTAGAAATCGCTTATATGTCTTTAGGCACTATTAATTTACTCATTATAGTTTATATAGTTGGAACAAATAGCTTTATCTATTTGAATTTTTAATATACTTTCGCAATATAATAAAGAGGAGATTTAATGAAATATTTAGTACTACTGCTTATAAGCTTTAGTTTATTGGCCACTAATTACGGAAAGATTGAAGAATCTATCTATGTTAAGGGTTTAAATAAAAGTTTAATCAAATCTATTTCCTCTCAACCACATCTTACTTTAGATCATATGGATCAGTATGGATTTGAAGTTTACGGGCCAAAAGGAACACATACTTGGTTAAAACACTTAGGAGCATCTACTTCTAAGATTGAAAACCATACTCACTCTAATGAAAAGTTTTTAAAATCTTATCCATCTCATCAAAAGATAACTAGATTTTTAAAAAAAATCACAGCTAAGTATCCCAAGATATCTAAGCTTTTTTCTATTGGTAAGTCGGTTGAAGGTAGAGAGTTATGGGTCGTAAAAATATCTGATAATGTAAACATTGATGAAGTTGAGCCCGAGTTTAAGTATATTTCAAGCATGCATGGTGATGAGATTACAGGTAGAGAATTAACTCAATTTTTGATCAAAGATATTTTAGAAGGATATTCTTCTGATGATAGAATTAAGTCTCTAGTTGATAATACTGAAATCTATATTATGCCATCGATGAATCCTGATGGATCTAGAAAAAAACAAAGAGCAAACGCAAATGGTTTTGATTTAAATAGAAACTTTCCCAATTGGACTATTGGTGAAGAGGACTCAACAAAAGGTAGGCAGCCTGAAGTTCAAGCTGTAATGAAATTTCAAAAAGAGAGAAACTTTTCTCTTAGTGCTAATTTTCATGGTGGAGCTGTTTGTGTAAATTATCCTTGGGATAGTTCATATGCTAGGCATCCCTTAGATAAGTTATTAATTGATCTGTCTTTAGATTATGCTGATGAAAATCCTACTATGGTTAACTCAACTGAGTTTAATAGAGGTATTACTAACGGTGCTGATTGGTATGTACTAAAAGGTGGAATGCAAGATTGGTCATATGTTTGGTATAATGACCTACAAGTTACTATTGAGTTATCTAATAAAAAATGGCCAAGATACTCAAAAATTCCTTCTTTTTATAAAGACAATAAAAAATCAATGCTTAAGTATTTAGCTTCTGTACACAGAGGTGCTGGATTTGATTTAAATAATAAAGAATCTGGAAGTGTTAAGATTACCAATTTAGATACAAGAAAAACAATTGGGACGTTTAAATTTAAAAGAGGTGAATTTTACAAGGTTCTAGCTAATGGTAGCTATGAATTTGAAATTTCAACAGCTTCAATCTCAAAAAAAACAACCTTAATAGTTAGAGAAAATAACATTGTAACTAATGGTAATTATGTAAGATTGTAGTTTCTTATAAATCAATTTTTATAAGTTAATGAGAGGCTTTTTGGCCTCTCTTCATAAAATACAAAAAATGCCGATCAGTTAGGCATGAATAAGTTTATATCCATATTTATATTATCAAGTTTTTTCATTAATGCTATTGCAAGTATGTGTGATACTCCCTTTTTACCTGGAGTTAATCCTCTATATAAAGAAGACTTTAGTCTTGCTAACAGAGTGAACTTTTATGAAAGATCTATTGCCGTCGTTAAGAGGTTAAAAACTAGTAGAAGATACTTAGAAGTTAATCAAGTTAAATCTACTTATAAAAGATGGTTTGAAAACTTTAAGGAGATAGAGTCTCATATCTTTAAAGGTAGACAAGATATTGGTGTTTATAGACTTAGAAGGCCTTATCGTAATGTTAGGATTGCAACTTCTTCGATCGAAGATTATGCAAAGGTATTAAGTTATCTAGAAAAGAACAGCTTAAAACTGACTTCTAGTAGGCTAGATTCTCTAAATGTAACTAGTGAAATTAAAAAAGATATCCTTTCGAGACTTAAGAAAAAAGATCTAGAGGAGCTTACTGAATACATTTACAAAAAACAAAAAAGACAATATCAAAGACTTGGCTTTTATTATAATGAATATAAATATTATAATGAAAACCTTAGTAAGCTCTATAGCTCTTTTGAGTGTAAGAAAGAATGTAAAAGCACGATTGATAAGCTTAAAGAGTCTCTCGGGTTACATAAAGCGTCTAGTGATATTCAATCTATGTTTAACTCCTCATCTCATGCAATTGTAGCTGCTCGGAAAAAAGAGTTTTTAAATGAAAGCTTTGGGTTTGTTCGTGGAATTATTTCGAGAATCGATTTTACGAAATCAATTATGGTCGCACTTGAGCATAAGGGATTATTTGAAAAGTCTCGACTCGTCAAGTTATTTAAAAGTTCTTATGATAAAAAGGCGAGGAATCTTCATAGAAGTATGATCGATAAAATATCTCTAGCTAAACTTACTCCTAAACAGAGATTTGATCTATTGAAAAAAGAACTCATATCTTATTCCGATGAAAGTCTAGTTGTTAATTTTGCTAGGGCAGAAGACTACTATGCTACTAAAGCTTGGAATGAAATTAAGAGTTATGTAAATAAAACTAAGGATTTAGAGTTTTATAATTTAATTTCTAAATCTGAAGCTATTGCTAAAAGATTAGGGAGAGTAGGCTCCTACAATTTAACTCGAGTTCTAAAAAATTCAGCCTTTATTGTTGGAACCGCAGCTAGTGTCATATATCTTGTTGGCTCTGGAAATGAACCTGAAATCACTGAAGAAGAATCAAATTCAGAGGAAGATGTTCAAGTTATTCATTTAAAATATGAATCCAAGGAGAGTGAGGATATCTTTGACTATATGAGGAATGTAGTTGATGAAATAGATAGAGCTTTTAAGTAAAACACTAAATTATTTAAGTTATCTATCTTTTTTACCGATAAATCTTTATAGGAGCTCTTCATGAAAAGTGTGACATATTTATTATCATTAGTAATCCTTACATCTTGTTCTTCTAAATCTATAGTTACAGATAGTAATATCAAATCAGTAAAAGTAACTTCTAAAGAAGAAAGATCTACAGTTTTTTATAGAGATTATGATTATAAAGACATAAAACGAAGTATAGCTTCAGTCGATGCTCTTGAAGACAGGTTAAGTGATAAAAATACTTATTTTCTATCACTTTATTCTCAGTATAAGTCCTTAAATAAGCTTACGAATCAAGAAAATAAACTTAATGTTTGCCCTCAGTTTCATAATGAAATTTTATCTGCTGGAATTAAAGTTCATAAGCTTAGCAAAGTAGATAGTAAAAATTTTAAAAGTTACATGAAAAATCCTTATGCAGTTGTTAGCAATCCATCTCTATCTCTTAATTATGAGGGACAGAATGTTTATACTTATCTATCTCGTAAAAACATGTGGAATAAGGCACATTCAGTAATTGAAAATGCACTTATTAATCACAATAAGCTTAATTTATCTGAGTTAAATCAACTTTGTGAAACAGGTGGGTCTGAAGGTTTCCATGCTTATAAGAATATGGTTTCATTCTATTCATCGAACTCTTTTGCACGTTCCAGAGAGTCAATGCCTGCTTTTTTAAAAATACCTGTTCTCGCTAATATGTTAATACTCAACAACTATACGAGGTCTCTAAGTTCATATGAAAAGGGTCTTATTTCAAGTTTAAATATTTCTTGGTTTTCAAACTATCTTTATGATTTAAAAAAAGATTCTGAAACAGAGTATCTAACTAAGGTAAGTAATGAATAAAATATTATCTATTTCCTTATTAATGTGTCTTTATTCATGTGGAGAAATTAGTGAAATCGAAAATTATCAAAATTTAAATTCTACATTTGCTCTTTCTAAGTTGTCATCTCTTAATAGTGATGAAGTAGCTTATGCTACAAGTCTTTGCAACGCGCTTGTTATTAAAGAAACAACTTTAAGAAACTCTTATGTTTCAAGATTTTTTAATTATAAATCCTCAATTAAAACTTGTGAGAGTGATGAGGCCACAAGTAAACCTATCAGTTTATTACTACAGAGCTCATTGATATTTACAACAAATTTAGATACAGAGTACGCTTTTTTAACACCAGAATTAAGCGATAACAACTCTACTTTTTCAAAGTTTTGTCAAAATGGATTTAGTTCTCGTTTTATCTCATCTTTGGATGAAGTTTATCATTTCAATATTACTAAAAGAGATTCTGAATATGAACTAACTGTTCTTACAAGTTATTATCACGAAGTTGTAGATGGAGTGAGAAATTATAAAATCTATAAAAGAGACGAGTTAACATTTAATGCGATTTCTTCAAAAAATAGGCCAGTAGGGCTAATGACAAATAGAGTTCTTTCTACTACTTCTAATTGTACTGATACATCTAGCGAGTATGTGAAGTCTACATCTTTAACTTCTATAACTGATTAGCTACAGCTTACAGTTTGACTAACTTCTATAGATTTATTCATATTTAAATCCCATACACTATAGCAATCAGTACCTTCAAAGTATAAATTTGGAGTATGAACCTTTTTACATTTAAAACTAGACTTCTTTTCAATTAATAAATTAATCTCTTCTTCTTTAAGTTGAATAACTTCGATCTTTAAGTTTGAAGATATTAATATCGTGTATAAAATATCATTATATTCCATTATAACTATAGGCTTTCCGTTTTTAAATCCTAATGGTCTTGATCTATAGGGTAGAGCTAGCTCTCCATACTTTGTATTTATTGTATTAAAAAAAAGGTTTGGACTCTTAGGTTTGGACTTTAGAAATAAACTTGCTTCAACTATATTTTCTTTTTTATGTGAAATGCACCTGGATGAATAAATAATTGGATCCAAAGAGCTAGAACTATCTTCTTTAATCAAAAATGTCGTTGGATGGCCATTTTTTAATATAAATTTATTAAGGGGGGTTACTCTGTTAGTTTGTTTAAATTGATTTAAAGCTTTAAGCCATTTAGCTCTCTTTATTCCATTTTGTTTTGAGCATTTTGAATTTTCCGGACAACCTCTATTTTCATGAATTAAATCTTCAGGTGTTATCTCTTTTAAGGTTTTAAGTTTTTCTACATGTTTCTCTGTGAAGCTGTGCGAAATAAGTGGTGCACAGAAAATTAGAATATTTATAAAAGCTTTCATAGTAATATTATAGCAACTTTTATCTAATTTGAAATCAGTATAAGGGGTTTAAAATATTTGATGTATCTTGTGTGTGTCATTTTGTTGACGTGATAAATGTACTATATATTGTATTGACGGAGTCAAAACTAACTTGTTTAATAAAAGTATCTTAATTTGCTAGGCATAAGCACACACAGTTTATAATAAGCAATTTATTATCCTGCATAATATATAAGGGGGACCGAATGGTTCCCCTTTGTTTTTCTAAAACTGAGATGGTGACTTAAAAACCTCTTGATTCCTTACACTTTTTCTTCTTTTTATAAGGTTCTTATCGTTAGGTGTATACTCTCTACATTTATAGTTTATTTCATTACACCTTTTTTGATAGAAAAAGGTAGGCTTCTTTTTTGTTGTTTTTACATTTTGTGTAAATCTAGCTGATACAAATACAGACTTAAATTTATCTAATGATCTTTTGCCTTTTGTGCTTAAAAAGTCTTCTTTGTATTTTATTTTGCCATCTTTCCACTCTAGAGCACATGGGCCACTCGTACCATCTCCATTTGTACCAGCGGTATTAAGGTTTAAAAATTGTTTTTTCCAATTCTTAAATCCTTGGTTGTTTCCATTTGGATAAAGAGCTTTATATAGTACTTTACTAGTGTTTATAGCTCTGTCCTCAGATAATTGTCTCCAATTATAGCTTTCATAGTCCTTTCCAGTGTTTCTTATACTGTTTGAACTTGATTTTATTGAAATATCTCTAAGTTTTTGAGTAAGTTTCTTCTTTTTTACACATTTTAAAAATTCTTGATAGCCTGCATTTTCTTGTAAAGACTCTATTGAAATTTCAGAGGAGTTATTTGCAAATTGATGACTTACTTGAATGTTACAGCTATCTTCCGCCTGATGAGTAACAGAGTTGTCTTTAGTATCATATTTATTTGAGCAATTATAATTTCGAGATATGCCTTCTTCTTTAGGATATGCTTTATTAAAGATTTCATCTAATTGATTTTTGTTTTTCTTTAAAGCTTCTTTGAATTCTTTTACATTAGCATATTTTGATTTTATCTCAGAGCCTTCGAGATGCTCTTTACTTAGTCTTCGTACTCTTGTCATATTTACAATTTGTGTCCCATATTGACAGTTATGCTTTTGGTTATATCTATCCATGTCAGATATAACTTTTTCAGCAAGCTTATCTTTGTCTATATGATTACTCTTACCTATAAAATCATGAATCGGAGATAGAACTCTTAATCTTCTTCCTCTTCCTTCAAGTCCATAGTAATCCCATGATCTATTACTTCCACCTGCTTTGTCAGATTGAGTATCCATTCTAGTAAGTCCAAGAATTTCCACTCTTCCTAGTTCTGGTTCTAAATCTTTAAATGCAGATAATGGACTTCCTTTCCCTGATACTACTTCTGTCTTGTCATTGTATATTTTGTCGAGTTTTGCAAAAGTATTTTTTAATCTCTCTCTGTAAGCTAAGTCAGGTTCACCGTTAAGTTTTTCTTTATTGAAGCAAAGCCTTGGATCATGCTCTAGAATTTTTTCTTCAAATTTAGTGTCTTTTATTTCTAAGTGATTAGATGTATTGCACTGTTCAGCATAACTCATAGAAATCATTGTAAAGAGAGTAATTAAACTTTTCATTTTATTCCTTTAGTAGTTGCTCTCTAAGAGTGTTTTTTAAATCTTTTCTTTTTATGGCATTTTTATATCTTCTCTTTTCTTGTTCTGTAACACATTTTAATTTTGGAACCTCTACTGGTTTGCCATAATCATCTAGAGAAACAAAGGTTAGGTATGCTTTTGTCGTATTATAAATCTGTCCATTTAAAGGATTTTCTCCCTGAACTTTAACTCCTATTATCATAGATGTTGTCCCTACAAAGTTCATAGATGCTTTGATTATAACATGATGTCCAACTTTTATGGGGGATAAGAAGCTTATGTCGTCAATGTGAACGGTTACTACTGGGCTATTACAGTGCCTTTGTGCACACATTGCTGCAGCAATATCAATCCAAGACATTATTTTTCCTCCAAATATTGTACCATTTGGGTTTGTATCACTTGGCATGACCATTTCACGCATTTCTATTTGACTGTCTGTTGGTGTTTTCATTTTTAGTTCGTCTCCGGGAAATCACAGTACACATGATGATTCCATCTAAATCCAGCATTAAAAGCTTCTGCACCTCTTGATTCTGGTCCGTTGCTTGATCTGTCATTAAAAGAATCTACTATATTAAATCTAGTTGAATTACCTTGGTTTATTGTATCGTTAGGCTGTGGAGAGAAGTTACCAAATGCTCCGCCTCTTCTTACATTTTCATTTTCGCAATGACTTTCTCCAAGACCAATTAATTTTGAAATTACTGTTGTTGTGTTTTTTGGCGCTCCAGTTCGAGAATCAAAATCATCGTTTGTTAATCGAGTGCTTTCTATTTCTGAATTCGTTCCTTCGTTGGAAATGTATCTATTAAAATAGACATTTAAGTCTACACCTGTAGGTATTTTACATAAGAGTCTATTGGTTGATTGATCCCTTACTGCTAGACCGGAGCAACATTGTGCTGAACTATTAGCTTCTCTTCCAAGTGGAGTACAGCACATTACTTCATCTGATGAAAAAATCTCAGGGTGATTGAGTTGATCTTTCGTCGTAACATAAGCTTTGTTAAGGGTCTCTTCGTTTGTAGTTAAGCCTGAGTTGTCCCATGGGGAATTGGCCATTTGATCTTCAAAAAAGATTGAAGGTGAAGCTTCAATAATGTCATCTAAATCAGTATAACTATCTAAGAATATTCCTGGCATTAGTTTTGCGTAGTTATCGTTGCAATATAATGGTTCAAAAGTCATTTGTGGGATTCCAATGAGCTCAAGGCGCTCAAGTTTTTCTAGGTAGTAAAGTGGCTCTCCCGGAGTTGATGACCTTTTGTGTACTGTATCGCGCTCGTTATTTTGTTCCTTATCTCTTTGCCACTTTTGTGTACCTGGAGCTGTGTATCTAAGACTTGCGTAATGTATTTCTTCTTCAAACAAATCTGTCGTGTCATATGCAATTGTCATTGTTCTTGAAGATGGATTTATTGCGTACCTACATGTGTATCCTGAGACTCCATTTCCTGCTCCTGGAGAAGATTCTGGTATGATGATACTTTGTCCACTTCTGTTAGACCATGGACTTAGTTCCTGTCCATCTCTTCTATCGGAACTGCGAACTGAATCAAGCCAAGCTTCTTGAGTACATTCTGCGTCTGCTTCACTAAGAGTTACAGTTGAGATTGTTTGTAGTGGAATGTAGGTAGGAATGTGAATGTATATTTTTCTTGTAAATAAAGAAATGTTTGTTAAGTCGACAGTCCAATCCATATATGGAAGTGATGCAACTGCAGTTGGAGAAGTTAAGGCACTAACAGGTGTAAAAAATGTAAATGGATTATCTGCCCAGAAGTTAGTGTTTGAAGCTATAAAAGTTCGAGTCTCTTGTTCGTCTGTTGTCGAATTAAGAATTGGCCTAATACTGTCACTCACACCTAGTCTTAAATCTTCAAAGCTAAGATCGGTGCAATTACCAGCTATGCCAGTACTGTCTTGGCAGTATAGATTTCTATCCGTTGATAGCTTTGAGTAGTAATTTGGACTCGGATCTATTTTGGATGCGTCTTCTTCTGTAATGTTAAGAAGAGGGGATTTGCTATTAAGGCATCTGAAATTGTTAATATTAAGGTTAAGCCTGTTCACACTCCAATCATTGGTTCCGTCTGCAAATTTTCTGACCCATCCGCCGCCACAGCATGTTTGACTCGCAACTTCATTAATTGTTTTCCATTGATAGTGTGTCGTTATGCTTGATTTTGTACTTCTATTTATGTCGTTTATACTTGTTGAGGCCGAAGGAGATACGAATGATGTAGAATTAGAATCTACTTCTTCTACTAATTCTCCAAGAATTGAATATCTAGAGTATCTAGTTGGTTCGTTCGGATTTATTGATGAGAACATCCTCGGGTTAACTTTTATATCAAGATCAGAGTTGGGATCCTCGGTATATATTGTAAGTTCCTTTCCAATCTCTCTACAGCATCTATTATTTGTTATATCATATGAATTAAAATTTGGACTTGAGATATTTGGCTCGATTATACCTTGTCCACATATTAAATCCTCACTCCAGTAGTTTTTTTCTGCTTCATTACCAAAAAAAGTAGGGTTGATTATATCAATTAAATTTGCATGAAGTATGTTAGGAGAACAGTCAAGGTCTGTATGACAAACGGCTCCAGCTCTTCTTAAGCATGCATTTGCTGCTAGTGTTTGTGTTGTGATTATTGGTGTTTCATTTAATGGTAAAGATTCTATTGAACTAAATGCACTGTAGTTTCTTAAAGTCGATTCAGGTAAATTCGAAACTAAGTTAGTGTCTTGTCTTAATGACTCGAATCCACAAGAGTTCTGCAGTGCAGAGGCTCTTAAGAGACCTTCTCTTTCTATGGCGTTAGACGCATGATAATTATCTCCTAGTGATATAAAATTTCCATCAACATCTAACGAAGGGCATGAGTTATATTTTATTAAATTAAATATAGTTGAATTACAACCAGCTACCTGAGAGATGTAATCTGTTCTTTTTTCAGGATCGGATTTATCATGTGTTTCTTCTGGTCTGATGTTTGATACTGAATTACCATTTTCTGTTGGAAGCGCCCTTCCTGGCATACAGAGACCAATTTTTCCAGCTGCAGTGGAGTCCATAAGTAATACATTTTCTGTAATCGTTTGTCTTATACTCGAACTTAAGCTTGCACCATTACCATCTGGAATATAGTGCTTAGGCCTTCCTAATTGATTTGCATCTTTTCCAAAATAATGATTATTAGACTCTGTTAGACTTTCTAAAGGAGCACCAAATCTTGCAATTTCTTTATTAAATACACCTGGAGTATTTAGATTTGCACAATAAAAATTTGGTGCACATGTTAGTTGCCTTCTGAGATTTCCCGAGCTTAGTGTGTCAGCATCAGTTCTACAAACAGAACCTGCACCTTTGTATACACACCTTTTAGTTGCTCCTGGTGGCATTACTCCTTGTTGTAAGAATTCATGGATATTGCCAACTCTCTCTATATTTGCATTTTCTGTTGATGTTGTTGAATTAAATTGAGGCCACTTTGTTTTGTATGTCGACACATCCTGACAGTTGTACTCCCATCCAAGCTTTGTGATACAATCAGAATCTGATTCACATAAATAATTTTCTTGGCATGTTGCCCCTTGATTTTGAAAGGGACTATTTAAAGTTTTTGACGGATCGTAGTCATATCTTGATGCTATTGATATTCCATCCCACTCTTGGACAAGTACTTTGTGAGTGCTAGGTATTGCAAGATCTGCATATGGTGCATTTATTGCGAGATATAAAAAATTTGATGAAGATGTAACAATTCGACCATTGCCAATAGGAAACCATGTAACACCATCAAAAGATCCAATGAGAGCACCTTTGTTAAAACCAAACCAATCTTTTTGATATCCATTAACATATAGAGCAGCTTGTGCTTTTAGTCTATTACGTCTTTGAGTTGATGAACTTGAAAACGTTTTATGCGTAAAAGGTAGCATTGTAGGTGGTACAAAACATGCTCTTCCAAAATGATTGTCAGAATAGTTTGCAAAAGAAGTATTTGTTCCAGCTTGATATCTTTTGGTTGTATAGCCAATTGATTGAACACCAAAGCCTTGACCAGATGATGGATTTGCAAATAGTTGCGAACTCCAAGAATCTCTAGCACACGTCGGACATGGAGAGTAAAAACCTTGTGTCGTCTCAAGAAAATATTTTTGACCAGTTTTAACAGCGATTTTCTTCGCAGGAATAGCTCCGCTGAGATTAATGCTCATACTTCCAAGAATTGAGTTCATGTTAAATGATCCATTTTGAGGAAGAACGAAATTTGTGTCTAAATAGAGAAAGGGGTCTCCTTCTTGCTCTTTATTTTCAATTCTGTCAGGATTGTTATCTAAGTCAATCTCTATTCCATCGGAGTTAAAATACCTATGAGGAGCTGATTTATTGCTGATATCTACTATTTGGGTGATTGGAGTATTTGATTCAACCGGTGGTGTGTGACATTGTATATTTGTAATATTAGCTATATTACTTTCTGAGCTATTTGCTGCAAATTCAGGTGTGTAAGTATAGTTTGGACAATGTTCTATTTGTTCAGATAGAGTAGTGTATTGGTCATCGCAGCCGCAGTTATCATAAAGTCTGGATAATACATTTTTGTAATGCATAGTTTCTGTTTCATCGTTACTCGTATCACATCTTGTATACGTATGATTTGAATTGATAGGGAAGTCGTGAAAAGGATCTACCTCAGAGTATGTTTGCATCTCTTGAACACATAGATAGTCTAAAATTCTTTGATTTATATTCTCTGAATTATCTGTGACATTATCATCATCATTCTCACTGTTTGATACATCAACAAGATTTGGGCATATGTAATAGAAGTTTGGGTATTGAAGGTACCAATTCGGATTTGTTTCTCGTTGAGACTCTGCGAGTTGAAAATCTGCTAATTCATCAGGAGTTAATAAATTTTCACTTCTTATTGTTGCTCTATTATTTACACACTGATTATTTATACAGCAATCAAACCCATCAGCTGAACAACTTGTGTTTGAACAAGTTGAACTCGTTGTATTTCCGTTAGTATTTGTTTCTGAGATTTGAATAATTAGTCTAAGATCATCATAATTTAAAAAGTTATTATCAACTAAAGAAATTGCAGTATCATCGGTGTTAGCCTGATAGATATTTATGTCAGTTGAAGTTAAATCATTGTTACAATCTGAGCATATTTCATCAGAATAATTTGCAATTGTAGTTTGGGGAGAGGTTAAGATTATCGAGCCATCGGCAGCATTTGATTGTATTGGAAGATTACAGAAATCATTTCCAGTTGCTGATGAGGTGGACACTCTTAAATAGTAACTTCTTTGTCCTGTTGTGAAGTCAACTAAAAAACTTGGTGTTAATTTAACTCTGTATTCCACGACATTAGAGTTTGTCGTTGTGAACTTTGCAATCATACAGAATTTAGAATTATAATTTTCTCTATTTGTAAGGTAGTTATGAAGATCATCACCAAAAAGATAAGAGATTTTATTAGTGTTTTGTGCTCTTGTTAATGTCTTTGTATGTAATCTGTTTTCAAACCAAGAAAGTGTTACATTTACGTCTACAGTATCATTAGGATCATTTAGATTCTCTTCAGTAACATCGTTTGAAAAATCTCCAAAGTTACTTGTCGTAGGTTCTTGTAAGCAAGAAACCATTGTAAACAGTAATATTAAGGTCCATTTTAGCATATTCAATCTAATTCTCCATTATACTTATCGGTGTCTGCTTAATTATTTAAATGACTTAGGTTATTTTAAGTTGAAAATGCGTTTCTTTATTAAGGAACTCGTTCTTTGATGCCTAACAACTTGGAATTACTAGGAAGTTTTATCTTTACCTCTATAGGTATATTTTACCTGTGCCAAGAAAAAGTGTCTTAAAAACTAAAGGTAAAAGGAGTACTTGATCCAGGTGAACTGGAATTTTGAACATTATACGTAGATGATGACCTTATTAGGCCCAAATTATTTGTTCCATAAGTAAATTGATATGGATTAGAAGTATTTCTATATAAATTTGGATTTAAATAGTTGAAGTTATTTGAATAATTTGGATTATATGCATTTGCGCCCCAATTCATATATAATCCCTGATTAAAATAATTATTTTGGTTTCTAAGAGCTCTAGTATAGTAATCATAGTAACGACGATTTGCAGCTCGTTGATTTTGAATAGCAGCTCTTTGATTTCGGTAGTGAACTAACTGAGGAACACCCATTGCTACAGTAGTTGTAAGGCCGTTGAAAAAATTTCCAGCACTGTTGCCATTTTTAGACTGTCTAATATATCTCTCTTCACGTTTTTTTGCTCTTACTCTTGCTCTATATTCCTTATTTGCGAATCTAACTTTTCTTTTCTTTTCTTTAATTTGCTTTGAATTCAACTTTTGAGAGCGTGAAGCAATTTTTCTTTCTTCATTAGTTTTTGCACTTAGCCCCTTTGTTTTATTTAAATATTCTCTATTCTTTTTTTCATCTTCTTCTAAAGGTTGAACTTCTTTTAAAGGTCTAACTTCTTTTAAATTCTTATAATCCTGTAGACTAATTTGAGTAATAATACTACTGAGGTCTGATGTTAGATTTATAGTTGCATGGTCGTTTATATTTGAGTTGTTACAAGTTAATTGAAACTCTTCTTGATCAAAGCAATTGTTTTGTTTTAATATTGTGAGGGCAATTAGCTTTTGCTTTTCTAAAGTTGACACACTAGGGATATTTGAAAGATTTTGAATTATTTTTCGTGATTTTTCTAATTGTTCTTCTAGGTCAGCAATATTACTTGTGAACATATTTGGGTAATTTTGTTTAAGACTATCTATACATTCAGCTTGAGCCTTTTGTATGATTTCTGTTTCTAAGCATTTTTGTGCCGAACTCAACACTGTTGAATAAAGATCTGATGTAATAATTTTATTAAATCTATTAATGACCTCACTAGCAATATCAGGTTTTGTTTGTTTTAGCTTTTTTATACATTTAGCCGTTGTTATTTCCTCACAATCTTCACTGTAATTATCTTTAATATCTCTAGCTAAAACGTTCAGTGCTATATTTGATTGGTCACTGATTAGTTTTTTTGTATCCTTTATGCTTTTCTTCACTGAGCTTGATTTTGTAAGAATTGTATAGGCGTTTGAAAGTTGAGATAAGTTCTCTTGTAGATGATCTTTGACACCTTCAACTAGCTCATTAGAAGTTGAAACATTATTACCAAAGTTAACATTTAAGTCTTTTAAAGTATTTGAAAGAGCTACAATTTTTTTGGCATTCTCTTCGCTTCGATTTTTGGATAAAGATGATAGTCTATTTTTTAATTTTTGAATGTTTTTATAATCTTTAGTCTGTTTAAAATTACTAGCAGTTATATTTTGTCCATTGTATTTTAAAGTAAGCTTGCTGAGCATGTTCCTATATTCTGCATCATGGTCTCTATCGTCCAAATAAGCTTCTTGAAAAGCTTCAGAGTAGCCATTTACAAATTTAAATATTTCTATTTTGTTTTGCTTTGAAATGGATCCAAGCATTTCACAAGTCTCAGATGGATACTTTATACAGGCATCATTCATTTTCTCTTCTATGTCTTCATTAGAAGAATTTAATAGTCTTTTACCATTTTTAACTTTTAAAAGATCTGTTAAAACCTCAGTTTTTGCAATGGCGATTTCAAAATCTTCAATTGATTTTTTTGCTTCAGCTATTTTTTTTGAAGAAACATTTTGAATCTCTTTATATGAGATTTCTATATCTTGCTTTAGAGCATCAAGACCTCTGGCCAAAACTAGCTTCGCTAAAATAGTATTATACTTTATTTTTTCTTCTTCTAGACTGCAAAGAGAACTTGAATCGTCGCTCTCGGAACAATCAGCGACCGTGTTTAGTACTTCTTGGTTAATATTTGCTAAGTTTTCCACCTGAATTCTCTTTAATTCAGGGTCACAAGTGATTTGTGTAAAGGCATGTGTACTTATCAATATAATTATAATTATTAGTTTCACATTTTATATATCGGCATGCTTAGTAATATAGTTTAGTCTTTGAATATTCCTATCAAGTGATTCAAGCCTGACTCAAAGTTGCTTGATGGATTAGGATAAAGATTATGAAGTGTAATTATCCCACAAATTCTAATGTTTTATTGAGTAAATTCAGTATTTGCTTTGATTTATCTCCTGAATAGTTGAAAATTAACTGTTTTTTTATCTCATCCATGTCCTGAGCTCATAAAAACTTCATCAAAGTTTATATTTTTTGAATTTGCTCTAAGAGTTGAGTAGTATTCCTCTGCAACTCTCATTGTTTCATCAAGTGTTTTGGATGCAAACATTTTACCTCTAAAACCTGCAGCTCCCGGAAATCCAGCTGCAAACCAAACAATTAACTTTCTTAGCTGTACTAATCTAATTCTTTCTTGATCATAAGTATCACTTGTATAGTTATAAAGCCTCTCGATTACTTCAAAGTAATCTGACCCATCAAATAGAGATTTCTTTGTAGATTCTTCTTTAGATAGTGATTCTAGAAATATAAATGGATTTCTTAAACATCCTCTAGCAATCATAAATGCATCACAGTTAGATTCTTGAAGCTTTCTTGCTACTTGATGAGGCTGATGAAGATCTCCATTTCCAATTATTGGTAAAGTAGCCTTTTCCTTAACAGACTCTATGAAGTCCCAATTACTTAAACCTGTGTATTGTTGGGCCCTAGTTCTTCCGTGGATTGCTACCCATTCGATTCCAGCGTCAAGAGCAATCTCTTCAATTTTATCTGCGTTCATATCATCAGCATCCCAACCAGTTCTTATTTTAATAGACAGTGGGATACTAATAGCTTGTTTTACAGTTTTAAAAAAGTTTCCAAGAGTTGAGATATCTTTCATAAGAGCAGATCCACCACCTTTGGTAACAACTTTTCTTACGGGACAACCCATATTAATATCAATAAATTTTGGATTATAGGTTTCTACTACTTTTGCAGCTTTGGCCATGGACTCTGGATCCTCACCAAATATCTGAATACCAACATTTTGCTCTCTTTTATCAATTTCAAGCATTTTTAGGGTCTTTTCATTACTATAGTTGATACCGTGACACGATATTAGCTCGCTTACAGTTCCACCGGCACCTAGGTCCTCCATAAGTAACCTAAAGGGAGGCGTACATATACCGGCCATTGGTGCTAGTAAGAGCTTAGATGAAAAATCTATGCTACCAAGCTTTATGGCCTCTTTGTTAGTCTTTAGGCCATCAATCTTAGCCTGTAATTGTGTTGAAAAATTTCTTGTAGTCATTGTTCTTTTTAACTACAATCCCATCTTCTTATTGTAAATATAAAGGTGTAATAAATGTCATTTAAACATATCGTTTTTGATCATGATGGGACCCTGGTATCTAACAAAGTACTATTTAACGGAATATATGAGCTAATCAAAAATCTTCACTCTAAAGACATAAAACTCTATGTTTGGACTGCTAGAGATAGACATTCCACCATTGAGAGCTTAAAATCTCATGGCATTTTAAAGTATTTTGAAGATATCTCTACTTCCAGTGATGCAGAGCCCAAGCCTTCATCTCAAGGTATTGCAAGCATGCTTGATGATGTCGATAGAAATTTGGTATGTGTAGTTGGAGATAGTTCCTCTGATATATTAGGAGCTAAGTCATTTAAAGCTTATGCTATAGGTGTTATGTGGCAAGATAGCTCAAATCAATACGAGTCTTATCTAAAGAAATATGGTGCAGATGTTGTTTTTGGAGATGTTAAGTCTTGTTCAGACTTCCTCCTAAGTAAAGTTTAAATAAATAAGGATAAATATATGTTTGATAGTTTAAGTGGAAAGTTTTCAGATGCTTTTAAGTCCCTAACAGGAAAAGGAAAAATTACAGAAGCTAATATTGAGGAAACTCTAAAAAAAGTTAGAACTGCATTACTAGAAGCTGATGTTAACTTTAAAGTTGTTAAAGAGTTTGTTGCAAAAGTTAAAGATCAATCTCTTGGTGAAAAAGTAATTAGAGGCGTTAACCCACAAGAGCAATTCGTTAAAATTATGCATGATGAACTTGCAGCCCTAATGGGTGAGGAGCATCAAGAAATAAACATTGATGGTAACCTTAAGCCAATTCTAATTGTAGGTTTAAACGGTGCAGGTAAAACAACTTTTACTGGAAAATTAGCTTTATTTTTAAAAGGTAAAAAGAATAAAGATGTTTATATGATTCCTGCTGATAATTTTAGGCCTGCCGCTAAAGATCAGTTAATTAAGCATGCTAAAAACATGAATATCGATTATTTTGATTCAGACCTATCAATGCTACCTGTTGATATTGTTAAAGCCGGTATGGCCAAAGCAAAAGAACTAGGGAAACAAACTGTAATTATTGATACAGCTGGACGTTTACAGGTAGATGATGAACTCATGGGACAATTAGAAGATGTTAGAAACTCTTTAAAAAATCCTGAAGTGCTACTAGTCGCTGACGCAATGACAGGTCAAGAGGCAGTAAACGTAGCCAAAGTCTTTCACGAAAAAATTAAATTAACTGGTGTTGTTCTATCGAAAATGGATTCTGATGCCAGAGGTGGAGCAGCCTTATCTATTAGATATGTAACTCAAGTACCTATAAGGTTTATCTCGACAGGTGAAAAAATGAAGGACTTAGAGCCTTTTCACCCAGATAGATTAGCTAAAAGAATTCTTGATATGGGAGATGTGGTATCTCTTGTTGAAAAAGCTCAAGATGTAATAGATGAAAAAGATGCTGAAAATATGATGAAGCGTCTTCAAAAGAATCAGTTCTCAATAAATGATTTCATTAAGCAAATGGATCAAATTGCTAAACTTGGTTCAATGTCGTCTATTTTAAAGATGATTCCTGGTATGGGAGGGATGCTTAGGCAAGTAGGCGATTTATCTCCAGCTGAAGATGAAATGAAGAAAATGAGAGTCATTATTAACTCAATGACAGAAAAAGAGAAAGAAGATTATAAAATTGTTAATGATTCTAGAATTTCTAGAATTGCTAAGGGTTCTGGAACTAAAGATACTGATGTAAAAGAGTTTTTGAAAAAATTTGAACAAATGAAAGAAATGATGAGCGGAATGATGGGGATGATGAATGGCGGAGGGATGCCTCAAATGCCAGGAATGCCCCAAATGCCTGGATTTAGGCAAGCTCCAAAGAGGAAAAAGAACGCAAATGGTAAAAAGAAGAGCCCTTTTGGAAGTAAATTCTTTTAAAGTTGACTTTAAACGTCATTTGAAATAAAAATACATTCTTAAAAATTAAGATATAAATCAGGAGAATATAAATGGTAAAAATTAGATTAGCACGTGGTGGTAGAACTCATATGCCAGTTTACACAATTGTAGCAGCAAACTCTAGAGAGCCTAGAGATGGTAAGTTCTTAGAGAAATTAGGTCAGTATAATCCAAATGAAGAGACAGAAGTTCTAAAGTCAATTAACGTTGAAGGAATTAAAGCTTGGATTGCAAAAGGAGCTCAATTAACTGATACAGTTAACTCTTTACTTAAGAAAAACGGGATTAAGCTTTAATATCAGCTTTTTTCTTGTGAGGTTTTGATTTTTATCTAAAACCGTTGTAACATTACGTAAGTAGTACATATTAACTAAAACAGTGAGTTAAAAGTTATGAGTGAATTAAAAAGTCTTATTGAATATGTTGCAAAATCTTTAGTAGATATGCCTGAAGAAGTAAATGTTAATGAAGTTGAAGGCGAGCAAACAACTGTAATTGAACTTAAGGTTGATAAATCAGACTTAGGTAAAGTGATTGGTAAACAAGGCCGTACAGCTAGAGCTTTAAGAACAATCTTAAATGCAGCTTCTACAAAGCTTAAAAAGAGATCTGTTCTAGAGATTATTGAGTAAATTAATAGTTTTATTTAAAAAGAAAATACGGCCCAAGAGAAATCTTGGGCTTTTTTTATGGGGTATAGTTTGAGTTTAAAAAGAATTCACCTAGGTAAGTGTTCAAGTGTGCATGGAATTAAAGGAGCTGTTGTTTTTAACCTTTTCAATGATGAATCATCTGTTTTAGAAAAAGGTATGATAATTTATACTTCTGAGAATCAAGAAATGTCTTATAGGATTAATTCTATTAACTTCACTAATAAAGTTATTGTTTATCTTGATGGTGTGAATGATCGAAATGAGTCTGAAAAAATAACTCCATTTGAAATATATATAGATAGAGATGCTATGCCAGAGGTTGGCGAGGATGAAGTTTATTTATCAGACCTAGTTGGTTTTGAAGTCAAAAACGAAGAAGATAAAAGAGTAGGTATCATAAATTCTTTTTATGATCATGGTGCTTCTGAGATAGTGGTAATTCTATTAAAGAGTGGCGAAGAGCTTGAATTACCGTTTGTTAAAGCTTTCTTTCCATATATTGATTTTAAAACAAATACTGTAACTATGGTTAATCCTGAAATTATATGAAAATAAAAAAAATCTGGGTATTAACGATGTTTGATGAGTACTTTGATGCTTTTAAAGAGTACGGAGTTATATCTAAAGCATTAAATAATGAACGATCCTCAACTATTAAATTTGAACTCATTCCTGTCTCAATTCCTAAATTTTGCAAAAAAGGTTTTAAAGGTGTTGACTCTGCTCCTTATGGCGGAGGTGCTGGTATGGTTATGAGAGCCGATGCTTTAAAAGAAGCTCTTTATGAAGGTATTTTAAAGCCTGGTGGTTATGAAAGTAAAGATGACTTGCATATAGTTTATCCTGCTCCGAGAGGAGAAACTTGGAATAATGATTTATGTAAATCCTTTGCAAAGAAAAACTTTTCTCTTGATTCCAAAAAAGACCTTGTTTTTATTTGTGGTCGATATGAAGGAATAGACGAAAGGTTTTTAAATAAGTATGTGGACGAATATATTTCTATTGGAAATTTCATTTTAACAGGTGGAGAGTTAGCTGTGATGATGATTTTGGACTCATCTCTAAGATTTGTAGATGAAATTCTTGGAAATAAGCTATCAGCCGTTGATGAGTCTTTTAGTGATAATCGTTTAGAGTATCCTCTCTATACTAGACCAATGGATTTTGAAGGAGTCCTTCCTCCTGAAGTTCTAACGAGTGGTGATCATTCGAAAATAGAGCAGGAAAAAGAGAGTCAAAAAAATATTATGACTCTTAAGTTTAGAAGAGACCTCTTAAAGAAATAATTTTCAACTTTTTTTTGATTAGTTTCTTTTTTCTCTTATCGATGTTTTGATATACTTTCTTTTACTTTTTCTTTTTCTTTTTCTTTTTCTTTAGATAGGTCTTAACATCTAGTGTTTTTGCTTTATTTAAACTTTAAAATAATTTCCGTGGGCTTTTATGTTTAGGGTCCATCCACGCCCTACCTTTTTCCTATGCTGCAATTAGAAGCAAGTTATGCTTGTTAGGAGTCTTTTGTACTGCTCTTCCTCCTTCATTGAGTGGTAAATTTGATTGAGATAGTGAAAACAACTCTTCGCCTTCTTTCATTTTTTTATAATGCCAATTGCTTCAAATCCAGATTGTTCTTCACCTGCAACAGCGATAAAGTGTATATCTCTATTTTAAGGTAATTTTTTTTCTTTCAAAGTATGCATTGATATCAGTTGAGTATCGGCTATAGACTTCATATCTAAAGTATCACGCTCTCAAATAAATTCACTGTTGGGTTCTTTTTTGCTTGTTGATATCTTTCCACTCCAGGCTAAGTCTGGATTTTCCCATTGCTCTGGTCTTAAATTAACAACATCCATATGATTTGAGAATATTATTGAATTTACTACTCGTTTTGACTCTACTCATACTATGTTGAATAGTTATGTTGAAGTGTTGCAGTGAAATTTGACCTGTAAGTTCCTGAGTCTGCTAGGTATCCAACTAAGACCTTTTTGGGAGGATAGTCTAAAGTCTTAAAAATTTCTTCTAAAAAATCAACAGCTTTTTCTTCATCTCCAATAGGGCTTACGGTTTATATTCTTATGTAATGTGATAAGTGGGTATTAAATGTTTTATTTTTTTTGTCATATATTTTTTTCTCAGTCCGATCTAATTTTTATATCTTATATTTTTTTTGCACATAGTGAAGCAGACTCTCTTGGTGATATATGAATTATTTCGTCTTTAGAAAGCTTTCTTCTTTTAGTGAAGAAAGGTCTCTCTATACTTGTGGGGTCTCGGTTACGATCAGTAAGATGAAACAAGTCAAGCTTATGGCGGTAATTAAGGATAATATAAAAAACTCTTTTTGAGATTTATTCATATTATCATGTCGGTAAATTTCTTTTTTGCGTTACTTTGAAATTACTTTGAAATTGCTTAAAAAGTAGACACCTCATTAAGAATACACCAATTTTGTTACTATAAGCTATTTATCATATGTCTTTTTTGTTGGCATCGTTCTTGTAGTGAAATAAATGAATCAGATTAAGATATTGAAAAGGATATATATGAAATATTTAGTATGCTTTGGATTAATAATGATAAATTTATTTGCACGTGATTTCTCTCCTTCAATTGAACTTGCTAAGAAAATGCTTGATTCTTCTATTATTAATGTTAAGAGGACAGAGTTAGATCTCGAAGAAGATTTTAAATTAATAAGAGAAGCTTTTAATAATGAATTTATGTTCAACTTTATAAGAAGGACAAAGGATGGGGATGATTGTTATGCTAGTGTTTATAAGGAAAACTATTATTTAGCTCAAAAATCGAAAGTAAAAACTAATTTTATTAATATTTGTAAATCTGGAAAAAAGAGTTCTGATGAAATAATGGCTCAAAATCTTATTCATGAAGTTTCTCATGCTGTATTATTAACTCATGAAGGTGAAGCAATTAAATTTGAATTACTTGCTGCTCACTTTTATGGACTTTCTCCTATGTCTAATGGAAATATAAGACCCATTATTGGGAAAAAGTATTTATTACTTTCAAAAGAAGAGCTTGAATTTTTAGATTATGCTTGGAAAATTGAACTTGGTTTAACAGGAAAGGATGAATGGTTCAAATTTGCTTTAATGAGTTATAGTGGTATTGCAGAATTAGACTTATTTAAGAAATTAGTTTCTTTAAAAAAGTTTTCACATATCGATATTAAAAACTTTTCAGACTCTTATGGTTATACACCTTTAATGATTGCTGCAAGAGAAGGGTATCTGGGACATGTGAAATATCTTGTGAAAAAAGGTGTTAATGTCGCTAAGGTTAATTTTGATGGTTACTCTGCAATTGACTTTGCTCGACAATATAATAGAAGAAAAGTTTTAAAATTTCTTTTAAAGAATAATCTATAGGTTTTATATAAGATCTTCTTTTTTTCATATTTTAGTAATTATTGAGATAGAACTTAAGAGTGTTATGGCCTCAAAATCTCTAGAGGCCTTAATCATTTAAGTAGGATTAATTTTCTTGTTATTAGTTGTTTCAATCAAGCTTTATAGGAGACAGTAGAATAATATAATTTTTTGAAATATTATTTTTTATCAGACATCTTTTTTTTAACTTTTACTTTTACTTTTTGAGCAACAAAATGATTCATAATCAAAGTCGACATTCCTAGCAATCCAAATACAAATCCTAATACATAAATTGGTGTGTTTTCCATTTCTAATCCTTTAAAAAAGCTACTCATCCTTGAGTCTTGTCTTAATGGATATTCATTATCCAAATTGTACGATCATCCTGATCATGTTAAGACCTTCAAT
>CAKZUQ010000021.1 GCA_937923325.1 uncultured Bacteriovoracaceae bacterium
AGCTGGTGATGGAACTTCAACTTTAACTTTCAACTATACTGTTTTAGAAAATGATGAGGAAGTAACTGTAATTGATTCAGCAGCATCTATTGTTCAAAACGGTGGAACAATTGTTGATGCCAATGATAATCCAACTGATTATGCTCTTACTTCTACTTCATTTGCTGGAACAACAATTGATGGTATAAAGGCCACGATTACAAACATTTCGGCCACAGGTAACACATATGTAAGCGGAGATGACATCGATTTCACGATAACATTTTCAGAAAATGTTACTAATACAAATGATAATGCAAGAATTGAAATTTCTATGGAGACACAAAGCTCAACTCCACTCTATGCAAGTTATGTTTCTGGTTCAGGAACAAATACTCATACATATAGATACTCAGTAACTACTGGTGATGAAGATACAAATGGTGTGGCACTGTCAGCATCGATAGATTTAAATTCAGACTCTTTGACTGATGATGCTGGGAACGACATTAATTTAGCAAATTCATTTACAGCTCACGGCTCAGTGTTAGTTGATGCCATAGAACCAACAGTAACAATTGATGCTGCATCGACAATCAATACAGCAAATAAATTAGCTTACACTTTAACAGGTACATGTTCAGATAACTCTAGAACTGTAACTATAGATATCGGAGGAGTTGCTGCAACACCAACTTGTTCAGCTGGCACTTGGTCAACAGGAGCAATAGACGTCACAGGAGCAAGTGACTCAGCAACACTAGCTATTACTGCTGACCATGAAGATAGTGCTGGCAATAATGCTGTTCAAGCAACGACAACAGTAATTAAAGATACTATTGATCCAACAGTTTCTACAAATACAGTTGCAGGAGCGACCTATGTAATTGGCGATACTGTACCAGTAGTTGTAAACTTTAATGAAAATGTAACTGTCTCTGGAACTCCTCAAATTGCTCTAAACCTAGACTCAGGGACAGTAAATGCAACCTACGCAACTGGATCTCCAGGAACAACTTTAACATTCACTTATACTGTTGTTGAAAATGATGAAGAGACTACAATTATCAACTCTGATGCTGCCATTGATCCAAATTCTGGTTCAATCATTGATGATAATGGAAATGAATCTGGGTATGTATTAAGTACTACTTCTTTTACAGGGACATCTGTAGATGGAATAAAAGCAACTATCTCTAATATCGCAGCAACTGGAAACACTTATATAATTGGTGATAATATTGATTTCACAGTAACGTATTCAGAAAATGTAAGTGTTTCAAACTCAAATGCTAGAATTCAATTAACAATGGAGACTCAAAACACAACTCCATTATATGCAACATATATTTCTGGTTCAGGAACAGCTTCTCATTTATATAGATACACCGTTACAGCTGGTGACGAAGATACAAATGGAGTGGCCTTAGCTGCTTCAATTGATCTTAACTCAGACACTCTAACTGATGATGCTGGAAACGACATTAATTTAGCAAATTCATTTACAGCTCACGGCTCAGTGTTAGTTGATGCCTTAGTACCAACAGTAACAATTGATGCTGCATCTACTATAAATACTGCAAATAAATCTGCATACACTCTAACTGGAAGTTGTTCTGAAAACACAAGAACAGTAGCTGTAGATATCGGTGGAGTTTCTGTAACACCAACTTGTTCAGCTGGGACTTGGTCAACAGGAGCAATTGATGTAACAGGAGCCAGTGACTCTGTAACTTTAGCAATTACTGCAGATCATGATGACAGTGCAGGAAACAATGCTGTTCAAGCAACAACAACAGTTATTAAAGATACAGTTGACCCAACTGTTGCTATTACTTCAAGTCCAACAATTAATACTGCTAACAAAGCTAGTTATGTTGTTTCTGGAACATGTTCAGAAAACAGTGTTATTGTAACAGTTGATGTTGGTGGTGTTACTAATACTCCGACTTGTTCTGGTGGTAACTTCACAACAAGTTCAATGGATGTAACAGGGGTAAGTGATTCAGGTACAATTGCAATCACTGCAGACCAAACTGATTCAAACTTAAACCCTGCTACCCAAGCAACAACAACAGTAATAAAAGATACTGTAGACCCTACTGTTGCTATTACTTCTTCTCCAGATGCTAACCTTGCAACTGAAGGATCATATACTCTTAGTGGTACTTGTTCAGAAAATGGTGAAGATGTATCTTACAATATCGACTCAGGAACTATTACAGGAACAGTTAGTTGTTCCGGTGGATCTTGGACAACTGGTGCTATTGATATTAGTTCAGCTTCTAATTCAACATCATTACCAATTACTGCAGACCACACAGATACAAACTTGAACCCAGCTGTGCAAGCGACGACAACAATCATTAAAGATTCAGATATACCAGTTGTTGCGATTACATCAACAACTACTGCTAATATCGCAAATGAATCAAGTTATATTGTTTCGGGTACATGTTCTGAAAGTGGTGAAATAGTAACAGTTGATATTGGCTCAGTTCAAGCAACTCCAAGTTGTTCAGGTGGGTCCTTTACTACAGCTGGAATGAATATTTCTAGTGAGTCTGACTCAGCAAGCTTAACAGTAATAGCTAATCATGACGACACAAATGGAAACCCTGCAACTCAATCTTCAATAAGTATTATAAAAGATACAATTGCACCTACTCTATCAGGAACAACAATTCCAAGTGTTACTTTTGAAGATGGAGACAATTTAGATATAACAGTTACTTTTAATGATAATGTTACAGTTACAGGAATTCCTAGAATCCAAGTGAATCTAACTTCAGGAAGTAGATATGCAACATATCTCTCAGGAGATGGAACAAATACATTAGTGTTTAGATATACAGTAGCTACTAGTGATAGAGACTCTGATGGAGTTACTACTGATACTTCAATAGATGATAACGGTGGATCAATTTTGGATGACAATGGTAATACAGCTTCTCATTCTTTAGCGGTTGTTGCGTTCCCAACTACATATGTAGACGCTGTTTCTCCCTCTATATCAGGAACAACAAAGCCAACAGATGGTGTTTACTTAGAATCTGATAATTTAGACTTTGTAGTTACATATGACGAAAATGTTACTGTTTCAGGTACTCCAAGAATTCAAGTAACAATCGGTGGTTCAACTGAGTATGCTGACTACGACTCGGGTTCAGGAACGACAAACTTAACATTTAGATACACAATCCAACCTGGAGATGAAGATTTAGACGGTATTGCTTATGCGACATCAGTAGACTTAAACTCAGGAACAATCAAAGATAGTTCAAATAATGATGCTGACTTATTTATTGGAGCAAGCTCAACAGGAAATGTAGATGTTGATGCTGTAGTACCAACTGTGGCCATTACTAGCACTGATAATATTAATGTTGGAAATGAAACAACTTACCAAGTAAGTGGTACATGTTCGGATGATGGACAAGTGGTTCTTGTTTATGTTGGTGCTATTAGTGACTCTCCAAATTGCTCAAGTGGAGTATTCACAACTTCAAACATGAATGTATCTGGACTTGCAGATGGGTCAGTTACAATCACTGCAGACCATGATGACTCAGCTGGAAATAGTGCAGCACAAGTTTCAACAAGTGTAAATAAAGATACATCAGCACCTACAATTTCAAATATCTTAATGAGTACAAGTGCTGGAAGTTACTCAACAGGGAATATTGATATCTCCGTAACAATGACAAAGGCTGTAAACATAACTGTAGCGACACCAAGAATTCAATTAAATATTGGAGGAACTACTGTTTATGCTGACTATAATTCTGGAAGTGGATCTAGTAGTTTAACATTTAGATATACAATTCAAGCAGGTGACTTTGATATGGATGGTATAGCAGTTACTGGATCTTCAATTGATCTAAACGGAGCAACTATGCAAGACGCTTCTCTTAATGATGCTACTCCTCTTACATTTAGTGCTCCAGATGCAAGCGGAATTAATGTTGTATTTAGTGGTTTAACTGCATGGTTTGATGCAAGTGACTCTTCTACAGTTACTCATAGTTCGAATGATATTTCACAGTGGGCAGATAAGTCTGGAAATAACTATCACGCTAATCAATCAACATCTTCTTATAAACCTGAGTACGTAACAAATGCCGTAAACGGACAAGATGTAGTTAGATTTGATGGAACAGATGACTTCTTTAGTGATAACCACTCTTATACGGCCAGAACTGTATTAATTGTTTATATGATAGACTCAGTAAGCCAAGATAATAATGAGATCGGACAACTTTGGGGTAACTACACCAATGCTGCTCACGTAGCAGTTAATCCAAATAGTGGTTTATCAGAAGGCTTTAGCTTCAATGGAGATGGTTTAACAACTGCAAGATACCAATTGGATGGAAGTTCATTCACCGGCTATGTTCAAGACACTACAGCTATTCAGTGGAACTATGACTCTTATCACCTAGGCTACGTAGAGTTTAGTGGTGGTCAATCAATGAGTAAGCAAGTCATTGGAGCTCAAGAGCAAGGTAGTCCAGGAACAAATCAACTTGGTGGTGATATTGCTGAAATAATTATTTTCTCAGGAACTCTTGATGCTACTCAAAGATCAACAATCAAATCTTACCTAAATAATAAATACAATATTTATTAAAAAAACCCTAAGCTCTTAGCCTAGGGTTTAGTTACTTATAAATTACTTTAGGTTTAAACTAGTCCTAACCATCTTCTTAACCACCACGGTAGAGTTGGTTTTTTTGGTTGCTCTGGTTTTAACTCCATTAACTCCTTAATATTTGTTATAAGAGTTACATCCTCGCCTCTTCCGGCATCGTTGCCAAGTGTATTTGATACCTGACAACCTTGAGAAGGATCATATTTATAATCCTGTGCCCCTCTAACTAATATTCCTTCGATAACTCCAGTTGTAGTATTAAATACAGCTGATCCAGAGTTACCTCCGTATGTGTCTAAGTTGGCCACAAGGAATACATCATTAACACTTCTTACCTTTGACCCCGCTGAAATTTTTGTAGGAAGACCTGTTGGATGGCCAATTACAACTAAGCTATCTCCAACTTTTGCTTTTCCAGAAGTTCTAAATTTTAATGGCTTTTTTCCTTCTACTACTTTCTCTAATTGTAAAAATGCGTAATCATCTTCTGTTGTACTATCTAAACTTTGAGAGATTATTTTTTTACATTTATAAACTTGTGACTTATCCACAACAACTTTACTTTGATCTGAATATTCTACTTTGTAATCAAAAACCCACGAGCTTCCATCACAATCAGACTGTGTCTTTACACAATGACCAGCTGTAACTAATTTGTCACCATCAACCAAAAAGCCTGAGCAGTTAGCCGCTGTTGGTTGTTGAGAAAATTTTTCACTTGCACACATCCCTCTCGCTTCCAGAGTTTCTCCAGCAAGTTCAACTTCATATGAATTTACTTCTTTAATTTTGTAATTAGGAATCATTGCCGCTGTTGACTCTGACAGTTCAACATGTAGAGAGTTTGTAGATTCAAAAACATCTTGTCTATTATCTTCACCGTAAATGACTTTTACATTGGCCACTGCAGAAGCTGAAAGAGTTAATATTGATGTAACTAAGAGTGCTGATTTAACTGAATTGATTTTTTGCATGCCCCACCTTTTTCCTTGGTTAAGATTCCTCGTAATCATAATGCCAGTTAGAACTTTTGATTTCAATCATTAGAGTCTCATAGTTACTTACCGCCAAAAGCCCTTTTTTTACTGTATGTTAGAGCATTACCTAAAGAAAACTCTTACACTGCTAAAGATGTTGGAGTCATATTGATACCATAATAAAAAAGACCACAAAAATTGTGGCCCTTTATAATTATGTATTTAAATTTTTGTTAAAGCTTAGAGTGTCTAACCTTAGATCCCGGGAATCTATGATCAGAACCACGCCCAAGATAAGTCGTTTGAATTTTTTTCATCGACTCTAATCTTCTTTCAGCTAGAATATCAGTTGCTTCATTTACTGGAATACCTTTTTCATCAGCAAGTGCGAAGATGTCTAAAGTTGTATCGTAAATTTTATCGATCATCCTTCTAGACTTCTCATCGTTCCAACCTTCAAATTCAATTGAAACGTTCATTAATCCACCAGCGTTGATTAGGTAATCCGGAGCATATAGAATTCCCATCTCTTGTAGTGCTTTTCCATGTCTGTCTTCTTTTAATTGGTTATTAGCAGCACCATTAACAATTTTACATTTTAATTGAGGAATTGTTTCATCGTTAATTGTTGCACCTAAAGCACATGGAGCATAGATATCCATTTGTGCAGCGTAGATGTCATTTGGAGCTACAAACTCAGCGTCTGGAAACTCAGCTTTAAACTTAGCTAGGTTCTCTTCATTGATATCCGTATAAAGAAGTTTTCCGCCATCTTCATGAATAAGCTTTCCTAGTTCAAAACCAACAGAACCAATCCCTTGAATACCAACAACTTTTCCATTTAAAGACTTAGATCCCCAAGTCTTCATAGCACTTGCTTGCATTCCTCTGAATACACCCAGCGCTGTATACGGAGCTGGATTTCCCGAGCCTCCATGAGATTTTGCAACACCACAAACATAATTTGTCTCTGTATACATATGATCAATATCGTTAACACTTATATTTACATCTTCAGCCGAAATATATCTTCCATTCAAAGACTCAATAAAACGCCCATAGGCCCTAAAAAGAGCTTCTGACTTATCTTTTTTAGGATCACCGATTATTACCGCTTTACCACCACCAAGATTTAAACCCGATATCGAAGCCTTGTAAGTCATTCCTCTTGAAAGCCTTAAAACATCTTCAACTGCTTCTTCTTCTGTAGCGTAAGGCCACATTCTAGTTCCACCTAATGCTGGACCTAAAGTAGTATCATGAATAGCAACGATGGCCTTTAAACCTGAAGTTGGTTCACTAAAAACAACAACTTCTTCGTGGCCCATTGAATATAGCTTCTCAAATGTAAACATCGATTAACTCCTTGAAATATTTTAATTAAGATGTACAATTTTTTTAAGATTGTTATAGAAATAAATAGGTGAAAGTCATATGCACAAGGTGTCATTTAAAGATAAAAACTTAACTTTTGATGTGAAGGATAACGAAATCATTTTTGACGCACTAGACAATGACGGAGAAAAATTACCTCATGGCTGTCTAGCCGGATCATGTGGCGCATGTAGAATTGAAATCATAGAGGGAGCTCAAAATGTTAAAGCACCCTCTGAAGTTGAAAAAAATACTATCGAAGCAATCAAACAAAACTACGAAAGAATTAATGGTGAAGGCTCTGCTAAAGACAAAAATATTAGAATGTCATGCAGAACAAGAGTCAAAGGCGACATTACATTTACTAGGCTAAAATAATTAGCTGCTTGAGACTTCAGAATCCTCTTCTGGATCCTCAACTCTGTTACCTAGTACATGCCTGTCACCGTCCGTACTTTCGATTTTAACTTCATCTATTTCATTATCACTAACTTTTAATAAATTAAACGACAACCCTTCCCAAAACAGAATATTTCCCTCTTGAGGAAAATGATTTCCAAGCATATCTAATAAAAAGCCTCTAAGTGTAGAGTAATTATCATTCAGTGGGATATCAATTTCATATTCATTTTTTAAATCTCTAAGTGTAATTTCAGCTGGGACAACAAGCCCTTCTTCTAACCTGCTCTCAGCAATTTTTGGAATGCCGTCATCTTCATCGTCGTGCTCATCCTGAATCTCTCCAAAAATTTCTTCCATAATATCTTCTAAAGTGACAATACCAACGACGAGACCATTTTCATCTTTAACCAAGGCCAAGTGGACTTTTTTTCTATTCATATGATCAAAGACTGCTTGAATCTTCATATGCTCGTACACAAAAAATGGTTCGTTAACATGCTCTTCAACCTTGAACTTTTCTCTGTCTTCAGGCTCAACAAAAGATAGGTCTTTTACATGTAAGAAACCTAGAGTTGAGTCAAGATCTTCCTCCATTACAGGATATCTACTATGTGCAACCTCTTTTACAAGATCAATAATCTCAGTGAAACTAGCATCTTGTTTTATTGCGTGCACTCTTGTTCTTGGGACCATAATATCTTTAACTTTGATAGTAGGAAACTCTAATATTGAAGTCAGTAAGTCGATTTGCTTTGAATCAATAGACTTTTCTTTTTCAGCTTCATTTACCATAAATTCAATATCATCTTTAGTAACTAAGCGCTCGGCCAGTTGAGCGTTCTTACCTAAAATGATTTCAATTACAATCATAAATATTTTTACAACTGGAAACATTAAATAATAACAAACCTGAAGAATTCTGATTATAGGAAGTGCTAACTTTTCTGAGTGATTTCTTGCAAATGTCTTTGGTATAATTTCCCCAAAAATTAAAATCAGGATAGTTGTAATCCCAACACTATAAGAGATAGCATCATCCTCAAAGTATCTCTGAGCAATAGTTGTAGCGAGTGAGGCCACAAAAATATTAACAAAGTTGTTTCCTATTAATATAGTTGTAAGAATTTCACTTGGTTTCTCTGATAAGAATTGAAAAGCCTTAGCTCGGCTTCCACCTTCTTCAATCAATTGCTTAACCCTCTTCGCAGGTATGCTTATCAAAGCTGCTTCTGAACCAGAAAAGATTGAAGACAGGATTACACCCGTTACAAAAATTAATATATCACCGGCTTCAGTTGTCATTACGCAACCTCAAACGATAAATTAAATTTAAAAGTAGATTGATTGAGTTTAAAGTTCTTCGATGGGGGCTCTATGTGAGTGCTCCTTGTAAGTTAGTATAGTAAAGTTATCGGTATTTAAACTGATTTCCTTTATGTTATTGTACTATTAATTATCGATATCGTCTATTTTGGAGTCTAATTTCAGCAGCTTAAAACTTCTTTAGGCTATATATCTAACCAATTGATTTTATGAGTTTTTTTATAAATTGTTTATTCGCTGCTGGAATTTTATCTATAAGTTTGTCTAAATCACTAATACTATGCCAACCATTTGCTGGAAAAGAACCTTCATCTTTGTAGGTAAAAATATATAAAGAAACAACCTTATGATCTAGGTGATTATTATAAACTTGATTAAGCTTTAGAATTTCTTCTTTAATTTCAACAGATACTTCTTCTAATACTTCACGGGTTGCAGCTTCCTTTGGAGTTTCTGTAGCCTCTATTTTTCCACCCGGAAACTCTAACATACCATTAAGCTCATCATTACTCAGTCTTGTCTGCATCCAAATATATGTCTGCCCATCTTTTTTTTGAAATGGACAAACAATTGAAATAGGGAGGATTTTACTTTTTATCACTTAGAATTTTATAAAGTGTTGGGTCTAGTGGTTTAATTTTATTTAAGTAAAATTTTTGCAACACTTCATCTCCACTACTAGAAGCCACTTCATACATATTAAAATAAGTTGTAACTTTTAAATTTATTAATTGAGCTTTTTCTTCATCAACAACTGAAGCGATTTTTCTTCCAAGATCTCTTTGAGTAACTTTTGCTACAATTTCTTCTTTTTCTTTTCTTGAAAGAGAGTCTAATATCATTTTCTTGGAGTCTTCATCAAGTTCACTAACTGCCACAAATAATGTTTGCCCCGGAATCTTCACATACATAGGAACACCATTTGCACCATACTTCACTTCAATTTCATCAACTCGATCACTTTCAATCATATCTACAAACTTAGAAGCCACCCCTCCACTAGCATCTTGCAACACTAAGTAGTTTGACTGCCCAGATTTAAAACTATTATCGACAACTGATCTTGCTCCAACATTTGAATTAGAATAGCTCGATGCTCCAACGGGATTAGAAGTTGAATAGGTAACTGTATCTTCAGAGTTATTATTCGTTACAGAAGTGTCACGAACAACTTTATTACTTTTCGCAGCGACAGAATTAGTTTTATTGCGCGGTTGAGTTTTATTTACTGTATATTTTTCGTTTTTGATTTTATCTAAGCTTTTCTCTAAAGCTTTAATTTCACTCTCTTTTGTAGAAATTTCATCTAAGCTATTGCTGGCGACATCACCTTTTTTTAAAGCATCGATTTCTTTTGTAAGGTTATTAATTCTTTCTTGAAGCAATCTTTCACTTTCTTCTTTGTCTTTCTTCCAAGAGCTATAATTTGCCATCTCTTTCGGAGAACTTGTTATCTTCTCAACGTCTTTTTTATCTTCGACATCATCTGCTATTGAGCTTATAATATCAGAATTACTCAATGTACTATTTCCTTCAACAGTATCATAAATATAATCAGGACTACTATTTATTTGACTCATAACAGACTCTGATAATAAATTCGATTGTCCACTCTCATCAGCATTGACCTGTCCACTCGAACTAACGATCCCCGAAGCTGAAGAAGCTTTATTTATAGAGTTACTACTTCCTACCCTATTCGTTTTTTTCTTATTTTCTATGAACTCACTTATATCTTGCGGAACATATCCGCCATAGCCATCGCTTTGAGCAATTTCTCTAGCAATAATTTCTTTTGCTTTTTCTGACTCTTTTCCAAGAACATTTCTAGTAACATATAAATCATAGAGTTTTTCTTTATTTTCATCTTCACAACTACCAACACCCTTACCTTCAGAAAAACTATCTGCTACCACATTAGACTTGTCGGTTCTATCACTCTTTTGATGTTTGGCTGATTTTTTAGAAGTTCTCAATAAATAACTAGAAACATTATCACTAGTGTATGACTTATTCACTAATGCAGTATAGTAATGAGTTGGCTCTTTTCTTTCAGTGAATCCTTGGTCATTAAGCTCACAACTAAGAGAGCCGACAGCTGGAACTCTGATATTTTCTCTATTATAAAGAATACCTACATCATTGTTTTGAGCAAGGTACTCCTTTGCCTTTTCTTTAATGTCACTTGGAGAAAAATTTTCTCTCATATAATTTTTATAAGAGTCTTCGTTATCTAAATCGGGGAGACTTTCTCCACATGCAAGAGAAGAAATGTTTTCTAAAATTGGTTTACATGTATTATTTGAATAGTTTTTAGCGATTTCATATTGTCTTTTATTATACTCATCTTCTGTTTCAATATCATTCTTATAATTTAAGTATGAATCTAAATCAACATTATCATTTTCTCTTGCGGCAAAGTCACAAAAAATATCTTTATCATGCAGTAAAATATTATATGATGGATCTGCATCGATAGTACTCTTAAACATTGAAATAAGTGCCTGCTTTTGAAATTCAAAACCTTGAGCTCCATCAAGGGTTACATTGTTTGTTATTTCATAATTCTTTTTGTATCTACTCAAATATAACTTCATTATCTCTTTTGTTTCACTTGTTTCTTGTGAGTACATAGCCGACATTACTTTTTTCCCAAGAATTTTTGCGAATTTTGGAGTACTCCCATTACAAATTGAATCTTTTATTTTTTCATCTTTTGACAAAATACTTACTAAGCCATTTAATGTTTTTCTTGATAAAGCATTCATTGATGTTGAAGAGGCAGAGCTATGCATAAAATTCATTTTTTGATTCATTGCAATTGATCTTACACCTGACTCACACTTAGCATCCTCTACATATTTCGTTTCATTATAAAGGTTTTGAAAAAGCGAATCTATTGAGTTTGTTGAATCGAGCTTTACTGGAGAGACTTTTGCTAGTAATTCTTTAGCTTCATTACTTTTACCGGGACATTTTGTTTCTATTAATTTTTCTAAATCCTGAGGTGATCTACAATTCAAACTATTAATAGCACCAGCATCGTCACCAGCTCCAGCCACAATAGCTTTACCTCTAATAGATTCAAGCTTAAGCATCATCTCCATTGCACCAGAGAGTTTAAAAAGTTCTTTTTCAAGCTTTTCTTCATTTAGTTTTTCAATTATATTTTTAGCCGCCATCATTTGTTCTTTTTGAAATTTTTTAGGCTTTAGTCCTTTTTGAAAACACTCTTTACAAGTTTGACGATCTCTTTCAAGCTCAAACATTGCATCCGTATTATTTAAAACAACACTTGCTAAAGACAATACTGCATTTTCACTTGGTTTTGTTACAACTTCTCCGGCTAACTGATTACACACGTCTGCACTAGTAACTGATTCATTAGTGGCTAATTTTTCACATAAAATTTTTATCTTTCTTGCAGATCTTTCTTCTTCACCCTCATTTTTATCCTCATTCTCTTCTGTTAATGAATCAAATAGTGAGCTTATTAATCCACTAGGACCAGACAAAGCTGATGCTTGTTCAGGTGAAACTTTTTTATTTTTATTCTCATTATGAGAAGCAATGTCTCTAAAAACTTTTTTGTAATCATACAGTTGACAAAAGCCTCTAATTCCTTCATCTGATGCTAATCTATCTTCACCACTTTCTCTATTAAACCTATTAGAATAAAGAAAGTTAGCAAACTCTTCTTCCTCTAGACTTTCTTCACCATACTCAGCAAAGATGCCCATTATTTCATGTCCATTAGTATTATAATTGCTACCATTTGATAGTGATAGTTTTAAAAGTTTTTGATCTATTTCTCGGTCAGAGTTTTTTAAACTTTTAATTTTTTGAGTACATTTTAAAATGGGCTTAGAGGCTTCAATAACATCAGCAGCTTTCTCCTTAATATTACTAACAAAATTATCTAACACTTGAGATAACGCAATCGTGGGACAGATTGCCAACAAGAAAAATAAAAATAATCTGTTCACTTTTTCCATATTAAAAATTCTCCAACTAGTGTATCGGTCAATACATGGTAATATTTTAGCAATTTCTCTAGTTTTTCACTCAAGTTTTATAAACAATGTCTCTAAAGTACTAATTTTATTATCTTAAGATATTTTTTACTATAAAATTAGCGCCAACTAAGTATGGCTAGATATAGTCTATCTATCTGAAAGCCCATAATTATAATTGTTGAATTGAAGTAGAGTAATAAAGGATTAAGGACTTAAAATTTTTGAGATTTTTAATTTTATTATTGTCTTTACTCTAGAAAGCCGTCTTTGTGCAAGAAGGTTACATCTGGAAATTGAATATGATCAGGAGCTTCAAGAATTGATTCAAAAACATATTGAAAGTCTTCAGTTGAAAGCATTTTTTCTGTATCGATTTCATCATACTCTTCCCAAAGTGGAGAATCTACTGCCCCAACATATAAGTTAACTTGTCTTAGTTTATACTTACTCCACTCTTTGAGAATAACACTTATTAAGCCTTTTTTTCCGAACTCACTCATTGTGTATGATGCTGTATTTGGATAAAAGTACTTTGCTGAGATAGATTGAATATTAAATATTGAAGTTTCTTCTGCAATAATAAATGGTTCAAAGTGTTTATAGGTATTATATGCACCAAGAATATTTGTTTGAAAATGATCGATAAAAACATCTCGATCTAGATCTGAAAAACTGTTCATTTCACAGATTCCTGCATTGTTAATTAAAACATCAACAACTTCAGTTTCTTTTGCAATCTCTGCAAAAAAATTAATAACTGATTTTTCACTTCTAATATCAAGTTCAAGATCAATATAATTTTCATGCCTAATTGGAGACTCACTACGACTACCTCCAAAAACGAGGAAACCTCTTTCAAGACAAGATGCGGCCATGGCCATTCCGAGTCCCGAAGAGGTTCCTGTTATAACTGCAACTTTATCATTATTCATTCTATTTCGCGATACCTACTGCTCTTGTCTCTCTAATTACTGAAACTTTAATTGTTCCAGGATAAGACATTTCTTCTTCAATCTTTTTAGCAATATCTCTTGATAACATTACTGTTTGATCATCAGTTACTTTCTCATTTTCTACAAGAACTCTGATTTCACGTCCAGCTGAGATTGCATAACTTCTGTTAACACCTTCAAAGCTATTCGCAATATTTTCAATATCTGTAACTCTTGAAACATAAGATTCTTTAAGGAACTTACGTACACCTGGTCTCGCTCCAGATAATGCATCTGCGGCCATAACTAAGTGAGCAAGTACTGTTTCTGGTTTAACATCTTCGTGGTGGGCACGAACTGCGTGAACGATATCTGGATCTTCACCGTACTTTTTAATAAAATCTGCACCAACAACGGCATGTGAACCTTCTGCTGAAGCATCAATTGCTTTACCGATATCATGAAGTAAACCAGCTCTTCTTGCTTGTTTAACATTCATTCCAAGCTCTGAGGCCATAGCACCACATAAGAAACCAACTTCTAGCGAATGTTGATATTGGTTTTGCATATATGACGTTCTGTAGTTTAAAGCACCAAGCATTTTTAATACTTCTGGATGAAGACCGTGAATACCTATTTCCATTTGTGCTTTTTCACCTAGCTCTCTTAAATTTAATTCCATTTCATGTTTAGACTTATCATGGAACTCTTCTATTTTTGCAGGGTGAATACGACCATCAGAAATTAATTTTTCAATAGTCATTCTAGCAACTTGTTTTCTAACAACATTAAATGAAGAGATAACAACCATTCCTGGAGTATCATCAATAATTAAATCAACGCCACAGATTTGTTCGAAGGCACGAATATTTCGACCTTCCCTACCAATAAGGCGTCCTTTAATTTCATCACCAGGAAGCTCAACAGAAGCAACTGTTTGCTCTGCTACATACTCTCCAGCGAATCTTTGAAGAGCTATTCCTAAAATTCTTTTTGATCTTTTTTCTGATTCTTCGTTAGCTTCTTCTTCAACTCTTGCAATCATTTTAGCAGCATCTACTTTTGCTTCTTCTTCCATTGCATTCATTAATTCAGTTTTAGCTTCTTCCTTGCTCATGCCAGCGATAGTAGTTAACTTATCTGAGATCTCTGACTGCTTAGCAATGAATTTTTCTCTCTCGCTAAGTGTTTGCTTTATTTCGTTTTCAAGTTTTTCTTCTTTTGATTTAAGATTTTCTAACTCTTTATCTTTCGCTTCAATCTTTGAATCTAATGATAGCTCTTTTTTAGTCAGTCCTCTTTCTTGGTCATGTAGAGCTGATACTTTTCTTTTGTATTCTTTTTCAAGCTCTTCTTTTTCATCATTAATGATTTGTTTCGCATCAAACTTAGCAGACTTTTTAATTTCGTTTGCTCTTTCCTTAGCTTTTTTGATGATGTCATCGCCCTCTTTTTCACTAGCTGCAGTTAAATCTTTAACTTTAGACATTGAAACAAAGTAAGCTACAACAGCACCTAAAACTAATGAAAGCAATGCCGCCAATATAGTTTCAGTTGTCATATTTTTATCCCCTTATTATTTATATACTTTCTCTTCAGTTATTACATAATCCATACATTGGTCATGTTCATCTGTTGGAAGATCGTTAAATAATTGTTTTTCAAAACAAATACCTATTTTCACTCCACCAAACTCACTTAAGTAACGATCATAAAAACCCTTACCTCTACCAAGTCTTTTCAAAGAGGTAGTAAATGCTAAACCTGGGATTAGTAATATATCCGGCCTTACACTCTTTCCTCTGGACTCTATCTGAAAAGTTAAACCTAGCTTTTTTTGGCTAACTTCTTCTAAAGAGACTTTATAAAAATCCATATTTTGTTCATCCAATAAATGGGGAACACTATATGAATAGTCGTTTTCATCAAAATTCTTAAACCATAAAACTTCCTGCTGAATTGGGCAGTATGCTCCTAGATTTAAGTCCGTACAATTTTTAAAGTGATTATTTTGAATATGAGAAATTATATTCTTCGATACGGACAGACTTTGAGCGTCTATCTGCTTATCTGAAAGTCCCGTTAATATTTGACGAGCTTTCTTTCTAAAAATACTTTTTTCCACTATATGCTTCTTTATTCAGGCTGAGATGTTTGCATAGTCCCAGGTGACACTTCTTCAATAAAATTAAGAGCGTCACTAATACCAGATCTTAAGGCAAAAACATTTTCCTTGTATTCAGTCTCTAATTCATTTCGAGCTGAAGCAAGTTTAAGCGCAGTTAATACAGCAAGATCCAAGTCTTTAAGGCTTGGGTTCGCTTTTTTCAACAGCTCGATCTCCTCGTTCACACGATCGATCGCTTGTTTTGCGTTATTATGATCGGCCTCATCCGGTTTTACACGGACATTACAACCTAAAATATTATATTCTAAACCTTCACTTTGTACGGTCATACGTTTAAGACTAAGTTATCAGTACTTACAAGTCAATGCGCGAGGCTAGCTTGCCGGCATACCAAGCAGTGCATTAAGGTACTCATCTAGATCAAAAATATTAAGGTCATCAACATCTTCACCAACACCAATATATGTAATAGGTACATTTAATTGCTGCACGATTCCAACTGCAGATCCGGCTTTTGAAGATCCATCACATTTTGTGAAGATTAGACCTGAAAGCTCTAGTGCCTTATTAAACTCTTCTGCCTGGCGTAAAGCATTCTGACCTGTGATTGCATCAATTACTAATAAAGTCTCATGTGGAGCATCAGGCATAACTTTACTCATAACTTTTTTAGTTTTAGCAAGTTCATCCATTAAATTCGAAGCAGTGTGTAATCTACCCGCTGTATCAATAATACAGTAATCAGCATTTGATTCTACAGCTTTTTTTACTGTATCAAAGGCAACACCACTTGGGTCTGCACCCTCTTTTGCTTTTACAATTTCTACGCCAGCTCTATTGCACCACACCTCTAGTTGCTCAACTGCAGCCGCTCTAAAAGTATCGCAAGCACCAACGACAACACTAGCACCTTGAGCTTTTAACTTTGTTGCTAGTTTTCCAATTGTTGTTGTTTTACCAGCTCCATTAACACCAACGATCATGATAACTTTTGTCTTATCAGATCCAGCCTTTAATTCATAAAGATCTTTATTAACTTTCGCTTGAATAGAGTTCATTCTACCTTTTAGAAAGTTTTTTATAAATGTTATAAAGTCTTCTGTTGACTCTGAATCACCTTTAGAAAACTCTTTTAACTCATCAAGAAGCTCGGCAACAGTTGCTGGAGACAAGTCTGCCGTGTAAAGAATCTCTTCTATTTCTTCAAATTGTTCTTCTGTAATATTAGATGACTTTAGAATTGATCCAACTCTCCCCCAAACCTCTTCTCTAGTCTTAGAAAGTCCTTTAACAAGTCTATCAGACCAAGATACTTTTGGAGTCTCAACTTTTACTTCTAGTTTTTCTTCGCTTGGTTCTTCACTCGTTGAGTCTTCTTCATTAGTAATGCTTGTATCAGCTTGTTCAACCTCTTTGACTTCTTCCTTGTCTTCTACTTTTGGAGCTTCTGTCTTTACTTCATCACTTGCAAGTAAGTTTATCACACTATAGAAAACCAAAATGAATATAGTGGTTACACCCAGCCAATCATAAAGATTTGGAACTTGTGCTAAACCTAAAATTTCTGCAACTTGCTTTGCTATATCTTCCATTCATTTCTCCAGAAATATATTTTTGTATTTTAATTGATGGTTTTTTAACATCTTAAGGACAAATTTTAAAGAAGTTCCATATCATTTGTGCTGTTGCGCCCCAAAGAAGAGTAGACTCTGCACTGTTATTTGTAGAAACTGTTTTAGAAGCAGGAATTGAACAAAACCTAATTTTAACAACACTAGACTCTCTCATACTAATGCCATGACTCCAATTTGATTTAGACTCTAAGTACTTATACGGTACTAAAATTGCGTCATCCCATTCGCCATTAGATTCTAGCTTACTAATGATTTCAATAGGATCTTTATCTATATATAGAACAACCGGTATAATTGATTTATTCCCAGAAGTTCTCACACTATCTAAGACTCCAATTACTTTAACGCTTTGACTTTCAATTGATGTTTCTTCATTTAACTCTCTTAAAGCCGTCTCAACTGGGTTCACCTCTTCTTGACTTTTATGCCCCCCAGCAAAAGCTAACTGCCCTGCATGGGTTGGCATGGTTTCACTCCTCTTAATAAAAAGAATATGATCCCTCACAAATAAGAAATTTACAGCACCTGACCATTTACATTCATTTGTACTTTGAGATAAGTTGAGTTTTTTAAGCGATTCAATCATGACAAAACTAAAATACCAATTTGAAACAATTCAGGCCATTAGAAACTTTTTCTTAGAGAAAGAGTTTATTGATGTATTGACACCTCCAATGGTTCAAAATCCTGGAATGGAAACACATATTCATCCATTTGAAGTTCACTCTAAAATAAAAGGTAGCTCAGCAAACTTATTCTTGCATACATCTCCAGAGTTTCATATGAAAGGATTATTGGCCTCTAAAGAAGACTTTCAAAATATTTTTACTATTTCATACTGCTTTCGTGATGAACCTAGTTCAGAGATTCATAGAAACCAATTTTTAATGCTTGAATGGTATAGAAAATATGCTCGTTACGAAGCAATTATGGATGATGTTGAAAAGCTAATCCTCTCTGTATCAGATCAACTAAGTAGTAAAGGTATTCCGCTAAAAAATAATTATTATAAATCTGATTTTCAAAGAGCTACGGTACAAGAAATCTTTCAAGAGTTTATTAATATTGATATTTTAAACTATCTAGATAAAAACGAGTTAAAACAAAAAATTCAAAATGACTTTAAAGAAGTTCCACTACCATCAGTAGAGTGCTCATGGGATGATTACTTTTTCTTACTTTTTTTAAATAAAGTTGAACCACACTTTAAGAACTACAAATCATTATTACTCTATGAATTCCCAGAACCATTAAGTGCTCTATCTACTATTAAAAAGGATGACCCTAGAGTATGCGAAAGATTTGAGGTTTATTTAGAAGGCATAGAGCTTTGTAATTGTTTTAATGAGCTTACAGATCTAGAAGTTCAAAAAGAAAGATTTGATTTTCAAAAACAAGAAAAGAAAAAAATTTACCATTATGATCTACCAGAGCCTACAGATTTCTACTCTACTCTTGAGAGTGGTTACCCAAGCTCAAGTGGAGTTGCTCTCGGAATAGAAAGGCTCTTGTTTTCTTTAGTTGAAACTAAAAACCCTTTCTTTACATAGATTTATTTAGATAGTTCATTACTCTATGAACTTTTATAACAACTTCTGATTTAATATGTTGAAAAGGAACACTCTTTGCCCAGTTATAATGATACTGATCACTAGTATTTAATCTCGTAGAGCTAACAAAAGCACCTGATTGATCCTTGGCCAGTTCACTTGAAAATACAGCATACCATTTATAGAGATCTTCAGGTGTTATCGCCATGACATCTAAAAGCTCTAAACATTTTTCTGCTATTAACCTCTTTAGAGCCCATAAGTTTAGTTTTTCAATACTTGCTCTTGCATATTTTTTTCTAAGAAACTTTGGAGGAAAGTATTCGACAAAGTTCACTAAAGCATCACTTGGTGTTTCATCGTATTGCTCTAATGCTAAATAAACTTGGTCCAAAGTAATAGATCGATATACACCCTCTCTATTTCCACCTTGCTCTAATACATTTAAAAACTTAATTATATCTTCTTTTTTTGCTTCACTATTTCTAGTGACTTCAAAAATTTGTTGCAAGAATGAAACTCTATATGATCTTTTTTTCTCATCCGAAAGATTGTTATACTTATTCCCTTGATTATATATAGGGCTTGATTTTACATCATAGAAACTTTCGTCTTTAGCATTCAATTTAACTTCTGGTATCTCAGGTAATTCAATTGAGTTCTCTGTTTCTTCAGCTCCTAAAATCTTATTCGTTGTTTCAGCACCCAACATATTTGCCATATGTGAACGAATTTTAGACTTATATTTAGTTAAATCCAAAGCATATGATGCTGTTGTAAATGAAAGCAATATTATTCCGACTAGTATTCTCAAGCTATTCCCCTTTTTATATTAGTATTTTACATGAAAATCCAATCATTTACGCCTTCGATAAACTTTGCCCAGTATCATAGCTCTAAGGTGTTTTGTACACTATAGCTAGGAGAACACTTATGTTTAATTTTTTATTCAACCGAAAAAAATTTTCAAAGAATCTAGCTAAAGATGTTGTAAATGAAACTGAGCTTTTAATGCAAAATGTAACCAAACAGCAAATGGAACAGTTTGAGGATATTAAACATATACTTAATCACCTTACCCAAAAAATGACTAATTTAGAAAATAGAATGGCTCAAAAGGAACTTAAAGATAAGCACACCTATGGCCATATTCAATACAAGATCTCAGAGCTTCAAACAGATTTAATTTTTGACAACAAGAAGACAAAAAATAAACAATAAACCATGTCTAAAACACAACAATCCAAAGAAGATGTTTATAAAGCAGTGTTAAATGCTGCGATTGAGCTTGATATTCAGCTGGGAAATCTAAAGTGGACATATACTCTTTTATCTAAAAAATCTAAAATTTCTAGAACATTAATTTATTATTACTTTGGTAAAGAAAAAATAAATATTTTAAAAGAAGCATGCTTACTTTTTGGTGATGAATTCTCTGGTAAAGGTCAAGAGAGAATGGAAGCATGGGAAAGTGGAAATATTGATATTGGATTAAATAAAACAAGATCTTTAGTAAAAGACTATCCTTATTTGATAGCTTTTTATTTTTTGTATAGAGATAAAAAAAATGAAATTGGTGATTTGATAAGAAAGTGTGAAAGTGATGGTTATCAAAAACGAAAGCATTTCTTTCCGGAGCTTTCTGACAAAGAACTTAGAATTATGTTTTCATTCCATTTAGGTCTAGTAGCATTTCCATACTTAGAAAGCTCTGACGTTACAGATGCCTGCAATATTTTAAAAAAATTATACTAAGAATATTTTCGATTTTTTAAGTAGAATTCTAAAACCTCCAATGAAGTCTTTCTAGGTACATACCCAAATACTTCTTTTAACTTTTTATTATCTAATACGGGTCTATACTTTAAAAACTTTACTTGCTCTGGTCCATATTGTGACACCCCAATAGTCTTTAACAGTCTAAGAGCTTTCTCCACAACAGTAGAAGGGATTGCAATATATCGTTTGTTGAGAGTCTTTGCTATATCTGAAAGGTTAACAGTACCATCTCCAGCGACATTATACTCACCAGGTTTCTCAGAGGTAACAGCTTTAAGTATTATTTCCACAAGATCCTCATCCCAGATAAAAACAAAAGGTGCATCAGACCCTTTAATTCCAGTAACTACAGACTTTTTAAACATATCAGTTATTAAGTTATTAACACTAACACCCAGAACAGTTCCAATCCTAAAAACGAATTGTTTCATCTTCGGTAGTAAATCCCTATACAACGCAAAATCTTCTTCATTTAACCTTTTATGAAAAGAATAAGGGAATTCTAAATTTCCTCTAATTTTATCTTTTTCTGATAACCATTTTGAGTTGTCAGCATGGTAGCCATAAGCAGCTCCACTAGAAGCAGTGATGAACCTATCAACTTTATTGACCTGTGCACATTTTAGAAGGTTTCTAGTTCCTTCTACGTTAATTTCATACATCATTTCTACCGAAACTCGCTCGTTTGGTGCAAGAATTGCGGCCATATGAATTACAGTATTGATATTATGCTTTTCGAGAATCTCTTTCATTTTTTCAAGATTTCGAATATCTTCAAAATAATATTCAACACCATCAACACGAACTCCATTATCTCGAATATCTAAGGCGACGACTTGACCAATTTCTTCCTTATTTTTATACGAGTCTGCTTTAAGTCTTTCAATTAGTTGAGTACCAACATAGCCACTCGTACCTGTAATTAAGATATTTTTCATTAACTTAATTCCTTAATACCAGAACAGACTTTTTCCATATATGTTTCTTTATGAACATAATATGCCATTCTATCTAACTTAATATATTTCATGCCATTACTTAGATCAGTATTGTTAGCTCTTCTCTCTTTTTCAAATTTTTGAAACCCACTAGAAGGATTCGATGAGTCTTTTTGCTTAATGTACTTTGCAATTAATTCACATTGATCATAACGTCCTTGCCACCCAATACCTGTTGCTTCAATCATACCAAGTACAAATAAATTGTCATACTCAGGATGAAAAGCATTAAGGTGTAGATCTGGACAAGCACCTTTCCAATTCAATAGTTCGTGATTGATATAGCTGAACTTAATATGGTAACCAGTTGCTGTTAAGATCACATCATAGTCGTTTTTAGAGCCATCTTTAAAATGAACCGTGCTTCCATCAAGCTTAGCAATATCCTTAACAACATTGATATCACCGTGACCAACATATTGAAGTAAGTAAGAGTTTATAACTGGATGTGATTCGAAAATATCATAATCAGGCTTTGGAAAACCAAATTGCACAGGGTCACCTGCAAACCACTTCAATATTTTTTTATCAATATTCTTTTTTATCTTTTCAGGAATGATTTTTTTAAATGAACCATTTACAGTATCCATGGGCTTTCCAAAAATATATTTCGGTACAAAGTAGTATCCTCTTCGAACACTCATATCTACAGACTTTGCTCTATGAACAGCATCAATGGCAATATCTGCGGCACTATTTCCACAGCCTACAATCAATACTCTTTTTCCTGCAAATATGTCACTTGATCGATACTGAGCTGCATGAACAATATCTCCAGAGAAAGAACTTTGTCCCTCCCACTTTGGAAAGTTTTCATTACCTTTATTAAATAGGCCAGTTGCTAAAATAACACCTTTATAAACGTCACAATACTCATCATTTGTTTTTGTGTCTTTGTATTTGATTGTCCATGTTCCATCTTCATCTCTAGAAACGTCTTGAATTGCTGAGTTAAATCTTATGTACTTATTCAAATCAAACTCTTTTGAAAAACCTAAAAAGTATTCTTTTAAAACTGACTGATGAGGAAAATCAGCCACTTTATCAGGGAATGGAAACTCATCATATTGTGTCATTGTCTTCGATGAAATTAAGTGAGCTGAGTCATAAATTGTACTTAGTGGATTATCTTTATTCCAAATTCCACCAACGGCTGAGTGATATTCAAAACCCTGGCAAGGAATGTTCATTTTAGTCAAACATCTTATCATCGCAATGCCACATGGACCCGCTCCGATGACAGCATACTTACTTATTAAATCACTCATTTAATTTCTCCTATTATTCACAATACATTAGATAATACTTAAACATTTAAATGCTTCAATCAGATTGATTGACATAAACGAGTAAAAATTGTCAAATGCCTTCAAACTCCCTGCTATACCTTAAGATCTAGCAGGAACAATTTATAACTTTTTCAATAATTCTAGGAAATATTTTCAAATGAAATCATTTATTACGCTTGCCACTTCATTTTTCTTAAGTTCATGTTTCAACAATACAGACATAAAGGGAAGGTGGTCACTTGAGCTTCAGATACAAAAACAAGCTATTCCTTTTATTTTGGAGTTTAAAAGTAATAATAAAGTTACACTCTATAATGGAAAAGAAGAAATAAATCTAAATTATGAAACCAATGATAACTCTAAAGACATCAAGATAGATATTTTAAACTATGACGCTGCAATCGTCTTATCTAAAATGGGAAATACCCTAAAAGGTAATTGGATTAAATATAATCGATCTCCAGAATATAAAGTTCCAATTTTTGGAATGAAGCAGTTAAGTAAAAAACATTCAGATTTCAAAAAAATAAATTCTCTTCCAAAAAAATGGGAAATGAGTATAGGCAGTAAAAATAAAAAACAGGCCATACTTTTATTTACACAAGAACAAGAACTTACCTACGCTAGTATTCTAACTCAGACAGGTGACTATAGATATTTAACACCATCTCTAGAGGGGAAAAAATTAAAACTATATGGCTTTGATGGCGTTTTTGCTTTTTTACTAAGTGGAGAAATTTCTAAATCTGGTTTGTACTCTGGTGATATCTATAGTGGCAAATCTTGGAATGAAAGTTTTAGTGCCAATGAAAATGATAATTTTGAACTAAAAGACCCTGAATCAATAACATCTTATAAAGGTGATTTTTCAAAACTTGAACTTAAAGACCTTAACGGAAAGCCTTATAAACTTGGAGTTAAATCAGACAACGTACGAGTACTTCAAATTTTTGGATCTTGGTGCCCAAACTGCATTGACGAAACAAAATTCATTACAAAGTGGATTGAGAATAATAAAAATAAAGCTGTAGATTTTTATATGCTTGCTTTCGAACGAAGCCCAAATAAAATTCATGCAAAGAAACAAATTAAAAAAGTAAAAAAGTTATTTAATATTAACTATCCAATTCTAATTGGGGGTTTTACAACACAAGACAAGGTAGCGACTGTACTTCCAGGACTAGAGAACTTTATCTCATTTCCAACAACAATTTTTATAGATAAATTGGGTAAGATACGTAAAATCCACGCTGGCTTTAATGGACCTGCAACGGGTAAGTATTATGAACGTTTTACTGACAACTTTGATCGATTTATCAATGACTTACTAATGGAGTAAGCTTCGGCTTTGTATTTATCTTGTATTAAGATATAATCAATTCATGAAAGATATAGCATTAATATTCCCACCATTTTTGCCATCAGCAACAAAAGCTCCATACTTATCAACTCATTTATTGGCAACGATCCTAAAGGAAGCTGGACATAAAACTAAATGCTATGACTTTAATATGCAGATGAATAACGATCTGGTTGACTCTGTCGTTTATTCGGACCTTCTAGAGGGTGAAGATCGATCAAATATCATAAAATCCATTCATAAAGCTATCAAGATTGTTGATAATGATGAAATAAATGTAGCTAACAACACTGAATGGATTAAATATAGATTTCATAATCATTTAGCAAGTGAAGTCCTAAAATCACCGAAGTCGTTACAAGACTTCTTTGAATTGGGCGCAAATTTTCACCCTAGAGTTTTAGAACTTTTAACTTTATATGCTGAGAATTTGCTAGAGAACCAGCATGATACTATTGCAATATCTGTAGCATTCGGAGAGCAACTAATTTATAGTATTGAACTTATTAAAATAATAAAATCTAGATCACCAAATACAGTTGTATTTTTAGGTGGAGCACAAATATCACTTCTTGATGGAAAACAAATAACATTATTAAAAAAGAACTCCCAAGCTGATCTTATTTTTCAAGGCTATGCCGAACAAGATATTGTAAATATTGTTAATAAATTTGGTATCGCAGAGGAAGCTATTGCAATAAAGGGAGGCACGGCCACTAGAGAGAGCTTAAAGAGAATTCCTTATGTTGATTTTGATTTACCTGAAAATCATACATATCAGAATCAATTCCCTGTACTTGTTACTAAAGGATGCTATTGGGGAAAATGTGAATTCTGTGATTATGTGCTTATGGGAGATATTGGTAAAGACAGGTATATAGCTAGACCTGTTGAAAATGTTTACGGTGAGTTAAAAGCTCTCAGACAAAAATATCCCAATGCTGGATTTAGTTTAGTGTCGGATGCCGTTCCTCCACAGTTTTATAAAAAGTTAGCAGTAATGGCGAATGCTGAAAACTTCCCACTCCACACGATGAGTTATATGATTAACAATAAATCACTTAATGAAGAATTTTTCAAGGAGTTAGCACAAGCTAAAGTTGGAAGTTTCTGCTTTGGAACAGAATCAACATCAGACAGAGTTCTGCGCTTAATGAACAAACAAGCAACTCGTGCCATTATAATAGATAATTTACGCTTGGCTAAAAAGTATGGTGTAAGAGTAAAGGTAAATTTAATACCTAACTACCCTTCCACAACATATGAAGAAGCTCTAAGTGCTTACAAGATCTGTTACTTATTTAAAGATATAATTAGTAGTTTAGCAGTGTTTAAGTTTTACTTGTCTGCCAATACTAATATGTTTAGAAATCCAACAGAGTTTGATATTGAAATCGATAGTGCCCCCTACTTAAAATCTGAACATAACGGGTACCATACAGCAGAGTACAAAACCAAAGGAGGAATGACTCCAGAACAAGAACAGCTAATTTATGATAAGCTTGAAAACTTAAACCGACTAATTCAAAGAGGAGCTTAATCTACAATAGCACCAACAAGATCATAATCAAGAACTTCACTAATTTCTACTTTTACGATATCGCCTACCTGAGCAGAACCATCATTAATAAATACTTTTCCATCAATATCTGGCGCTTGTCCTTGATGCCTTCCTTGAAGAAGTAATTCTGTTTCTTCATGTTGACCTTCTACAAGAACTTCGATTGTTTGCCCAACAAACTCTTGATTTAATTCTCGAGCAATTTCTCTTTGAGCTTCATAGATTTTTTCAAAGCGTTCATCAATTACTTCTTGAGGAACTTTGTCTTTAAGCCTTAAAGCTGGTGTTCCTTCTTCGTCAGAATATTTAAATACGCCAAGATGGTTAAATCGGCATTCAATAATTCCATCTAATAATGATTGAAAGTCTTCTTCAGTCTCACCTGGAAAACCAACAATAACTGATGTTCTTAAAACGATTCCAGGGATTTTTTCACGAAGTGTTTTAATCTTTTGCATAATTACTTCGCGAGTAACTTTCGTTCTATTCATTCTCTTAAGAACTTTATCTGAAAAGTGTTGAACTGGCATATCTAGGTATTTGCAGATTTTATCTGAAGATGCCATTAAATCCATTACATCATCAGTTAAGTCATCTGGGTAAAAATAAAAAATTCTAACCCAGTCGGCACCAGATTGCTCGCTTAAAGATTTAAGCATATTATGAATAATTGGATTTTTATTATCTATTTTTTCAAAGCCTTCAAAGTCAGAGCCATAATCAGAGAAGTCTTGAGAAATTAAATTTAATTCACGAACACCAGTTTCTACTAAGTTCTTAGACTCAGCTACTAAAGAATCAATACTTCTAGATCTAAGCTTCCCTCTTAGTGTTGGGATAATACAAAACGTACAATTTCGATTACATCCTTCTGATATTTTTAGCCAAGTTGTATAGAATGGCGATGTATTAATTCTTGGATCAAATTCTGTATGAATAAACTTTGGAATTTCAACAAAAGACTTCTTTTCAAGCCTTCCATCCTCCAGCGCATGTAATAACTGAACGATTTTATTATACTCACCAGTTCCAATAAAAAGATCTATCTCTGGCATTTCATCTTCTAATTCATTTGAATACCTTTGGGCCATACAACCACTCATTACAAGTGCTTTACAGTTTCCAACCTCAGGATCTTTAAAATCTGACAACTCTAAAACTGTTTCAATTGATTCAGTCTTAGCTGCCTCGATAAATGAACATGTATTAACAATAATAACTTCTGCTTCTTCTGGCTTTTGAGAAATCGTAAAACCATCTAAGCCCATATGACCTAACATTACCTCTGAGTCGACAAGGTTTTTTGAGCAACCCAGTGAAGTAAAATAAAGTGATTTATCAACAAACATTTTGTCTGAATTAGAAGTATTTTCCATGCTTTTCCCCAAGGACTTAAATAATTAATTGAGGATTTCTAGCGTGAATGAAGCGATAAGTCTAAATATAAAAGACTTTAAGTAATATTTTCTAACCAACTCCAAACTTCAATGAAACCAACCAAATTTTATTGCAATTTCGGATGGTTACAAGGCGCACTAGGCGCCTATTAAATTATAATTTATTATAGTAATAAACTGGATATCCACCATCTTTATCGCATGAATACTTAGTAACTGTATTTGGATTAGATATTGTAAGCTTGTTTCCATTTACAACGTAAGTAAACTCTCCATACTCTTCAACTCCAAAAAGTTTTTTCTTTAAAATTCTTGTCCAAGTAGCTGCATTACATTTCACAGAAGTATTTGGAAGATCTCCTTCGTATTTTCCCTCTTGAGTATATGTAAACGTCCCCTTATTAACTTGAGTGCAGTCAAGTCTAAATGGAGCCCATGATCCTGACTTAGCATTAGCAGTCATAACCATTTCCGAGTCTGATACATCTAAGAAGATTTCATAAACCATAAACTTACCACCAAGCTTCATTACTTTTCCGCCTGTACACTGAATCTTTTCTACTTTGTACTTTCCAACAGGGATATTGGCCATCGCCCCAAAAGATACAAGCATTGTAATTAATACTAATAATTTCATTAATTTCTCCTTATATTTTAAAATTAATTGCAACTTTATAATCTTCACGACTTTCATATAAATGAGAGCCGTGCCTTCTATATTTTTTATTTCCAAGGTTATCTACACGTAAATTAGTTTCAAAATATTTTCCAATTTTTTTTGACATGAATACATTATGTATAAAATACCCTGGTGTTTTTTCGGTTCTTTGGATTGTATCTTCATTAACTCTATTTTGCTCTTGAGTAACTAAACCCAAGTAGCCAAGACTCAAACCACTTTCCTCATTATAATATTTTGAACTTATTGTATAAAAGTCAGCAGGTAAATCTTCTAAATAGATCCCAAGTGACTCATTCTCTCCTCTAACTGTTGTATACGCAAAGCCTAATTCAACTCTATCATTTACATAAGTAAGACTTAGCTCCTGACCTTGAAGTTTAACTTCATCAATATTCACAAACTGTGTTGTCCCATCATAATCATCTAGGGTTGAACGATCTATTCTTTCTAAGTAAATATAATCTTTTATATTGTTTTCGTAATAGGAGTGAGAGAATTTAAATTGGTCATAAGATCCAAATCCCTCAAAAGTAAGAGTATAGCCTAACTCTCTTTGCTCCGAGTGCTCCGGTTTTAAATTTAAATTTGGAATAAAGTAATTGTCTCTAATTATAAAGTCATCACCTTTTGAATGTAGTCCTGAAGGAAATACTTCTCCAACATTTGGAGCATTCACAGACTCTATATAGTTTGCAAAGATACTTGTTTTTTCGTTTGGCTCTAAAGTTAATTCTAATTTCTTACTCAACACCTCATGCTCAATATTTTCAAACTCTGGACTATCCGCAACAAGTTTTATGCTTTGTAGTTTCAAGCCAGGAGTTGATGTTATCTTTCTATATTTAAAACTCTTTTCCACAAACGCTGAATTAACAAGTCTAGAAGCATTAGGGTAAGATATAATCTCTTCTCCATTTTTACTTGATTCTAGTTCGTCAGATACAAAGTCTAATCCTAGTTTCCATTCATTTATACTTCCTTTATAGCTAGCTCCATAAGTTTCAATTTCTCGAATAGCTTTTATATTTTCTTCTCTATTTGTTTTAACGACTTCTTGCTTATTTCTATAAACCTGAAACTTATTTGAATCTGTTTGGTACTCTGCAGATACCGTTGTTTTTATAATTTTATTATCTGCCAACAAACTTTGTATTCTATTTGGAGGATTCAAACTAGGATCAAGTGGACTTGTGTCACTTCTTTCAAAATTTTCAACCGCAAACTTTAAATCATTGAAATAAACTTTTCCTAAGAAATTTGCTTCTTCATATGCTGAATTCTCTAATTCTGTTTCATCATTTAGGTTTAAGTTATGAGCTTTTTTCTTTGAATAACTGACTAGTGCTTGTTGTCCATTATTTTTAAATGCTGATTTAATATTATAAATATTTTCTGTGTTTGCACTATTATTCTGATACTTTACCACTGAAGTAGTTTTTGAGTTTCTTTTTACCAAATCCTTTGGTTCGATTGTTCTAAAACTAACTCCCCCACCTAAACTTCCAGACTTTGATAAATCTCCTGAAGACTTATGAATCTTTACTGCGACAAGGTTCTCAACATCAGTTGCAATCATAGAAGTATGACCTGCTTTATAGTTTTGCTTAACACCGTCAATATACACAAATACTTTTTGAGAATCTAACCCTCTAACTTGAATCGACTCTCCAAAGCTTCTTGGACCTCTAGAAGTACTTGCTCCAGGAGTTAATCTAACAACATCATCGATAGAGGATACATTAGACTCTTTAATTTCTTCTGCATTTATATCCGTAACAGCTAATGCCTCTTCATCAGTAAAGGCTTCTTGCTCATGAGTGTATTTTATATTTTCGAGTTTGAACGTATTCGTACCTTCCTGACCAAATGCAGGTGCAGCTAATAGCATAAATAATAAGCTTTTAAAGCAAAAATAAGACATAGTTTGATATATCAAACAAACTTCTATTCGTAAATAACTGCAATCCGGGCTGTAAGAATTTCACTCTTCAATGATTCTGGCATCTTAGGAAGGTTCTCTATGTTTTGAATACCTTTTAGTGCGGAGTCATTAAGAGGATTTAACTTTGAAGGTTTAATAATTTTTAAATTTGATAAGTGGTTTGGCCAAGAAATATTAAAGCTTAGCTCTACTGTCCCTTTTAATTTTAACTTCTTTGATATTCGGTTCATATACTTATATTTTACGATCAAGCTTCTAACTTGTGATAAATATTTAGCAAGATCAGTCCTCTTCCCTTGATCTGTTTTACGAGTTTTATTTAATTCTAATTGTTCAGTTTTCTTTTTCTCAGTAACTTTTTGTTTCCGATTTGTTTTTGTACTTTTTAATCTTTCTATAATTTTTTGTTGTTTCTTTTTTTGTAAAACTATATTTACAGTTGTTTTTACTTGGGATTCACCAATTTTTTGAGAATAACTTAACTTCTCAGTACTAATAAAACTGCTCAATCCAAAAAGGATAAATACATGAATAATAATTGATAATGAAATTGATAGAAAAAACTTGTCCATTAATCTTCTCGGTAAAAACATCCTGCTGATTTCTTATTTCTCACACTTGCAGTTAAAACCAAATGAGATACTTCCACAGCATTTCTTAAACCAATTAAATCATCTTCAAGTTTTGCATGTCTATAAAACTTATGGATTTCGTCTGACATTTCTCGAAACATCGCCCTGGCCCTTGCAAGTCTATTCTTAGATCTCTTAAGACCAAGGTAGTTCCACATTGTTTGCTTGATAGTTTGAATATCTTGAGACACAAGTCCTAAGTCAACTTCTCCCTCACCAATTCGCCACTCTCTAATCTTGTCTGAATCATAGTGACTAATATCTCCAATATTTTTTAAAATATCTTCTGCGGCAATATATCCAAATGTTAAACCCTCTAATAAAGAAGTTGATGCCAATCTATTTGCCCCATGGAGACCAGTACTAGCAACCTCTCCTACAGCATATAGATGCGGGAGATTTGTTTTACCATCAAGATCTGTTTTTACTCCACCACACGTATAGTGAGCAGCAGGAACTACAGGTATCGGCTCTTTAGTAATATCTACTTTGTGTTCTAAGCAGTATTCATATATTGTAGGAAACCTTTCTCTAGTCCATTTATCATCTTTATTAGAAATATCTAAATAGACACAATCGTCTTTAAGCTCAATCATTTCGGCAAGAATCGCTCGGGCAACAATATCACGTGGAGCAAGTTCTTTGTCCTCATGATATTTATGCATGAATGCTTGCCCTTTAGAGTTAACTAAAGTTCCACCCTCTCCACGAACTGCTTCAGTTATTAAAAAGCGTCTATGAACATTTTCGGAGAAAAAAGTTGTTGGATGAAATTGTATAAACTCCATGTTAGAAATATAAGCTCCTGCTCGATTTGCCATTGCATGACCATCTCCACGAGAACCACCTGTATTCGAATTATGTAAATACAGAGCACCAATTCCACCAGTTGCAAGAATTGTTTTCTTTGCCATTACTTTTTTTACAATCTCACTTTCTTGATCAAGAATATAAGCTCCCAGAACTTTATGAGATTCATATCTTTGATGGATGCTTATTCCATGATGATTAGGAGTTATCAAATCAATTGCTGTATGCTTTGTAAGAAACTCCACATTTGGAAATCTTTCTTTATTATCTAAATAGTTAAGAAGAGAAATCTGGATTTCTTTTCCTGTATAATCACCTTTGTATATAATTCTAGATTTAGAATGAGCTGCTTCTTTTGTGTAAAGCAAGTCTCCATTTTCATTTTTATTAAAATCTGTTTCAGATTTCTTTAAAAGAATTTCTTCTAAAATTTGAGCTGATCTATCTGAAAGTATTTGAGCTGCTTCTAGATTTGCAGTATAAGCACTCGCTTTATTAATATCATCAATTAGTTGATCATCTTCGCTAGCATAGATGATTCCACCTTGTGCCCAATGAGTATTTGTATTCTCCGGCCTATCTTCTCTTGTTGCAATTGCAATTTTCAGATTGTTTTCAGCAAGTTTAATTGCTGCAGATAATCCTGCAATCCCACTTCCAATAATTAGAATGTCATACTGAGAAGTACTCATAGTTACCTTTTATACTTTAATGATATATCAACATGTGGAGCATTGTAAGTAATTGAGCCAGAGCTAATGGCATCAACACCTTCAATCAAATAGTCTTTTAAATTATGCATTCCTATTCCACCTGAAACTTCGTATGTAACACCTTCTTTTTTTAATTTTACAGCATCTCTTATTTTATCAGGTGAGAAGTTATCAAGCATGAAGTGCCTTATATTTAGTTCTAATCCAGCTTTTAACTCTTCTAGAGAATGTATTTCTACTATCGTTGGAGTGTAGAAAGAGTTTATATTTTCAAAGTACTCCAAGGCTTCTTTTAAGCCACCAAAGAATGATTTATGGTTATCTTTAACCATCCAGCAATCCACTTGTCCAAATCGATGATTTTTTCCACCACCGGCCTGTACAGCATATTTCTCTAAAGCTCTATGACCAGGTGTCGTTTTTCTCGTATCAAGAATCGTAACTCCACTTCCTTTAGCGATATCTGTAAATTTTTTTGTATATGTAGCAATTGAGCTAGCTTTTTGTAATAAGTTTAGCGCTATCCTCTCACCTGTTAATACAACATTAAAAGGAAGTTCAAACTCAATTTGAAAGCTATCTTTTTTTCTAACAGCATTTTTTTCATATTCAAGGAATTTTTCATAATCAACAACTCCTGGCTGCAGATAGTTGAAAGCTTCAAAAAAATACGATAATCCAGCAATAGTCATATCGTCTTTAAACTTTAGCTGACACTGAACTATATCTTTTGGAAGCGCTTGAATATAATTAAAGTTTCTTGATATATCATCTTCTTGGTAGAAGTTTTTAAACATTTGCCTTAAGGCTAATTGTGGTAAGTCCATTCTCTATATTTCCTTTTACTATGCATTATTAACACTAAAACAAGGTCAAATCAAAACGAAGCGCAGCACAATCTTGTATAACTTTAAACAACTTAGGGATACAAGAACATAGCTGAAAGTGCATACCAACTATCATGAAAATTTCTGTAATATTTTTATTCTCAATTTTCCTTCTATCTCAAATAAACAATCAAAGTATTCAGTTCAAAAAAAAGCAGCCTAATAAATTTAATAGTGATCGCCTAAGTAGTTGGAAACAAATAGATCGAGAGTTTTACTACTCATCACAAACTGGTAATAAAGGTAAGATAGACTTAAAATTAAAGTCTTCGCTCAAGGAATTTGGACTTATTCATCTCCTAACACCATCTGGAATACATCTAAGCTCACTCCTTTTATTCATTTTTCTGTTTTTAAAAAAGTCCTGGCACAAATATATTTATTTTTTGCTTTTAGGCTTAATTATGCCTCTAACAGGATATTACTCGCTAAAGAGAATCGTTATATTTCATATAATTAAGTGCTTCAAAATCTCAAATCAATATGCATTTATTTTAACATTTATTATTGATCTAATTATTGGAGGTTATGCAAAGTCACCTCTAAGTTTTGCTTTCAGCTTTCTTTGCTGGGGTGTTATTATATTCTCTACAGGCTCAAGATTTAAATTGGTTTATAATTTGTTCTTAGCTCAAGTTATCATTAGCTATTTTTCAAATTTACCCATTAACCTGCTTTCCCTAATTATTAATCCAATATTTACCTCTTTATTCTCATTTCTTTTTCCCATAATGAGTATCAATTTTTGGATTCTACCTGAAACATCATTTGATTTTGTTTTACAGTTTATTTTTAAAATTTTTAGATTACTTATTATTTCTCTGTCAGAAAATACTAATTATTTGCTATTTATACCAACATCTTTGATGCTTCTTGTTCCTATTTTCCACAAACTCAGTTTCAAAAATATAGCCATAGCTTTTTTAATTTCTTCATCATCATTAGGGCCTAAAATGAAATCTTTAAGCTACTCACACAAAAAAGTAATTACTCCACTTCCATCAAAAACAGAAAGACTAAAGGTAAATTCAACGAGTTTTGATTATTGGGACAGGAAGTGTAGAGTAAATAGAAATACCAATATTAAGAGAACAATTTGCAAAAAAAAGCCCTCCAAAAATGGAGGGCTTAGTATTTAAAATCTTATTTTAATTACTTAACTTTTACTTCTGCGATAATTTTCTCAAAAGTTTTTTCTTCTCTGATTGCATACATTATATTTTGTTTAACTTGATCATTTGACTTGTAGTATGTAGAGATTTGTTCTTTATCCATCCCTGACTGACCAGCCATTTCATCAATTTTTGCATCAAAGTCTGCATCGGTAGCTTCAACTTCAAATTTCTTTGCAAGCTTGTCTAGGATTAAACCAGACTTAACTTGAAATTCAGCTTTTGCAACAACATCAGAATCCCATTTTTCAAAGTAAGTTTTTACCATTTCATCATTGAAACCTTGTTGCTTTAAGTTACCAGACAACTCTTCTTGAACACTTTTCTTTTGAGAATTAATGAGAGTTGAAGGAATATCAAACTCATTAATTTCAATTAATTTTTTTAATATTTCTTCTTGAAGCTTTGATTGAACTTCTCTTTTCTTAGACTCAACTAATCTTTCTTTGTTTTTTGTTTTGAAGTCTTCAACTGATTCAAAACCAAACTCTTTAGCTAATTCATCTGTTAACTCTGGAGATGATTTTTCTTTCAACTCAAGAACTTCAACGTGGAATTTAACTTTAGCTTCTTGAAGATCAGCTTCGTGGTAATCAGCAGGGAAAGTTACATCAATAGTTTCCTTGGCACCTTTTGTAAGACCAATCATTCCTTCTTCAAATCCTGGTATAAACTGTCCAGATCCAATTTCTAATAGAAACTCTTCAGCCTTCATATTCTCAGGTTTCTTTCCATCTTCCATTTCACCTTCGAAGTTAAATACAGCGAAAATTCCATTTTCAATTTTTTTCTTTTCATCTTTGATTTCAACCATTTCTGATTTTGGCTCTAAATATCTTTTTTCTAATTCTTCAATATCTTTATCACTTACTGAATCATCTTCTTTTGTGAAAGATAGTTTTGAATAATCTGCTAACTCAAATTCAGGAAAGATTTCAACTGTTGCATCAAATGATACTTTATTGTCTTCGAATTTCGTGTTACCAAATGCTGGATATCCAATGGCATTTATTTTTTCTTCTTGGATTGCTTTGTAAAACTCTTCAGAAACAAATCTGTATAAAGCATCATTCTCAGCTTGAGCACCATAAACTTGCTTAACCATTCCCATTGGGGCCTTACCTTGACGGAAACCTTTAAGGTTAGATGTTTTTTGTTTTTCTTTTAAAACTGAATCAATTTGTGATGCTAAATCTACACCATCAAAGTTGAAAACTAATTTCTTAGTACAACCATTTACGTTTTCTATAGTATAAGACATGTTTACCTCTTACCTTTGCTATGCATTAATTATTAATAAAAAAGTACTTGAAAATAGCTATAAAACCACTGAAAGTCAAAGGATATAGGCCTTATCGACTAGCTAGTACCAGACCTTTGTCTTGTATAATCCTGATGGTGGTGCAGTTGCTCCAAGTTTTTTCCCCGTTGGATTTTTTAGTGATTTTTCAAGATCTTCAATCGATGACTTACCTCGTCCAATACTCCAAAGAGTTCCAACCATAAGTCTCACCATTTGTTTTAAAAAGCCTGAACCTACTACTCGCAGTACATAGTGATCAGGAAAAATTCCATGAAAATTAGACTTATGAAACAGCAAGTCACATTCAAATATTTCTCTTACTTTGGACTTAGTATCTGAGCCAGTACATTCAAAGTCAGAAAAATCGTGAGTGCCAATGAAAACCTTACAAGCTCTGCGCATCTCATCAATATCAAGATCAAATCTAGTATTAACAATAATATTATCTTGAAAAGCAGATTGTTCTTTATTTGTAGTAAATAGATACTTGTATTCTTTCTTTATTGCATCGTTTGTTGGCCTAAAACTCTCTAGGACCTCATCTACTTCTAATACTTTTATATCGTCTGGTAGTTTTGAGTTTAAGCCTTTTTTTAAAGCCTCGAAATTTATTTCGAAAGGAGCTTTAAGTTTCACAATATGCCCTAATGAATGAACACCTGTGTCTGTTCGTCCTGAGCCTATTGTATGAATTTCACTAGATTTGAATATTTCCTGACATGCTTTATTCAGCTCACCTTGAACTGTCGGTGAGAATTTTTTTTGAAGTTGCCAGCCTAAATAACGAGTTCCATTGAACTCTATTTTAAGTTTATAATATTTAGCCATTAGTTGAAGGTGCTTCTAGAGCTTCAGACTCTTCTTCATCCCATTCAAAGATTCCATCAAACTTTTCTTTATGCAATATCACATAACCAATTGAGCCTATTACATATAGAGAAATAATTACTGGGATCATAACTTCTTCATAAACAAATAAAGACGAAGCAATTAAGAAAATAATAAATAAAACTTTTTTTCTATTATTTCTAACCCATGGTGAACCCTTAAATGAAGGGAATGGAACGTTGGATATCATTAAAAGAGCATAGAAAACAATATAAGGAATTGCTATATACCTGTTCACAAAATACTCGGGGTACTCAATTGAAACTAAAATATAACTTAGTACCGCTATTGCTGCACCGGGTACTGGTAAACCTTGAAAATAATCAGATTTTACCTTTGAAATATTAGCATTAAACCTAGCTAGTCTCAGGGCTGCACAAAGTAGAAATAGAAATGAAATAACCATACCAAGCCTACCACTATCTATTAAAAATCGATTATAATATATAATTGCTGGAGCCATTCCAAACGATATAAGATCACTCATTGAATCAAACTGCTCTCCAAAAGCTGAACTTGTCCCAGTCATTCTAGCAACTCTTCCGTCAACACTATCAAAAATTGCACCAAGCATAATAAACATACATGCTCTATAATATTCACCTTGGATAGAGTACATAATTGCTACAAATCCACATCCAATATTCATGGCCGTAAACATATTCGGCAAAAAGAATGCAAACTTATCAAATTTTTTATCGGCCATTTCTTATCCTTTAATTCCTGCTAAGATCGTAGATCCTGCTAGTACTTTTTCACCCTCTTTAACCAACAAATTTGACTCTTCAGGTAAATTTACTTTTACTACCCCGCCAAGAGGCATATATCCAAAGTTAGCGCTTGACCTAGCCTTGTCCCCTGTTCTCAACCAAACATGAGCCTGTGTCCCAAACATACTATTTGAGATCTCAACAGCAGTTGCAGCACCTAACTTATTTCGAAACACGAGATTATACTGCTTCGCATTTTTTGTAAAATTTTTATCTTCAATCTGAAAGTTCTCATACAATGCCACTTGAGCTGACATAGGCATATATAAACCATATGGCCCCAAAATGGGAACTTTAATTTCCAAAAAGCTTTTATCGGTAGCAATACTTACAACGCTTCCTGCCACTGGAGCTAGAATAATTTCTGTCGTGTTTGAAGGTGTATTTTTAAAAATTACTTTATTCTTTCTAAATAATAGTAAAAATAAAGATACTCCTAGTACCCAAATAGTGAATATTGAAAATGGAAGTATTAAAAGAATTGCAAAACTTAAAAGTATAAGTTTTTTGATAAAGTCTTTTGAAAAAAAGAACTTACTTGCCATTATTTTTTCCTCTCGAAAACTCTTCATCTATAGTTCTAAAATAATATAATTCTTTTTGAATATTAGCTTCTTCAATATAACTAAACACTAATTTACAATTTTCATGAATAAGTTCTTTAGTTAAAGAATATTCAAAAATAGCTTTGTCATTTGTAAATGAAGAGAATATGGGAATATCCGAATCTTTTAGCATATTAAAAGCCTCTTGCTCTTTTAAAAGTTTTTTGTCAAAAGACTCTCCACTCCAAGAGTAAAGAAAAACCTCACCCTTAAAAGCATTAGCAAACCAAACACCAGACTCTACTCCAACTATTCTTGGAATATCAAAGTGATAGAAAGAAAAAGTTTTAATATTTTGCCAATTAAAAATTTGAGAAATTCCATCTGAAACTCTCATTCCAGTGTATGAGCCAGGACCTGCAATTTGAAAAAGTATTGAAACACTTTCTATATCTAAGTCGTTTTTATCTAGTAGGTCTTTAATTAACTTATGAATTACTGCTGAACCTTTCTGTCCCTCAATAAACTCATAGTCAAGCCACTCATTTTCATTGTTTAATAAACCAACAGTTATTCCAAAAGTTGTGTCTAGAAACAGTTTCATTTTATTAAAATAGCCTAGAAATATCGTTAAATAGGGCCACAAAAATTAAAAGAAATAATAATGACATTCCTAACTGTTGAGCAACCATAAGTTTCTTCTTTGATAATGGACCACCATTAACAAATTCTAAGAACAAGAAAACAATATGACCACCATCAAGCACTGGAATAGGAAATAAATTAATCATTCCTAGGTTAATTGAAATTATTGCCATCAATCTAAAAAACATTGATAAACTAATATCAAATGAGTCAGAAGCAACCTTACCAATGGCCAATGGACCACCAATATTTTTCATTCCTACTTCGCCAGTTATTAGTTTTTTAAACCCTAAGAATGTTTTTTCAGTTCCTTCTACCGTTCGTCGCCACGCTGAGACAATACCGTCTCCAAGTCCTTTAGCCTTACTCTCCACCATCTTCAACGGTAGAAAAACGATTCCACTATAAACACCAATTGTTTTTACTGTTTGACCGTTAACCTCTGTAACTTTTGGAGTTAATAACTTTTTGACTTTTTTCCCATTTTCTAAAACGATTAGGCTTAAAGCTTCTTTTTCCTTCACTGCTTGAACTTGAGATCTTAATTGCTCAAAATTATGAATATTCTTACCATTCACATCAATGATTATATTGCCTTGAGCAAGTTTTGCTTGGTCTGCCGGAGAGCCCATGACAATGCTTTCTACAAATAAATCTCTTGGGTAGTACCCCTGTGAAACTAATTGATTTATAACTCTATTATCTTCAGACAGAGCTATTACTTTCAATTTTGTCTTATCAAATTTTACATCTTCAATTTTCTTAATCTCTTTAAGTTTAGAAGTTATTGGGTACAAAAAGATTTGATTTAAACTAGAAGACTCTAATTGTTCAAGCGATAAACCAAAGTCTACTTTATCCGACTTTGATACTAAATATTCATTACCTGAAGAGTCTGACAAGATAGGCGCTCTTAACTGGCTCCTAAAAGAAGCAAAGTCTTTAATAAACTGCATTCCTATCAAATCAACGTCAAAGGTCTGAGTTACTCCAGCCCTTTCAACTGTAATTTTTTTTACTTCATTATCAACCATGTTTAGATCATCAAAGCTTAGAATCTGAGAATCATTAACATTTTTAAGAATATCTCCACTTCTTAAACCGATCTCATAGTATCTAGTATTCTCAGGTACAACTCCAAACCTAGCTTGTGGAACATTTTCACCACTTACAACAAGTGCAAAATATATGAAATAAGCAAGAATAAAATTAGCTAAAGGACCACCAAAAATAATCCAAAACTTTCTCCATTTAGTTTTATATGTAAAAGCGACTGCTTTTTCTTCTTCTGTAAGCTCAACTTCCGAAGTTGGATCATCTCCAAACATTTTTACATATCCACCTAGTGGTATTAATGAAAATGCATATTCTGTATCTCCCCACTTTTTCTTAAATAACTTTGGACCAAAACCAATTGAGAAAACTTCAACTTTTACACCAGCAAGTCTAGCAAAAAGGAAGTGGCCTAGCTCATGAAAGAACACTAATGGGCCTAAAAAGATAATAAAAATTGCGATTTTTTCTAAAAACATGTGTCTCTATCCTATAAAGTTTAATACAACCCAAAGATATAAAGGAGCTACAAATAGTAAACTATCAACTCTATCATAAACCCCACCATGGCCAGGTATTAAGTTAGAACTGTCCTTAATTTCGAATTGCCTTTTCATCTTAGATTGTACCAGATCTCCTAATTGAGAACAGCAGGCAATTACAATAAAGCTAACTATTAATTGGACACTTGAATTTCCGATTACTGTTGTCCAGTATATTGTTATTAGAACTACAGCTGTTAGAACACCTCCAACAAATCCTTCAATTGTTTTTTTCGGACTTACTTCTGGCCACAATTTATTTTTTCCGAAATTCTTTCCCCAAAACCAAGCAGCTGTATCAACTGAAAAGTTTAAAATGATTAAACCCAATATAATTAACTTCCAACTACTAACATGAACTAGTGCAGAAAGGTTCATAAAAGGAATCAACAAAATAACACCTAAAAGAAATGTATAAGATTTTGAAAACTTTAAGATTGCCTTTGAATCATGCTTTGTAACAAATAAATACACAAGCATTCCAACACATAGAACTAAACCAATATTATTAAAACCTTTAATAAACCCTGGCGCAATTTCAATGAAGTTAAAATATGAAAACCCCACTACGAATGTAACTTGAGATATTAGATATCCAATATGTGACCTTTTAAAGCCAAGAAAGTTAACAATAACTTCATCAACTACTAACAAACCAATAACACCAATTAGAGCTAATGAACTTACAGCTCCAAAAGTGATACAAACTCCTACTATAATAGCTAGAACCACTGCAGAGATTATTCTGAGTTGAGTATTACTCATTCTTTTTTCCTTTATTTTTAGCAAGCTCTTTAGATTGTTCTAAACTGCCTTTGTTATCAAGACTTCCAAACCTTCTATCGCGAGTAGATACTTTTTCAATTATGCTTTCAAATTCACTGACTTTAAAATCTGGCCATTTAGTTTGTGTAAAAAATAGTTCAGCATAACTCATCTCCCATAATAGAAAATTTGATATCCTTTGATCCCCACCGGTCCTTATCATTAAATCAACGTCACCGACATCAGGTCTATATAAGTTTTTTTGAATGTCTTCTTCTGTAATTTCTTTATTTGGATTATTTTTTGAGAATTTATTTACAGCATCAACTATCTCTGTTCTCCCGCCATAACTAAAAGCAAATGATAGCTTTAAACCTGTTGCTTGTGCAGATTCACTCTCTACATCACTTATTAATCTTTGAGTCTCAGCGTTTAATTTTGAAATATCTCCAATCACTCTAAACTGGATATTATTCTTCTTAATGCTTTCTCTTTCTTTTAATAAGAATTTTTTAAGAAGTTTAAAAAGTGTCGAAACTTCTTCATTTGGTCTTGACCAATTTTCAGTAGAAAAAGCATATAAGGTTAATGCTTTGAGTCCTTTATTAGAAGCAGATTCAACAATATTATTAACGATCTTCGATCCTCGAATATGACCCCAAACCCTTGGACGAAACCTTTGATTCGCCCATCGTCCATTGCCATCCATAATAATTGCTACATGCTGAATCGAATTTTCCATTAAACAGTCATTAAGTCTTTTTCTTTAGCTACCATAAGGTCATCCACTTCTTTAACAAACTTATCTGTAACTTTTTGAATTTCTTCAGTAAATTTTTTTAATTCATCTTCAGTTATTTCTTTCGCTTTCTCTGCTTTTTTCACAACTTCATTTTGATCACGACGAGCATTTCTAATGGCTATTTTTGCATCTTCACCTAGTTTTTTAATATCTTTAACTAAGTCTTTTCTTGTATCTTCAGTTAATGCCGGAAATGATATTCTTATTAAATTACCATCATTACCAGGGTTTAAGCCTAAGTTCGCATTAATAATTGCTTTCTCTATTTCTGCTATTATTGTTTTATCAAATGGTTGAATTTGCAAAAGTCTCGCCTCTGGTGTTGAGATTTGTCCAACTTGATTAATTGGCGTTGCACTTCCATAGTAATCAACAGTTACACCGTCTAACACACTTGCACTTGCTCTACCAGTTCTTACTTTTAAGAATTGATTTTGTAATGACTTTATAGACTTTGCCATTGATTCTTCTAACTTTGCCTTAATCTCATCAATCATTTAAAACTCCTATATTTTTAATTCTTATAATTCTTATAATTCTATTTCGCTTTAGTTACCAATGTTCCTACTTTTCCACCTTCAACTACTTTTTGTATATTCCCAGTTTCGAACATATTGAAAACAATAATATCCATATCGTTATCCATACACAAACTAATTGCTGTTGAATCCATTACTTTTATACCTTTATTCAAGACATCGATATAGCTTAATTCATCAAATTTTACAGCATCTTTAAATTTCATTGGATCTTTATCATAAATTCCATCAACTTTAGTTGCTTTCATAATTACTTCTGCATTTACTTCATTTGCTCTCAAAGCTGCAGTTGTGTCTGTTGTGAAGTAAGGGTTACCAGTTCCAGCAGCAAATATTACAACTCTTTTCTTTTCTAAGTGTCTCACAGCTCTTCTTCTAATATACGGTTCAGCTACCTCTTGCATATCAATTGCAGACATAACTCTTGTGTATATACCTTGCCTTTCTAATGTATCTTGTAATGCTAAACAGTTAATTACTGTTGCCATCATTCCCATATAATCAGAAGTTGATCTATCCATTCCCGTTGTAGCACCAGCCACACCTCTATGGATATTACCACCGCCAACTACGACAGCAATTTCACTACCAGTCTTATGAAGATCAGCTATCTCTGTTGCGATAGTTGATAACATTTTACCGTCAATTCCAAAACCTTGATCACCTGATAATGCTTCACCTGACAGTTTAATTAAAACTCTTTTATATTTCATTTAAGACCCTTAGATACTAAAAAGGGACCTTTTCAGGTCCCCATTATATTTTAATTTTTTTTGCTTATGCTTGAGTCATTTTAGCAACTTCTTCTGCTAAATTGTCTTCTTTTTTCTCGATACCAGCACCAAGATCTAATTTATTGAAGCCTTTAACTGTTAGTTTCGCTCCAATTTTTTCTCCAACTTGCTGAACAAGTTTTCCAACAGAAAGATCAGGATCCTTAACAAATTTTTGCTCTAACAAACAAACTTCAGAAGCAAGTTTATTTAACTTACCTTTGATGATGTTTGGAATCATATTCTCAGGTTTACCTTGCTCTTTTAACTGAGCTTCATAAACTTCAGATTCTCTTTTCTTGAAATCTTCATCAATATCAGATGCTGACATAAATTTTGGAGCAGCAGCCGCAGTATGAAGACAGATATCATTAATTAAGTCTGTGAACTCTTGAGTTTTTGTAGCTTCTGCTTTGTCAGATTCAATTTCAACTAAAACTGCAATTTTTCCACCATGTACATACGATCCAACTTTACCATCAGTAGCGATTGATCTTTTTTCAAATCTTCTGATGTCAATTTTTTCACCAATCTTTAAAGTTAATTCCTGAACAACTTCAGCTACTGTTAAGTCACCCATTTTTTCAGTCTTAAGACCTTCAACATCAGCAGCAGAGCTAGTGATTAAAAAGTTAGCCATATCACCAACAAACTTTTTAAAGTCATCATTTTTAGCAACAAAGTCAGTCTCACAGTTGATTTCAACGATAACACCTGTGTTACCTTCAACAACTGCAGCAACAGCACCTTCAGCAGCAACTCTACTTGCTTTTTTAGCAGCAGCAGCCAAGCCTTTAGCTCTTAAAAAATCAACTGCTTCTTCAATATTACCACTTGTTTCAGTAAGGGCCTTTTTACAGTCCATCATACCTGCACCAGTTTTTTCTCTTAATTCTTTTACTTCTTTAGCACCAAATGACATTTTTCATCCTTATAATTTATTATTTAAATTAGTAATTATTCTTCCAGTTTTAATTCAATATCTTTTTCATACTTTTCAAGAATTTCTTTTTCAAGGCTAACGTCTTTAACTTCACCTGCTTCTTTCTTAGCTCCCTTACTTCCTTCAGCTACTGCATTTGCGAAGTACTCAGAGAACATTGTGATTGATTTAATTGCATCATCATTTCCAGGAACGATAAAATCAACACCTTCAGGATCACAGTTAGTATCAACAACTGCTACCACAGGAATACCTAATAAGTTAGCTTCTTTAACTGCAATTCTTTCGTTGTTAGGATCAACAACAAATAAAGCACCAGGAAGCTTTCTCATGTTCTTGATACCACCTAAGTTTTTCTCTAACTTAGCCATATCCTTATCAACTTTTGATTGTTCTTTTTTCTTTAATAATTTGAAGTCACCAGTCTCTTTCATTTTTTCAACTTTTCTAAGTTTATCAATTGATTGAGCAATAGTTTTATAGTTAGTAAGCATTCCACCTAACCATCTGTTTGTAACATGGAAAGCACCACATTCTTCAGCTCTAGTTCTTACAACTTCTGAAGCTTGTCTTTTTGTTCCAACGAAAAGTACTGATTTACCAGAAGAAGCTGTCTTCTTGATAAAGTCATAAGCTTTTTGTGCCATTGGTACTGTTTGTTGTAGATCGATGATGTAAATCCCGTTTCTTTCACCATAAACATATGGTTTCATTTTTGGGTTCCACTTGTGAGTTTGGTGACCGAAATGTGCACCAGCTTCTAGCATTTCTTTTAAGTTTAATTCTTTAGCCATGAATGTCTCCTTGGTTGGTTAAATCGAATCGCTTGAGACTACAAGGTATTTGTAGACCATCCAAATCAAGCGATTATCGTTATTAATAGCTATATTTTTTACTAAGGGTTTAATAGCATAATGGTGCTATAACGGCAAGAGAGAAGATTATGAATATTCAAAAATCTAGAGGAAATTTACTCCCCTCTACCTATAACTTTTCTTGGTTTCGAGCCTTGAGCTGGACCAACAATTCCATTTTTTTCTAATTCATCTATTATGTTTGCAGCCCTATTGTATCCGACGCGTAGAGCTCTTTGTAACATTGAAGCAGAAGCCGATCCCTTTTGCATAACCAGCTCAATTGCTTCATTATACACTGGGTCATCACTAGTTCCAGACACAAAACTTACTTTGACATCTCCATTATAAGCGTCTGCACCTTCTTCTTCACCACCATTTTCAAGGAAATTCAAAGCTGATTGATTAAAAACAGGTTCAATCTCAGCAAGTTTATCAACCAACCCCTCTATCTCTTCTTCTTCTATATACGCAGAGTGAAGTCTAAATAAATCTACACCATGCTTATAAAGCATATCTCCGCGCTTTAACAGCTTTTCTGCACCTTGTTGTTCAAGGATTGTTCTTGAATCAATACCAGTTGTCACTGTAAAAGCAACTCTTGTTGGAAAGTTTGCCTTGATCGTACCTGTTATTACATCTGTTGATGGTCTTTGCGTAGCAACAACTAAATGAATACCTGCAGCCCTTGCCTTAGCAGCAATTCTATTTACATTTGTTTCGATGTCACGGCCGTCTTTTGTTAAAATCAGGTCAGCAAATTCATCTATTATGCAAACGATATAGGGTAACTCATAACCCTCATCTGATTGATCTTCATAATATTTATTTATTTTTTGAAGCTCATCAGGCCCTGCTTTTTTTACTTTTGTATTAAAACCATCAATATTTCTGACTCCCATATTCTTTAAAATCGAATAACGTCTTTCCATTTCCTGCACTAACCACAGCATCGCAACAGAAGCAATCTTAGCATCAGTAACAACAGGCATAAGTAAGTGAGGAAGCCTTTCGTAGGTAGCAAGCTCTAGTTGCTTTGGATCAATTAATAGAAGTTTTAAGTTTCTAGGTGCCAATTTAACAATTAGTGAAACCAGCATTGTATTAATAAAAACAGACTTACCAGCTCCTGTAGCACCAGCAACTAACATATGTGGCATAGCAGCCAAGTCAACAAATTTCACTTCACCAAATGCATCTTTCCCCATGGCCACCGGCAGTCTATGTTGAATTTTATTAAACTCTTTAGTTTTTAAAACATCATCTAAATATATGATTTCTCTTGGATTTCTTGGGACCTCAATACCAATTGTAGACCTACCTCTTAGTGGATACACTATTCGTATCGGAACACCATTTAACGCCAAACCAATATCATCACTAAGGCCTAATACTTTTGAAAGCTTTACACCCTCTCCAAGCTCCATTTCAAATGTATCTACAACTGGGCCTTTTAAAACATTTATAATCTTCGCTGTAATTTTAAATTCTTGAAGCTTATCCTCAATTGCAGTCATGATCTCAGAGAAATATTGTGAGTCTTCACTTTTATTACTTATAATTTTATTTTCAATGTTTATGCAATTAACAAGGTCCGAACTTTTAAAGAACGGCTTACTCGGTGGAACTCTTCTACCTTTAATTTCAACATTTTCACTTAACTCAGCTTCTGGCTTTGAATGAGGCAAAATTTCATTATTGTTATCAATCAGCTCTTCATCAATTTCATTATTAGTTACTGCATGATCAATGATAGGAGTACTGACAATAGGAGTAATCTCTTCAACTTTATGAGAATCATTTGAGTTTGAATCTGAAGGTTTAACAATACCTTTAACCTGTTTTAATTTATTAGATCCATCCTTAATAAAATCTATAGCTTTTTTTTGCATATCAAGTTTCTTCATAGGAACCGACTTTAATTGTTTATTTTTAATTTTATTAAATACTAAACCGATTTTTTTCCATAATTGATTGCCTAAATTTTCAGCATGAAACTGCAATGTTCTCAATGTGGATATAAACGAACCCTGTAGACATAAAACAAATATAAGTATTCCGAAAATAAGACTACCAAAAAAAGAAGTGTAAGTAGAAACTATATCATTACTTATATAAATTAATCCTTTTCCAACTAATTCAGGAAAGACTAATAAAGAAAAAGTATAAAAAAATGAAGTTAATACTATAGGAATAAATATGTCTGTACTCGATTCTCTTTTTGAAATTAAAAATGAATAAATAAAAGAGAAACATAAAAAGGGTAAGATTATCCAAGGTCCTAAATAATAAGAAATATAAGAAATAAAAGATGATAGATAGTAAGTAAAAAAATTAATTGAATTTGAATCACTCTGTATTTGAAATGAATTATCTGGAATATGTGTACCAAAGTAATAATATAAAATATTAATTGAAGAGAGGATGAATAATAGTAAAAGTTGGTATCTATTTAATTTTCTTATCATTTATTAATAATAATGAACTGCTGAAGCATTGGCAAAAAAAAGACAAAAAAAAAGCCTCTTCGTATGAAGAGGCTTTAAATATATCATTATCAAAAAAGATAATAATGGGTGCATCTTGCTATTCTCACACACAGTCGCCCATGCACTACCTTCGCCGCAACAGGACTTAACTTCT
>CAKZUQ010000022.1 GCA_937923325.1 uncultured Bacteriovoracaceae bacterium
TCTGAATTCGATGGAGAAAATAATAGATTGGTCACTTACACTCATTCTACATTGAGAACAGATGATACTCTTTCAGCAGATGTTACAACTGTTGGAGCTGCTAAAAAAATAGCGAAAGAAGCTGGATCATTCTTCTTCTTAAAGGATGCTCTTGGTTCTATAACAGACATTACAGATTCTTCTGGAAATCTAAAAGAACATATCGCCTACTCTAGTTTTGGAGCTCTCCTCTTATACAAATAAAAAAATTATTAATCACAGCGACTTTCTTCACCTTCAAGGCACTGAAAATACACAAAACTTTTAATAATAGCTAAGTTGTGGTATAACAGTTATATGTATATTCGGTGTAAATATGATGAAGTAAAAAGTAAATCCATCAAGGACAATCCCAGAAGAGGTATTTCTTTTGAGGAGGCTAAAGAAATATTTAACAGTCCTTACTACGAAGACTATATCCTTGATGACCCAGAACAGTTTCGCGTTATAGGATGGGTCAAACAAAAACTTTTCTCATTAATTTATGAAGTAAGAGAAGATAACGAGGGTGAGTATTACCATTTTATCACTTTATGGAAATCCACAAAGCAAGAGGAGAAACTTTATGAACAAAACAGCTAAAGAAAAAATAAATCCAGATGAGATTGCAGATATGGCCGATAAAGGCCTAGACATTTCTTCTAAGTTTACGAATAAAGGGAAAATGAAGCAACCAATACAAAGAGTGAATGTTGACTTCACAGAAGATATGCTCAGTGAACTTGATCGTGTTTCATCTCAACTAAATGTCAGCAGACAGGCAGTAATAAAGTTATATCTGAGAGAGTCTCTTGATAGGCACTATATAGCTAAGAGCAAAGCAGTATAACATTATATACAAAGCTAAATAACACGATTTAAAGAGATCTAAAGACCACAAAGTTCTTTAATTACTATTAATTAGAGTTACTTTATGAGTTCTTTTAAGGACATAGAATGAACAAACATGAAGAACGGTGCACATTCGCTATTTTCTTCCTATCTGTCCTCTAAGCTATTGAAAACAAAAAGAACAAGTCAATCTTAAAAACCACAAAAAAACAACATCAACGATGAACAATACCTAAAACCATATAAAAAAGCCACTCGCCTAAATTATACTTTACTATAATTTACATCCAGTATATAATAGTAAAGTGAAGATTTTAAAATCAGATATTTTTAACAAGTGGTATAAGAAATTAGACCTGACTCAAAAGATTCAAATTGATGTTCGACTATCTCGAATCCTCATAGACCAGCATTTTGGTGTAATTAAACAACTAGGAAATATCTTTGAATTAAAGTTTAAATCTGGAACAAGAGTTTACTGCGCAAAAGATGGTGACAGTATTGTCCTTCTTTTAAATGGTGGCGATAAGAATACCAAACGCGAACAAAATAACGATATAAAAAAAGCACAACTTATCTTTGAGGAGTACTGTGATGGCAAATAGATTTTCCAACTGGCAAGAAGACTTAAGTCTTGACCTTATTAAAAGCAAAAAAAGAAGAAATCTCTTTTTTGATGAGCTTCGCCGTGAATACTCTAATGATCTAGAAGCACTAAGAGCTTTTGTTAAAATCATAGGCTTAAAAGAATACTCTAAAGTCTGTGAACTCCCTTCTTCTAACATTTCAAATTATTTAAAAGAAGGAAAAGATCTTAAAATCTCGACACTTACTAAGTTACTATCTCCCTTAGGCGTTAAATCAATAAGTATAGATCTTGGAACTGCAGCTTAATAACTGTCTAAGTATTACTAATTTCTTTTTTCTGAGGGATTCAACCCGATAGAACACCAATACGACAATAACGGTAACTTAACGACTAAGGTTAAAAAAGGTCTTACTGGAACATTTACAAACTATACTCACAATTCTGAAAATCAACTAGCTATAGGTTTATAAAAAGTTTAATACATTTGTAATACCTTTAACATGAATGCCTGACTTTCTTATGTAGATTTGCATTGTCTTAAGATCCTTCCATCCTCCCATGGACATAACTTTTATAGGCTCAATTCCTTTGGATAGCATAACTGTTGCCCATGATGCTCTAAGGTCGTGAAAACGAATGACTGGGAGTTTTATTTCTTTTAAGAAGTCTTTTAATACTTGAGACTGCCCTGCTAATGACCAACTCTTAATACGAGGTAGCACAAACTCATCAGCTCTATTTAAATAAAGAGTTTTCATTATTGGAAGAAGGCTATTTGCAATCTCTACAGATCTATCATCTCCAGACTTTGTTTCTTTAAAGCCATCTTGCCTTGTCCATGCCTCACTTACAACGATAACTCTTCTATCTAAATCTACTCTGCTCCACCTCAAAGCATAAAGCTCTCCGTTTCTCATACCTGTATAAGCAGCTAAGGCCCATATAGGAAACCATAAATGTTCTTGCTCTTTGGACTTTAAAAGCAGTGTTTTTAGTTCTTTTTCTGTTAAGACTTTTTTTATTTTTTCATTACGTTTAAATTTTAACTTTGGACAAGGGTCTCTTTGAACATATCTATGCTCTAGAGCAAACCTAAAGACTGCTTTAACATACTTAAACATATTTTTTCTATGAGACTCAGAGTAACTAGATAGATCATCCAAGATTAAAGTTCTTAAATCGCTAGTAGTAATTTCATCAATCCTCTTTCCTTTCCATTTCTCAAAAGCATGAGCATGTACCTAAAATTTAAGGTATTTAGAGATAAAATGCTTCCACTATTCTCGTCGGATGGTGGACTCGAAACTAATGTTTTAATTTTATGTAGTTAGTAGTGATCTAGCACTACAGTAGCATTGGTTAAGAATCACTTTGTGCTTGATTTTCAACTTTTATTTTTTCTTTTTGCCATTCAATTACAAAATAGATTAAGAAGAACACGCCAACATCAATTTAGATTAGAGCAATGCCGTCAGAATTATCAACAGCACCACCTTTACGACTGGTTTTACTTTTATCAATGAATGTAAAAAATGGCTCAACTAAATTCACACCAATCTTGCATGATGGATGAGTTAACATTTGTCTAATAATATGCGCTTGAATTTTACCCACAAGCTTAGACAAAACAAACTTAATAAATTCCAGTTTTTCCAATTCTTCCAATTGATCATACAGTAACCTTAATAAGGTTTTATAAAAATGTTTCTTCTAACAAATCTATAATCGTTTCGCTTGGAATCTTTTGCTTACAAGCACCTTTTATTACTTCTGGACTTAACTCATTTTTAAACTGTTTCATGAATTCAAGAAAATGGTCTCTCACCTTTCCTGTAAGCTTTTCCTTAGTTTCTTCATTTAAAAAAGCTACAGCGAGATTTATAATATCACCTCTATGTTTTTTCCAATTTTTAGAGTCTTCCTTTCGCTCTTTGATTTCAAGGTAGGCTTTTGCTTTAAATGGTATTAAGGCGAAAGGACTCAATAAGTTTATCCCATCTTTCTCAACTGCATTTTTTTTGATGAGAGAATAATACTCGTCATCTAGTAATATCGCAGACAATGACTCAATTCCCTCAGGTGTTCTAATAGGAATGATATGTTGACCATCAAATAACTCAAATTCACTTTCTACAGTTGCAAAAAGCTCAATCATTATTGGAAAATTAGTATTACTAGGCTTCTGGAAGCGATAAAAAGTAGCTTCTTCTTGGTCCCCTTTTTGTATTTCATATCCTCCGTCTCTAACATAGTCCTTCATAGCATTTAAAAAGTTATCACTTGGCCTCATAATTAGAACTATATCTAAGTCCTTTGTAGGTCTTAATCTCGGTGCCCCTGCTTCATCCAATAACAAATAACTAGCGCACCCACCAACCAAGATAAAATTTTCAATATGATCTTTAAAGTATTCTTTAAAATGATCTAATCCTCTTATCATATATTACCCTATATCCAATTTATTCTTATCCAGAAGTTCTTCAAGTTCGATTTGAACTCTCTCATCAGAGTCTTCTCTAGATATCAAAAATATATCTATCACATTAACACAGTCGTTTCTCACCAAAATAGTTGATCTATTCCATAGCTCAACTCTAGATTTTCCAAATTCCTCTAAAACAGGCTTAGTATTTGTAAATCTTTTCTTAAAAGCTTTCTTATCTGAAGCAAACGTAGAGATACTGTCTTCTGATAGCATCGAGAGTCTTGATAAAGCAGATATCCCAGAATATGGAAGTGCTTTAGGTACTTTATCAATATATACAACTTCTTCGATAGGTGATTTAATATTATCCCTTAGGAACTTCCATAGTTCAGTTCTAGGCACAAACTGCATGTACTTTGAAACACCAATTTTCTCTTCTTCACATAACTCATTTACAATTAACGGTTCAATAGCTCTACCGACAGTCATTTTAGTTGTACTAAAAATTTCTGCAATTTCAACTTTCTTTTTACCTGAAAGATCTCGCTGCAATATTTCTCTAATTAAAATATTCACACTAAGGCCAGAAAGTTTTGACACTGATTTCACTCGATTTACCTCTGGCTTAATCGAAATATTCAAAGATGGTAAATGAATTTGTTTTTTTTCAACGACAAAATTAAATTCGTTTTCAATCATTCTTTGAACTTTATTAAAATGTAATTCTTTCAAGCACCAAATCTGAGGACTATCATCACTTTGATGAATTACCTTGCTGTGCTTTTTAAAGTCTCTTGGCCCAAGAGACTTATCCTTTACTTTAATTATAAGAAATGGTCTTCCATGAATATTCACTCCATCGAAGCTATAAAGTTCACGGTACAATAGAGGCAACTTCTTAATCTTTAAGAGCCGCTCTTCTATTGCCAAGTTTGGTAAATACAGCTTTATTGTATTTTTCATTATGTTCATCATAGGTTCATTGTAACACATTTTTCGTGATCATAACAAAAAAATGTTACAAACACGAAACAAATGTTACAAACCATTAAATTCAGTACTATACTTAGCTTATTTTTTAATTTAAACAGCTCCACCACATGGCTCATAACGACCTCGGCTCCTCTCGATCCGAGGTGGTAAGCAGTGCACTGATCAAACTAGTTAAGTAAACACAGGCTCATTTTCTGATAAAATAGATTCGCTAAAATTCACTTTATAAGAAGAAAAAGAAACTACTACTGCTGAAGGTGATTTTAACTATGAATTTGATGCTGCAAATAGAATCACTCAAATGAGCAGACCTGGAAGTTCAACTTCTTATAGCTAAAGAAGCTGGGTCATTTTTCTTCTTAAAAGATGCTCTTGGATCTATAACAGATATTACAGACTCTTCTGGGAACTTAAAAGAGCATATCGCCTACTCTAGTTTTGGTTCTATATTGAAAGTTACAGATGAACTAAATCAAGACAAAACAACTGATAGATTTTTTAAATCTTAGATGCTCTTATATATAAAGCAACAACTAAAAAAGCTTCTCTTTCTCTCCCCAAAGTAATTACAATGACTTCAAGGGCACATACTCTTATTGCAAGAAATTCTGTAGTGTGATACACTACAAAAGAGGAATTATGGCTAAGTTTAGATTTATTTATTGGTTATTAGAATACTTACTATCTCAAGAAATGTTTGTGTTTGATTGGGATGATGGGAACACAACCAAAAGTGAAGAAAAGCATGGAATTGAAATATCCATAATTGAATCGTGTTTCTATGATCAAGATTTAATGGCCCTAGGAGAACAGTACCAGCCAATAGTTAACGAAAGTAGATATGGGATAATAGCAAAGGCTGATACCAATGAAGTATGTTTCATATGTTTTACTATTAGAGATTATAAAATTAGACCAATAAGTGCAAGAAAAGCAAATCAAAAAGAAAGAGGTTTTTATGAACAAAAAGACTAAAAATGATTTCTCTTACAATGAAATAGAGTTCGATGAAAAAGCTGTTAAGAATGCTCGTAAAATAAGAAGGAAGATGCCAACAAGTGTTTCACTCCCGCCTGAAGTTGTTGAAGAACTTAAAAATATTGCAAATCAAAAAGGAATTCCATATCAAGTTTTAATGAGAAGCTTTATTATTGAAGGCCTTGAAAAACTTAAAGCAGCATAAGAAAACTTCGTTGAGAATAATCTTATGATGGAAGCAATTTACAAATACAATGCTCTTAGACAAAGAGTAAGTAAGTTACTTATCCAAGTGATCCGTCTAAATCATTCATTAGAAAGTTTAGCTTTGATGGAGATGAAGATTTCAAATACTTTAAAGCAGAACCAATTATTTTTAAAGAAGACCCTTACCGTCTAGTCTTCTTGTTATATATTCATGAAAGTACGCTAGGAGTGATAAATTGCTTTAGGGTACAAAGGACTAAAAAATGACTACTAAATGGCCTTCAAATGATAGAATCAAAGAAGTTTTAAAGATTGCTGAAGAATCAGAAAGTGTAAGGCCTTTACCTAAAGATGCAGATGCTGTAGATCTACTAAAATATAAGCTGTGCCGACAAATTCTTATTTTCAAGGAAACACAGGGAATATCGCTAGATGAGATGTCTAAAAGACTAGAAGTTGGAAAAACAGATGTAAGTAAAATTATTAACTATCATATAGATCGATATACAATTGATAAGCTTTATAGCTTAACTCTTAAAGTGATTCCTAATTTCGAACTAGATATTGCAGCCTAGCATCATCATCTTAAGGCTTACCAAGAAGAAAGTATTAGATAGACCTCTTCTAGAAGTAACTAACATAACGACTATTGCTACTGCTAAAAAGATAGCTAAAGAAGCTGGATCATTTTTCTTCTTAAAAGATGCTCTTGGATCTATAACAGATTCTTTTAAAACACAACTTCACACATACAAGCTACTGAAATAGCAATTGTCTCTTTAAGTTAAATACTACTTACGTATTTCGTATCAAGTACCAATATTGACGTGCTAAATATAACACCATAAAAGAATCAGTATTGAAAAAGTACTGGAGATGGATCTGGAGGATAAAAGATTCTGTTCAAAATGATTAAATAAAATCTATAAGTAGACATACAAGATTATCGAGGAGAAGATCGGATTTAACATTCGTCTTTGCAGTTTTACTGCTAATATCAATAGAGCAATCAAGTAATAAAGTATGATGCCTTGATATAATTCAATACGTATAAACAAGAGATCTAATTTACATTTTGGCCACGTTGCAGTATTAATTAAATGTATAATTTTTGAAGCATGTGGTGGATCTGTATTAAAAAAAAGGTCTATTTTGAGGTTTAAAAAACCACACTAACTTAAAAAAAACCACATAAAAACAACATAACAGAGTAAAAGTAGATAAAAAAAATAAAAACAGACAAAAGAACAATAAAGCCTAAACAGAATGATACAAGGCACATACAGCACCAACAGGGTGTAAAAGAAGTAAAAAATGAACAAACATGAAGAACGGTGCACATTTGCTATTATATCTCACCCCGATGCAGGTAAAACAACAGTAACTGAAAAACTATTATGGTTTGGAGGTGTTGTACGTGAAGCTGGTATGGTTAAGTCAAAATCTGGAGACTATGCAAAGTCAGACTGGATGCAAATGGAACAAGATAGAGGGATCTCTATTACTTCATCAGTTATGAGCTATCATTATAACAGTAGGGCCGTTCACCTTCTTGATACTCCTGGACACAAAGACTTCTCAGAAGATACATATAGAACTTTAACAGCTGTTGAGTCTGTTTTAATGATGATTGACTCTGCAAAAGGAGTTGAGGGGCAAACTGAAAAGCTTATGGAAGTTTGTAGGTTAAGAGACACCCCTATCGTAACATTTATGAACAAATACGATAGAGAGTCTATGGATCCATTTGAACTTTTAGATAATGTAGAAAAAAAACTTTCAATTAACTGTACGCCTATGACATGGCCAGTTGGAAATGGTGTAGACTTTAAGGGTGTATATGATTTTAAGTCTAAAATGATAAGATCATTTGGCGATAAAACAGACCCTCTCAACCCTACTCTTATAGATGCTTCGGATTTAAATGATCCAAAGGTCCTCGCTTTTGTAGGACAGGAGAATTTAGACAAGCTTATAGAAGATCTAGAAATGGCAGAAGAATTAATTGAGCCATTTAATGAGGAAATGTATTTAGCAGGAATACAAACACCAGTCTTTTTTGGTTCAGCTCTTTATAACTTTGGTGTAAAAGAAGTTTTAGATATGATTACTGACAATGCTCCAGGGCCAAAAGACAGAGAGGTTAAGCTTCATCCTTTTGATATTGAAAGCGAACAAAGAACAGTAAAAACTGATGAATCTAAGTTTTCTGGTTTTATTTTTAAGATCCAAGCAAATATGGATAAAAAGCACAGAGATAGAATTGCATTTATGAGAGTGTGCTCTGGAACCTTTAAAAGAAATACAAAGTACTTTCATGTAAGATCTGAAAAAGAAATGAAATTTCCTACTCCACAATTTTTTCAAGCACTAGATAGAGAACTTGTTGAAGTGGCATATCCTGGAGACATTGTGGGTCTTCATGATTCTGGAAAGTTCCAAATTGGTGATACCTTTACTGAAGGTGAAAAAATTCGCTATACGGGAATCCCTTCTTTTGCTCCAGAACTATTTAAAACAGTAACACTTAAAGACCCTCTTAAAGGTAAACACCTCGACAAGGGATTAAGGCAATTATCAGAAGAAGGTGCTACACAATTATTTATCAGAGATGTAAATGGGCAAAAGATGCTTGGAGCAGTTGGAGCTCTTCAGTTTGAAGTTGTTAAATTTAGACTAGAAGATGAATACAATGTAAAAGCAGATTATGAAGGAACACCATTTAGTGGAATCAGATGGGTCAGATTTAAAGACAAGAAATCCGAAGATACATTTAAGGCCAATTACTCATCAAATATGATGGTAGATGGTAAAAATAGAATTTGCTATGGTGTAAAGTCTGATTGGGATCTTAAACTGTGTATGGATAAGAACCCAGAAGTAAAATTTTATAAAAATTCAGATTATATAGAAAATCATCATTAAATTCTTAAATCTAAAGCAGCAGATGCAATTTCTTTAATTATTGAACCGTTCCTACCAATATTCTCAAGAGATCTGGATTTGATTATTCTAAAATTCTCTTTATCCGGTCGGGCTCCTTTTTGTAACTGACTAAGCCCTTCTGGACTCAATAATATAATCGTAGGAAGCGCAACTCCAAATGAATCAACATATCTATTTTTGTAAAGACCTTTAATACCTTTAGTATAGTCAATTTCAAGAAATTTTATATTATTTGACTCAATACTTTTTTTAAATCTATCACTTGAAACAACACTCTTATCAAAGATTCGACAAGGGGCACACCAAGAAGCTGACATTTTCACCAAAAGCCCCTTATTCTCATCTATTGCTTTTTGGTGTTCTTTTGCAATATCCACATTTACAGTTGAGGCAAAGCTCAATGAAATACAAAATAAACTAACTAAAGCTACTAACTTCATAAATCCTCCAAATAATAAGAATATATTAAGATATTTCTCGATAGTTTAACATCCCCCTTGAAAAACTTACACATCGCGAAATAAAAAAAATAAAAACTATATCGATTGATAAAAACAAAAAAGAGTCTATAATTCTAGTAACTTATAAATTAAGAATGGAATATTTAATGATAACTATTAACCTAAACCAATTCAAAGAACTTCTAAAAGAACCTACAGATTTCACACATCCAATGAAAATCAATCTTGCAAATAAGGGAGAAACTAAAGACCTATACAGCTTCTTAGAAAAACAAAATATTCCGCTGGTCAACACAATAAAAGCTCAACTATCTGAATACTTAGAAATACACACAAAATATCACAAAAAGACAAAAGAAAGCTTCACAGACTTCGAGACAAATATTAATGATTCAAACACTGAGGTTACTGGTGAGTTAATATTTTTTGGCTGGGAAAAGAAGGCTGTATTTAACATACTTGATGAACACATGTTCTATGAGCTCATCACATGGAGAAATAAAGAAAAAATAACAAATGAAGAACAAGAAATACTTGCAACAAAAAGAATTGGAATCATCGGCACTAGTGTTGGATCATTTACTTGCAGAATTCTTGCGAAGCTTGGTTTTAAAAACTTCAATATAGCGGAGCCAAAAAATATGAAACCATCTAATGCTCCCAGAATGTATCAAGATTCACTAAGAAACTATTCTCGCCACAAGCTCCGACCTCTAACCGAGTCACTGTATGAGTTCAACCCTTTTCTTAACATCAAGCCATATTACGACGGTGTAAATGAAAATAACATTGATGATTTTTTCCATATAAATAACCAAAAAATAGATATTCTTGTTGACGCTGCAGACGACGGAAAAGTTAAAATAATGATGAGAGACTATTGTGCAGAAAACAAAATACCCCTTGTAACTGGCTTTGATGAAAAAGGTGCATTAATAATTGAAAGGTATGACAAACCTGAGCTCTTAATTGAATCAAAAGTCACTCACACTATAGAGAACCTAGAAAAACTAAAAATAGACTCGCCTCAAGAGTATGTCTATAAGTTGCTTGACTTCTTTCCAGGAGGCATTACGAACATATCAGAAAGACAAAAACAAACACTTACAATGATCAATAACAATTCAAGAGGAGGGTTCTCCCAATTGGCCTGGGAGGCATCACTGTTTGCATCATATGTATCAAAAAGTGTACTAGACATAGCTCTAGGAAAACCAATTCACGGAGTAAGACTGTTTGACCTAGATAAAATGATCTCTAAAGAGATGTTAAACAACCGGCCCTATAAAATTTAAATAACTGGCAAAAAATTTATCTGTATTTTCAATATGTGGATAGTGAGAGCAATCTGAAATAGTAACAAAATCAATATTACTAAAAGCCATTGAAACATGCTCCTTACTCTTAGCAAGTTCAAAAACAGGATCTCTCTCACCTAAAAAGCAAATAACAGGTATCTCAAACTTTTCCTTAGGTGAATACTTAGGAATATCTTCAATAACAGCAAAGTGATTATCTAAGTTGAATTCATTCTCACCAACGAGATAACCAAAATACTTTTCAAAGTTTTCAAGCGCAATGAAGTTTTGAGGAAAATAATTACACCCAAAACTAAATAAAATGGCATTTTTTCTATTCTCGTCAAACACATCAGAAACATCTTTAACCATAGATGTTAACTTATTATATTTACTAGTATCAGTTTTAGAATATATCTCTAAAGCAATATCAATTATTCTACTTCCGGAATATAAAGTGTCGACAGCAGGGGATAAAAAACAAATTTTAGAAACTTTTTTCTTAATTCGATCTAAAACTGATATCAAAAAACCACACCCCGCAGAATGGCCAATCACATTAACTTGCCCTTCAGAAAGATTAATAAATTCAACTAAACTATCACACAACTCAGAATAAGGACTATCAGTAACGTACCTCTTGGGCTCATTCCAAAAATATACATCAATACCATTTAGCCTAAAAAGATCTCCAACCATAGCTTCATCAGCAACAGAATTAAGGCCAGGACCTCCATGAACAAATATAGTTTTCATCAACCTCTCCTACTACCTTGTATTCTCAAGTGGACAACTATCATTTAAACATCGACATCACAAAACATCAATCAGAATGAATTATTTACTTTTAAACGTCAAATATTACTTTAAATATTAAAAAAATACTATTATTCTAGTGTGAATAACCTTAAAGGATTCAATATGAAAGATTATTCGAGCAACATTACAAGAGCCCTAAGAAAACACTATAGTATCACTCAAAAAGACTTCTGTGACTTAATAAAAGTTAGTCAAGGTACGCTATCAAAAATTGAAGCAGGACTACTCAGTTTATCGGCGACTCAATGGGTTTATATGTGTGACCACTTTAAGGTTCCACCAACGGCTTTATTAACAGGAAAAATAGAAGCTTTAAAAGAAGATACAAAAATTGAGTTAACAAGTGCTAAAAGGATTGGAACTTTTAAAATTCCTAAGATCTACTCTAAATATATGGGATCAACTGTTAGAACAGTCTTTCCAATCTTGAACTTCATAACATTAAAGCTTGGAGAACAAGCAACAAAAGACCTACTTAAAAGCCTTGATGTTGACCCTGACTACTTTATTATCCAAACACATCCAGTAAGCTTAAAGCTTGTAAATGATATTGTTCAAGCAATTATTAATAAGGGCATATTATCGCAAAGAAATATAGGAGAAATACTTAACGCAAGCAGTACTTCTGAAGTACACTCTTACCTACTCGATCAAATGGGAAAACCAAAGAAACCATTTGCATTTTTTAAGAACTTAACATCATTTATCGCTCATAATTATGAAATTAATTCTAGCTATAAATTTAACGGTGACAATAAGTGCCTAGTTAGAGTAGAAGACAATCTACATTTAGAAGAACTTGATTTAACTGAAGACTTCAATTTATTTCGTGAAAACTTTAATAAAGTACACTTCCAAAATTTATCGGAACACTTTATGTTTGAAGGAGATATAACTTCAATCAAGACAAATAAAGGATGGGATATTGCCTACAGCGCATAGTTTCAATATTTGGAGAGCTATAGATCGTCTAAACAAAGAATATTCGATTGACAGAGAGCTTGTTTTACAAGGGACTAACATCAAAAGAGGTTCTGAGCTAACAGCTTTCGATCTTTTACAAATTTCAAAAAATCTAAAAGTCGATTGTAAGAACTTACTTACGGCAAACCTAGACCTTGAAGTTCTATCTGCACATCTCAAAGGAGAAAACTTACAAATCCCTGACAAATACCTCAAAGGAATGTTTTCGAGTTCTACCTCTCTAAAGAACACAGTCAACCAATTTAAACGCTTTGGAATGAAAGAATATATTCTAAAGAAATTACAGATCGATGAAACATATCTAAATGAACACAGGGGCATCTCTGTTTTAGCTGTGAACGATGCCTTAAAAGAAGCTGAATTATTCCTGACAGATTCCGACTTACAAAACTACTCAAGAGCAAATGCAAATGATTTTTACACAAGTGAGTTTGGAAAGTATGTCAGAGAAAACATGAGTAAGAATAATGTTATTGATACTATAATAGATTTTGTTCACCTCGTGGAGCAGAACTGGAGCTATAAAATTATTTCTCGTAACATACTTGGACAATACGTAATATCAACATCTCAATCAAAAAGAATGAATGACCTAAACCTCGGAATTACATTTACTACACCTACAATCAACAAGATGAGAATATATTTTTTTTATTACTTCTTAGAGCTATGTGGGTTTAGTGGACAAAAAGTAGAAATCATATCTCAAAACTTTGATTCTAATTCTACAATGCTTTTCTCAATTCAACTCTAAGCAGACTTAATGCTCCTGACATCTACATTGCTTGTAAACTCTTTTCTGTTGGCCCACATATTTTTATATGCCTGATAGTGATCAAGTGAGCTACAATCGATACCATAATTTTCTGAGATCATAATCCTAACATCAAGATCAGATAAAGATGCCATTTTAAAAGTGGGGACTAATAAAGTGTCTTTTATATACAAATCTTTAAAACCAACATCTTCAAACGTTTGATCTATTTTGCATAATGTATTTACACCATGGACAATATTAGGAATCTTATTATCAGAATAAAAAGATTCAAAGCTATAAGTAATAAAACCAAAAAGGAATTTCCTTAAAGACTTAGGTAAGTCTGGATCAATTGAAAATCCATTACTATATGCAACTCCCTCCTCTTTAATTTTTTCAACCCATGTATTTAATGCATATGCATGCAAATAATGATCTATTTTAATATCACTCCCAAACAGATGGTCAAAAATAGGAAATGAACACTTTGCATATTCACAATTCTTATAAGTAATGGTCTTAATAGCTGTCAGCACTTTTAATGGATCACTTTTTTGAGAAATAAGAATATGGCTTGAATAGTAGTCTAGTTTATCATTAGGACAAATGCTTGATTCATTGTAAAAGCTCTTATAACCTCTTAGCTTCATCCCCCAAGTTGACGACAAAACTCTTTGAACTTCTGGTACCGAATCAAATATCTCATAAGTATCTTTTATAACAATTACTTGGAATGAGTTTATATCCATAAGTTACCTTCAACTATATAAAAACTATGTTTATTAAGAATCGGATAATATTATATGATAACAAAAGATTTTCACATATTTGATGAACTTAGAAGGCAATAGATGAAAAAATCTTCAAGAACTGCCACATTATGTTACCAATATTGTATAAAATCGTAAGAATATTAAGAAAAAGTTAAATTCAAACGGTCCAAGTGTTACCAGACTCAAGAAGATCTTGAACTGAGAAAGTGGATGTCTTTGCATGTTTAATTTGTGTTTTCAAGTCTTCTTCATAGACAGGTGTATCTAACTGTTCATAGATCGTTCCAAGAGCAACAGGCAGCTCTGAACTCTTCGCAGCTAAAAGAGACGCCAAAACTTTGTTATGCTTATCGTGAACTAGAACATTCTCATCATTAGAACTCACAACCTTAAGAGTAAATCCATCCAAGGCAAGACCTTTATCTAAGTCTTTACCAAAGATCATTTTTTCACCATGAACAAGCCTGATAGATGCATCATCTCTAGTTACTCTATTCGTATACTCGTCATGAACTTTATCATTAAATATTACACAATTTTGAAATACTTCTATTATTGAAGAACCTTTATGAGCATTAGAGTTCATAAAAACCTCAGTCATATGCTTAGGGTCAGTATCTATTGTTCTAGCAAAAAAAGTACTTCCACAGCCTAAAATAAAATCTGCAGGGTGAAATGGTCTATCAATACTTCCCATTGGTGAAGATTTTGTTTTTAAACCTTTTGAAGATGTAGGAGAATACTGACCTTTTGTTAATCCATAAATTTCATTATTAAAAAGTATTAAATTAAGATCCACGTTTCTTCTTATAAGATGTGCAAAGTGATTTGCACCAATAGATAATCCATCACCATCACCAGTTATAACCCACAAGCTTAAATCTGGATTTTGGGATTTTAAACCTGTTGCAAAAGCTGGAGCTCTACCGTGAATGGTATGCATTCCATAACTTCCCATATAATAAGGAAATCGAGAAGAACAACCGATTCCAGAAACAACTGCAACATCTTTTGGAGCTAAGCCAATCTTGGCCATAGACTGCTGAACACTTGATAAGATTGCATAATCACCACAACCAGGGCACCACTTAACTTGTTGATCACTTACGAAATCTTTTTTCTTATATATACTCATTTTAAACCTTCAAGTTTTTGTTCGATCATTCCTTTAAGTTCTCTAATTTGAAATGGTCTTCCCTGTACCTTTGTGTATGAATCAAATTTGTAGTCATGAAACTTACTTTGTAGGATATCTCTCATTTGACCTTTATTTAACTCACACACAATAATTTTTTTGTAGTTGCTAAATATATCACTCATATTTTTAGGCATTGGGCTTATATAGTTTATGTGAACAAGTGCTACAGACTTTCCATCTTCTTCGAGTTCTTTAACTGCTTGGTGAGTAGCACCATAAGTTCCCCCCCAAGATACAATTAAAATATCAGCCGATTTTTTACCTTCAACTTCTTGCATAGGAATATTGCTCGCAACAAGATTAACTTTTTCAGCTCTTATATCAACCATCTTTTGATGATTATCTGGATCATAAGATACATTTCCAGTATCAACTTCTTTTTCAAGTCCACCAATCCTATGCATAACATTTTCCATCCCAGGAATCGCCCAAGGTCTAACTAGATTTTTATCTCTTAGATAAGGAAGAAAAGCTTTATCTTCAAAGTCTTTAGGGTTAACAAATTTTGTCTTAATTTTTTTATAGTCTTTATCAACATTTGGTATTTTCCATGGCTGTGAGCCATTAGCTATAAAGCCATCAGTTAACAAGATTACAGGAGTCATGTGTTCCAAAGTTAATCTAGCGGCCTCGTATGCCATATGAAAGCAATCAGAAGGAGTTTTAGCTGCAAGCACGATCAATGGACTTTCACCATTTCTACCATAAATGGCCATATTTAAATCTGATTGCTCTGTTTTAGTTGGTAAACCTGTACTGGGACCGCCCCTTTGGACATCAACTACGATAAGAGGGAGCTCATAAATCATAGCTAAATTTAATGCCTCTGATTTTAGAGCTATACCCGGTCCAGAAGAAGTAGTAATACCAAGAGCTCCACCAAAGCTTGCTCCTATTGCACTTGAAATACCTGCAATCTCATCTTCAGCTTGAAAAGTTTTTACGCCAAAACTTTTAAGAGAAGAAAGTTCATGAAGAATATCTGAAGCAGGTGTAATTGGATAAGAACCTAAAAATAGATTTATACCAGCTTTATCGGCGGCATTAACAAGTCCCCATGCAAGGGCCGTATTACCATTTATCTGTCTATATAATCCCTTATCGATAGTAGCCTTTTCGACAACGAATCTTTCACCAAAAGCTTCGATTGTATCTGCGTAATTATAACCTGCTCTAAGAGCAGCTATATTCGCCTCTATAACATTATCTTTTCCACTAAATTTTTTTGCAATCCATTCTTCAGTAGGAATAAGATCTCTTGAGTACATAAAATAAGTCATACCAAGGGCGTAAAAGTTTTTACATCTAACTTTAAGTTTCGTATCTAGGTCAATATGACCTAAGGCTTCTTTAGTTTGAGTTGTTATATTTGCTTTAATAACCATGAAATCATCTAAAAGATGCGTGTCTAATGGATCTGTTTCATAGTCAGCTTTTTTAAAATTTAAACTTGTAAAGGCATCAACGTTAACAATAATTATTGCACCTTTTTTAAGCTCTGGTAGACTGGCCTTTAAAGCAGCAGGATTCATTGCAACTAAAACATCAGGTGCATCACCAGGAGTAGAGACTTCTCCAGATCCAATATTTACTTGAAATCCCGAAACTCCAGCAACCGTTCCTTGAGGAGCACGAATTTCAGCAGGAAAATCGGGGAAAGTTGATAAGTCATTTCCCATGTAAGCAGATGTGTTAGAGAACTGTGTTCCCGTAAGTTGCATACCATCACCAGAATCTCCAGAGAATCTAATAACAACATTTTTTATACTATGCATAAAAGCCTTGTTTTTTATTATATATTTGAACATATTTATAGATATTTTTGAACGTTTTGAAAAGC
>CAKZUQ010000023.1 GCA_937923325.1 uncultured Bacteriovoracaceae bacterium
CACACAATAAATGCAAAAAGTAACGTTATACATGATACGTATAAATTGCGAAAAGCAACTTTTTTTCCGGTTGTTTTCCAGAAGTTGATATCTTCAATATTCCAGTTTAACATAAGAAAACCTTTAAATTCTAATATAGAAATTATGAAGTACTGTAACTATAAATATAAGGAGGAAATTATGTCCCTAAATGTTGAATTAATTAGAGCGTCATTTGAAAAAGCAAAACCACTTGGAACAGAGGTGACAAAGAAGTTTTATGAAATTTTATTCAGTGAATATCCAGCCTCTAAGCCACTTTTCGAAAAAACAAATTTAGAAAAACAGCAACAGGCTTTATTTGGAAGTCTTGCTTTTATCGTTGATAACTTAACTGATACCGAAAAGCTTTCTAATTACCTTGAAAAACTCGGGGAACGTCATGTTAACTATAATACTCAACCTGAGCATTATCCTTTAGTAGGAGATTCATTATTAAAAACATTTGCACACTTTTTTGGTGATGAATGGACAGACGAACTACAAGAAGAGTGGACAAAAGCTTATGGAGTAATTACAGAGTTAATGCTAAAAGGTGCTAAGTCGTAATAAGCCCAATTATAAAAATAAGTACTCCTTTATCTAAACTAGAGTACTTATCTTTTTATTCATTACTTTAAACCATAAAGGTGGAATAAGGCTTAAGATAATCATCCCCGGATATCCTGTTGGCATTTGGGGAGCTTCTTTTAAATTCCTCAACTGTTGATATTTTTTATTTACCATATGATGATGATCACTGTGTCTTGAGAGATTGAATAATACACCTCGTCCAACTAGGTGATTTGAATTCCATGAGTGTGCAGGTTGAACCTTTTCATAGCGGCCAGATAGGTTTCTTTTCCTTTCAAGGCCGTAGTGCTCAATATAGTTTACACATTCAAGTAAAGTAAATCCCACTGTTGCTGCGCAAATGAAATAGAGTGTTGTTTGAAAGTTAAACTCTAGAAAAATTATTAGAAGAAATATAGTTTGGAATATAAGCCCAAAAAACATTTCTTTTTTATCAATACGTAGAGCTGATCTAAATGTTCCGATTAAAGATTCTATAATAAATGAGTACAAATTTTGATTTAAAGCAGCACTTGATGGGTCATTTGGTGTCGAAACATGTTTGTGATGCCCTTTGTTGTGATCGATAAAAAATTGATAGTATAGGCTTGATGTTAAAAGTAATTTTGCCATTAATTGTTCTATTTTCGTTTTTCGATGACCTAATTCATGAGCAACGTTAATTCCAATAACACCGCAATTTATCCCCATACTTAAAGTCATTCCTATTAACTCTAATACTGATAAATTTACATGATGGATTTGATTTAAAAAAAGAATAATTAGTCCAAACTGTATTGGTATTTGTAAATAAAGTAGAAAGTCATAATAGGGATTATTAGTCTCATCAAATTGATCAGATTCGACCTTAAAAATAAAGTCCCATAATGGTATGGTTACAAAAACTAAGATAGGGCATATCCAAGTTCCAATTCCTGTAGAGTTTAATGAAATCAATGTACTTGTCGGTACAAGAAAGCCAAGAAGATAAATAAGTTTATTGATATGATTACTCCTATATAAAGGTCTTGTTGACTCATATTGTTAGTATAGCTATTATCTTAGCAACATTATCAAGGATTAATCAATATGAGTGAGTTCTCTAAATTTGAAACTAAAATTACAAAGGCTATCTTTCCAAGTACAACAAATCATTACGATACATTATTTGGGGGAACAGCTTTAAAGTGGATGGATGAAGTCGCTTTTATTTGTGCTACAAGGTTAATTCGCAAGGCAGTTGTTACGATTTCTTCTGATAAAATCGATTTCAAAAAATCGATACCATCTGGTCATATTGCTGAATTAATTGCAAACGTGACTAGAGTAGGAAAAACCTCTGCAACAATATTGGTAGAAATTTATACTGAAAGTATGTATGAAGATAAAAGGGAGCTTGCTGTTAGTGGGGAGTTTGTTTTTGTTGCAATCGATAAAGATAAAAATCCAATTTTAATGTTAGGTTAAGTCTCAATTCTAGACTTAGATCATGAAAATCGCTAATATTAGTAAAGGGTAAAATATGAAAGTAAAGAAAATTTTATTATGTGAAAATATTCATATTTCAGCGAAAGAAAATTTAATAAATGAAGGTTTTGAAGTTGATTTAATTGATTATGCTCCTGATGAAGAAGAGTTATTAGAAATTCTACCTAGCTACGATGCTATCGGTATAAGGTCTAAAACTAAGTTAACGAAAAAAGTTTTAGAATCTAATGGACATCTAGTTGTTGTTGGTTGTTTTTGTATCGGTACCAATCAAGTTGATTTAGTTACAGCTAAAAGGTTAGCAATACCTGTTTTTAATGCTCCTCATTCAAATACGAGAAGTGTCGCAGAGCTGGTTATTTCTCATGTGATTGCTCTTGCTAGAAAAATTCCTGAGATATCGGCCAAGGCGCATAAAGGCATTTGGCAAAAGTCTGCAGTTGGAAGTTTTGAAATTAGAAATAAAACCATTGGTATTGTCGGGTACGGACATATAGGAACTCAAGTAAGTATTCTTGCAGAAGCTATGGGAATGAAAGTTCTTTATTATGATATTACTAAAAAACTAGCACTTGGAAATTCAAAATATATGGAGCTAGATGAGATGCTTGCAAGTAGTGACTTTGTAACACTTCATGTTCCAGAGACAGATCTAACAAGGTATATGTTTGATAAAAAGCAGCTTTTGAAAATTCAGAAAAATGGATATTTGATTAATGCATCTAGAGGAACTGTTGTAAATATTGAAGATTTAGTTTCAGTGATGGAAGAAGGGCATTTGGCAGGATGTGCAATTGATGTATTTCCTGTTGAGCCAGCATCAAATAAAGAAGAGTTCAAGAGTCCACTTCAAGGTGTTGAAAACGTTATACTCACTCCACATATAGGAGGAAGTACTATGGAAGCTCAAGTAAATATTGGTCATGAGGTTTCGACTAGTTTGAATCATTTTATAAAAACTGGTTCTAGTGGAGGGTCGACTAATTTTCCTGAGCTTCAGTTGCCCATTAATAAAGACTCCTCAAGAATTATGAATATTCATAAGAATGAGCCTGGTGTCCTTAGTAAAATCAATACAGTTATTGCAGAATCTGGAACAAATATAGAGGCTCAGTTTTTATCAACAGATAGTGATGTTGGTTATCTTGTTATTGATGTTCATTCATCTAAGGCCAAAGAGCTAGCAACTTCTATAGAGAATTCAGAGTACTCAATTAAAACGAGAGTTGTTGTTTAGACTTATATAGGTTCTAGTCTATGTTGATCTTGAGTGGAGGCTAAGGGGAGTCCTGTAACTTCCTCTAACTCTTGATCTTTAAGAATCTTACTAATATTTTTTGTTAGATACGATAAGACAGAATAAAAACCTTTCTTTGATTTTTCTATATTGTTAGAGTAAGTTGCATTTCCTAGAAAAATAGCAAAAAGCCCTTTACTTCTATCTATCCAAAGAGATGCTCCAGCATATCCTGTATGTCCAAAAGATTTTTTATATGTAAAAAATCTAGATCTTGGTTTACTTGAGTATGCACTGTGAACGTCAAAGCCAAGGCCTCTAGGAGAGTAACTGTTCTGTCGAATCATTTTATTAACAGTTCTTTCTGTTAAGATTTCTTTTTCACAAAATTTTCCCTTATTTAAATAAATCGATGAAAATTTAGCTAGATCTACAACATTAGAGAAAATTCCTGCATGTCCAGCAATACCATTCAATTTTCTAGCAACAGGATCATGAACAATTCCAGCTTCATGGTTTAGCATAGAAGGTAATACCCTATAATCGTTTAAAGGATTAAATAATGTTTTATTCATCTCTAAAGGATTAAATATATTTTTGATTAAGTATTTATCAAATGAGGTTTCACTTAATTTTTCAACAACTTTTGCTAATAGCATATAGTTCACATCACTATACTTAAATTCTCCTCTTGGAAAAGCATATGGCCTAACTTTTAAAAGTCCTTCTTCTGTTCTAAGTCTTCCATACAGACCTATTGGGAATCCACTTCTATGTCTTAATAGATGATCAAGTTTTAAATACTTTGAATATCTTTGTGGTAAAAAGGATCTAAGTGGTGACCAGACAGAATACTTTTCTGACTCTTCTAAAAGCTGCATTGTTGCAGTCGCAGTGAATAATTTTGTTAAGCTTGATAGATCATAAATTGAATCGGGTGTGGCCATATTTCCAAAGTTTTGACTATACTTAATTCCATCTTTATCTCCGACCAGAAAAGATATATTTTTGAGTTTAGACTTATCCATCATCTCTATTACTTTCATTTCAATTTTTTCATCATGCTTAAATTCATTTAATGAAGAATCAAAGCAATTTGAGTAAGTGAAACTAGAAAATAATGTAGTTGCAAGCAAGATCTTTTTCATTGGCACAATGTATCTTAGGAAGACAAGTGGCGAAAGAAAATAGAACCTTACTTATAAAATCTACATAGATGTGTGAATTTTCAACTACTTAACTACAAAGTTACAAATCTTTCCAGGAACATATATTTCTTTAACGATTGTTTTACCTTCGATATATTTTAAAATCTTCTCATCATTTTTAGCGGCAGCTAAAAAATCCTCTTTAGAGATATCTGCTGGTACCGTAATAGTACCTCTTGTTTTACCCATAACTTGAACTGCCATTGTTATAGAGTTTTCAGTAACTAATTCCTCATTGTATGAAGGCCATTGAGTATAAGATAAAGATTCTTTATTTCCAGCGATTTGCCATATTTCTTCTGAAGCATGAGGGGTATATGGAGCTAATATTTGTGCAAAAAGTGATGCCGTCTCTTTTGAAAAAGCTTTTACTTTTGAACAGTGGTTCGTAAAGATCATCATTTGAGAGATAGCAGTATTAAACTTCATTCCTTCGATATCTTCAGTAACTTTTTTAATTGTTTTATGAAGTAATTTTAGAGTTTCTTCTGAGTCTTCTTTATAAAACTCTGTATTGGCAAAAGTCTTATAAGCCTTAGATATAAAATTATATACACCTTTGACACCATTCATTGACCATGGCTTTGTTCTTTCTAGTGGCCCCATGAACATTTCATATAATCTTAAAGTATCAGCACCGTACTGATCTACAACAGAGTCTGGATTGATAACATTTCCACGAGACTTGCTCATCTTTTCACCATCTTCTCCAAGAATCATTCCTTGATTAACTAGTTTTTTAAATGGTTCTTTTGTAGATACTAATCCAAGATCAAACATTACTTTATGCCAAAACCTAGCATATAGAAGATGCATAACTGCATGTTCCATTCCACCAATATAAAGATCAACTGGCATCCAGTACTTCTCTAACTCTTCATCCCAAGGCTTGTCTTTATTAGTCGGATCTATATACCTTAGGTAATACCAACAAGAACCTGCCCATTGAGGCATTGTATTTGTTTCTCTTCTTACTTCTTTACCACTAACTGGATCAGTAAAATATAGCCATTCATCAATTGTTGCTAAAGGGGATTCTCCTGTCCCTGAAGGTTCATACTTTTCTACATCAGGAAGGACTACTGGTAACTCTTCTTCTGTTAAGCATCTTACAACTTTTCCAGTCTCTTTATCTTTTAAAAGAGGAAATGGCTCACCCCAATACCTTTGTCTTGAAAATAACCAATCTCTTAGTTTATAGTTAATTGTCTTTTTTCCAATTTCTTTCTCTTCAATCCAAGCAATCATCTTATCAATTGCATCTTCTTTATTCAAACCGTCTAAGAATTCAGAGTTTATGTGTTTACCTTCACCTGTAAAAGCTTCCTCTTCAATATTTCCACCTTCAAGAACTGGAGTAATATCTAGATTAAACTCTTTCGCAAACTCCCAATCTCTTTGATCGTGAGCTGGTACTGCCATAATTGCACCTGTTCCATAGGTTGCTAGAACATAGTCAGAAATCCATACAGGAACTTTTTTTCCATTTGCTGGGTTAATTGCATAAGCTCCAGTGTGAACACCAGTTTTATCTTTATTTAATTCAGTTCTTTCTAGATCGGACTTTCTAGATGCTGTAGTTATATATGCTTCTATTTCATCTTTTTTGTCAGCTGTCGTAATTTTAGAAACAAGCTCATGTTCTGGAGCTAATACCATGTAAGTTGCACCAAATAATGTATCTGCTCTAGTTGTAAATACATCTATATTTTCACCACTCTCTGTTTTGAATGTAACTTCAGCTCCAACACTTCTTCCAATCCAATTTCTTTGCATTTCTTTAACTGAGTCCGGCCAATCCAAATCATCCAGGTCTTCAAGAAGTCTGTCAGCATATTCTGTTATTTTAAGCATCCACTGTTTCATTGGTTTTCTAATTACTGGGTGACCTCCAATTTCAGATTTACCGTTTACAACTTCTTCGTTTGCTAAAACAGTTTTAAGTTCTGGGCACCAGTTAACGTTCATCTCACTTTCGTAAGCTAAACCTTTGTTATAAAGTTGAACAAAGATCCATTGAGTCCATTTGTAGTAATCAACTTTGGAAGTAGCTATTTCTCTAGTCCAATCATAAGAAAACCCAAGCATCTTTAATTGTCTTTTAAAAGTTGCAATGTTTTTTTCTGTTGTTTTTTCCGGGTGAGTCCCTGTTTTTATAGCATAGTTTTCAGCAGGTAGACCAAATGAGTCCCATCCCATCGGGTGAAGAACATTAAATCCTTTTGCTCTTTTGTATCTGGCCATAATGTCAGTAGCCGTATATCCTTCGGGATGACCAACATGAAGTCCAGAACCAGAGGGGTATGGAAACATATCAAGGACATAGTATTTTGGTTTTGTCTGATCTAGAGCAGTTTTGAAAGTTTGCTCATCATCCCATGTTTTCTGCCATTTCTTTTCAATTTGACTAAAGTTATATTCCATTTTTGAACCTCTTTTATATTTTTAAAAACAGCTTAATTTAACACTGATTATGCCTTTTTGGGAATAGTAGAGCAGACTTAAAGTCTACTTAACTGAATAAACTTAAAAAACCTAAGTTCTTGGAATTGTTAAACTCATAAAAAGAGAGCTTGCCAGTCACACACTACTTAGTCGATTTATAGATATTACATGAAGTCTTTTTTGTTGTGCATTAAGATGGTATGTTCATACTTACAATTACAATCTGAGGAGCTCTTTATTAAGTTAATATTAGTTTTATCATTTATTTTTACAAACTTGTTATTTGGACAAACGAATGATGTCCCTAGAGGCGGATATTATTGTATTAATAACTATAAAGATATGTATATTTTCTATAGAGAAGATGGATCTATAGTATTTAAAGATGTGAGAAGCTTAGGAATTACCATGCCAAAAACTGGTATGACAAAGTCTGGTCTATCTGTTTACTCTTCAAAAGAAGGGCAAGTTAGAATTAAATACGACAATGGACTCTCAAAGGTTTTAACATCTTTAAACTTTAAGCATTATCAAAGACAGGTATTCTATGCTTGTAAAACATTAACTAAAAAAAATCTAGCTTCTGCTAGAACTCAAGCACCCAACCCAACTCCTAAATTATCAAAGAAAACAACAAGAAAAAAACCGTCTAAGAGAAGTTCTACTTTTTCAATTTTAAGAGATAGGAGTGAAATATTTAAGACTTTTGGACAACTATCTCATATCAAGTTTAGACCAGAAAATTCACCATTAGATTTCCAATATGATGTTCTTTATTATATTCCTCAAAAATTACGAGGGAAAAAGAATTTAAAGACCCTTGTATTTCTTCATGGCGGTGGAGAGAGTACAAAAACAAGATATAGATCTTTTAAAGTTGCTTTAGACTATGCAAGAGATTTGATACCTCTTGCCAAAAAGTTAAACTTTGTTTTAATTCTTCCTTCTGGATCTGGTCTAAATTGGAGCTCTCATCTAATTAATTATATGAGAGATCTTAATATTAAATTAAAAGAAGAAATCGAAATTGATCCAAATGGAATTGGTTTAGCTGGACATTCAATGGGAGGAATGGGCATTACTCGAAGTGCTCATTGGCTTGCAGATCAATATTCATTTTTCTTACCAATTGCTGCAGGAATTGCACCTGATTATCTAACTAAAGAAAATATGGCCCCTTATTTTAATTTCTCTTATCATCATCTTCAGGGTTTAGGTGATCACTTTAAAGTTTTTATAACTAGAAGTAAAAAACAGAAGAATATGATTAACAGATTAGAACGTTTAAAGAAAAAGAATGCAAATTACCAACTAGAGTTTTATAAGGGATCTCACAACTATCCACTCAAACGTATGGAAGAGCTTTTAGAAGATTTATTTAAAAAGAGCTCTAGAGATCTATACCAAAAAGAACTAGATGGATTATTTTATAATCGCGAGGAAGTAATTGATGATAAATGGGCAAGTGGAGATAAGCTCTATTTAGCAAAGCGAAAGTCATATTTTTGGTTAGAGGCCCTAAGGTTTTCAAAAAAGAAAAAAGCAGTTAGCGTAAATGCAAAGATAAAGGGCCAAAATATTGATATTAATATTGATAAAGGGCTTAGGGAAATAAGAGTATATCTCTCATCAAAAATGCTTGATTTAACTAAGAGTATTAAGTTAAAGGTAAACGGAAGGTTAAAGTATTATGGGATCCTTAATCTAAATCAAGATTTATCTGCAAAGCTTAAAAGTGACCCAGGATTTAAGTTTGATGGTTATATTGACGTTTCAATATAAAAAAAGCCCGAAGTAGGGGAACTTCGAGCTTTTTATATTTAAACTGTTCAAATAAATTATCTTGAACAAGTTAATGGGTATGTCATTTTATGACCTTTTTGATTTACAACTGATAAGTAATCATCTGAATCATTAAAGTGTCTTTTATTTTCAATATGGATAAGATTTTTATTCCCATTTACGTATACAATTTTTCTAAAACCTAAGTATGAAACTTTTGTTCTCGCCTCAAGAGTTGAAGAGATTCTTCTTCCTTTTTCTTTAGAGTGAAAAGCTACAGAGCTATCTTCAATAGTAAAAGACTTTTCTCCAAATGCAGTTTTACAGTGTATGCTTTCAGCATAAGAATTTTGAAATCCTATACATAAAAGTAATGCACATGTTGAAAGTAAAAGTTGTAAAGTGTCTCTGTTTAAAATTTTCATATTATCCCCTTGGTTTCTCTCTCACACTTATATATACAAGGCGTGTGCCAAAGTTATATACGAGATTTCAGTCGCTTAGATGTTAGACATTGTATAAAAATTTACTAGTGAATAATTTATTTACAAATGAGTGGTGTAAATAACTTCGAAACTGTATAAAGTATCAACAGTTATTTATGTAGGAAAGATAGAGGCAGTAACTTATAACCTTAGGATTTAGCTTTAATTTACTGACGCTTTTGTTATCGCATCGGAAGACCAACTAGGTGCATTCTCTAGTGCTTTAGGAACTTCTTCAATTGAATTTGCAACAGTATACATATTCTTGTGGATTGGTCTGTGAAACTTTTCTTTTTCCATATTATCTAATAATTTAATTAAAGGGTCATAATAACAATCAAAGTTTAAAAGAATCAATGGCCCTGTATGTAGTCCTAATCTTTTTGAAGTTAGCCAAACGAAAAACTCTTCCATAGTACCTGAGCCTCCAGGCAGAAAAATTGTGGCATCAGAGTTATCCATCATAAGTTGTTTTCTATCATTCATATCTTTAGTGATATGAAGATTAGTTAAGCCCTTGTGTTGCCATTCAACTTGAATCATAAACTCAGGTATATAACCATCAACTCTAGCGCCTTTACTTAGAGCACCATCAGCTACTTTACACATTAAACCTTTTGCTCCACCGCCGTAAATAACATTATGGTTGAGTTCTCCAAGTTGTTGACCTAATTGGTACGCCACATCCAGGAATTTACTGTCACATGCTTCACTTGAACCGCACATCACACCGATAGTTTTATATTTCATTTAATTTTTCCTTTTTAAAGATAATCGCTATACTAAGCTACAGATTTATCAAAGGAGAGTAAAGTGCTTGATAAGAATATAGCCAGTGAAGTCATGTTTGAGGCCTTAAGCCTTGGTGCTGACTTTTGTGATATTTTTGTAGAAGAAACAAAGTTACAAAATATTTCATTCAATTCATCTAAAGTAAAAAACATCCAATCTGGAATAGATTTTGGAATAGGTATTCGTTTAATTTATGGAACTAGAGCAATGTATGCTTATACCAATTCAAACAAAAAAGAAGACTTAATAAAGCTTACTAAAAACTTAGCTGAAAATTATAAAAAGCAAGCAATAGGTAAGAAGTTTTCTTTTGATACACCTTTAGAATATAAAGATATTAAATCTTTTGGTGATGGTTATGAGCTAAACTATAAAATAGACACTTTGAAAAAATTAGATAGCTTAACTAGAGATGCTAGTGATCTAGTTTCACAAGTAAGTTTAGGACTTTTACAAAAAGACACAAATGTCCAAATCTTTGACTCTGAAGGCTTATATGCAACCGAACATAGACCATATGTAAGACTCTTGGCCAGTGCGATAACAAAAGATGGAAATGAACAAGCTAACGGATCTTGGTATCCTGGAGCCAGAGGTGGATTTGATTATGTTAATACATTAGACTTAAAAGAGATTTCTGATGAAATAGTTAGACAATCTTTAACAGTTCTAAAAGCAAAGCCCGCTCCTGCAGGAACAATGCCTGTTGTTATAGATAATGGATTTGGTGGTGTTATTTTTCACGAAGCCTGCGGACATTTATTAGAAACAACTTCTGTCGAAAAGAAAGCTAGTGTTTTATGGGATAAAAAAGGTGAACAAGTAGCTCATGAAAATTTAAATGCTGTAGATGATGGAACTATGGATAATGAATGGGGAAGTATCTCAATTGATGATGAAGGTATGCCAACTCAAAGAACACAGTTAATTAAAAATGGAGTAGTTGAAAACTTTTTATGTGATCGTTTAGGATCTATGAAAACAGAGCATGCTCGAACGGGATCAGCTAGAAGGCAAAGCTATAAGTTTGCTCCTGCTAGTAGGATGAGAAATACATTTATTGAAGCTGGTAAATACACTTTAGATAATTTATTGAATTCAATGGAAGATGG
>CAKZUQ010000024.1 GCA_937923325.1 uncultured Bacteriovoracaceae bacterium
TTTTGGATTCTGATCGGGGTAAAGCTCCATTACAGCTTGTGCCATTAAATGAGCAGTTGAGTGTCTAAGAGTATCGAGTTCAATTTTTGCCATTATTTTTCCTAGTATTGAGGGGCATGATATTAAGCCTTAAATTTAACAGAGCTTAATCGCTTTATCAATGACTTAGAGGGTGAAGGGCAATCTATTAGTCTGTAAACTTTACTGAAGTCTTTCGTTTTGAATTGTCCAGTGCGTTGTTTTTCGGTATGTTCTTGGAGCTTAATTGGTTTTATTTGAAAACTGATATGTTTTGGGGGGATCTATTTGAAAATTTTAAATTATGCTGTTGTGTTATGTGTGTTAAATATTAATTCTAGTTTTGCTATTCGAGGCGAAACTTCTAAAGTTTTTCCCAAAGCATTAAATAAAAGCGTTGTTGCAATTTTAAAGAAAAGAGAAGTTGAGTTTACTCATACATGTACAGGAACAATATTGAACCAAAATACAATTTTGACTGCTGCTCATTGTTTTGATGATAAAATTTTTAATTTAAAGATAGCTTATCAAAACAAGGAATACTCTGTTTCTAAGGTGAAGATTCACAGCGGATACAAAAGAGAAGACATTATTGATCCTGATTGGGGTTATGTTTACGATATCAAGATTGAAAATGATATTGCTTTGATAGAAACAGTTGAAAATCTTCCCGCTGACTTTGTTGATGTTGCAAGTCGAAATGCCGAAATTCAAAAAGATACGAAATTACTTATCTCTGGACTTGGACAGACTGCTAATATTTTTGGGATGGGAACTGGTGAAGGAGTTTATCGAGTTTCAGCTGAAACATATGCTGATACTTTAAGTAATGACAGAATCATTATAGATGATGGACGAACTGGTGGGTGCCAAGGAGATAGTGGAGGTCCTTTGTGGGCAAAAATTGATTCAAAGTGGCAACAAATAGCGATAACATCTCAAGGTGATTGTAATGTTCAAACTCAATTTGAAAGAATAAATTTAAAGAAAGTTTTCCAATCAAAGTATAAGGTTACTAACATAGATTATCTTCAAGATTCTAAGCATTAATGCAAAAGTTATTAGACTTTAAAAAGAGTGGTGGACGACTAGAGTTATTTACTAATGATAAAGTCTTTCTAGTAAAGCCTAGTGGAATAATTAATCCAGTTCTTGTTAAAAAAGATTTAGAAATGGCCTATGAGTATGGATTAAAGCATCACAACTGGCTTTATGTCGTGGATACTACAAATGTTTTGTTTCCAAACCCGTTCAACCTTTTGTTTTTAAAAGAGATAAATAAGCTTCCAAATAGAGAAGCTTATTTTATTTATGCTCCATCAGTAATTGTCAGATTCTTGGCCAGAATTACAAATTTTATCATAAAGCCTGATAAGGTTATTAAAGATAGATCTAATTTTGAATATTGTTTAAACTCCTTTTAAGATATTTGCATCAAATTCTAAATGTGTAATCATCTAAATTCTTTCAACTTTAATTCACTTAAATTGATATTTTCAAATTTTAACCTAAATCAATTACTTAAAAACTTAATCTGCTATACAAGAAAATATAAGTATAAGCTCATTACCTATGGGGAGATGTGTAAACTTTATGGATATTTATATTGAGGCTTAAACTTGAGTGTAAGACTTCTTACATGTAAGAAAAATGTACTATTTCTTGTTTAACTTATTGTTTTGTAAGGATTTTACTTTGAGTCATTGTTGATGTAAGTTGTGGTAAGTGTAAGATTAGGATTATCTTAAGAAATCTATAAAAAAGAGGGTATTATGGAAACAATTGAGATTCAAAATCAGAAAGACTTTATGGCTATTTCATCTTTAGTGGATGGAACTGATAAAAGTTTTAATGTTAATTCTTTAAGTTCTGAACAGGAACACGTTCTAGGACAAGCTTACTATAGACTTGCTAAGGTTTACTACGACAAGGCCGACCTCGATGCAGCTCAGGAAAATTTTGTAAAGGCCTTAGATATATGCACTTACCCTAAAGATGCATTTCCTATACTAAAAATTTATGGATTCTTAATCAGAATACACACTCAGAAAATGGAAGATGATAAAGCAAGTGAGCTTATCGAAAACGCTCAAGCTTTAGTTGAAAAGTTTAGTCAAGACCTTCCAATATTAGGAGCAGAATTCTTTTATAATGTCGGAATGATATACACTTATAAAGGTGACTTCACTAAGGCTTTAGAGAACTTTCAGCTTTCACATAAAAAAGCACAAATTGAAAATGAACCAGAGTTAATAGCAAAAGCAATATACTCAATGGCCAATGCCACTTATCATAAAGAAAGATATGATGATGCTCTCGCCTTATTAGATCAATTAAAAGAACTACTTTGCATACTTTCAAAAGATTACTTAAAAGGTAGCATGCATGTTCTTTATGGCCATATTTATAAAGATATAGCTAAATATTCTTTAGCGATAGAGCACTATGATAAAGGGTTAAACATTCTTGGTAAAAAGAACTGCTGGAATTTATTTGGAAGCATTCTTTTAGGTAAAGGTGTTACTTATAAAAAAATGGGTGAGTTTAAGCAGGCTTTAAATTTATTCAACTTAGGTAAGAGCTCAATTAGCCCTGAATTTAAAAAGTTAAAATCACTTTATGAAGATCAAGTTGCTGATGTTAATGACTCTTCAGTTGACCTTTATTTAGATAGACATAATAGAGTTATTCACGAAAAAACAATTGGTACTATCGATTTTAAACACAGATTTGTTTTACTTGAAATCTTATTTTTACTAGCAAAAACTCCTGGAAAATCTTTTGATAAAGACGATCTTAGCCAAATGATTTGGAAAGAAGAGTACAATCCATTAATTCACGACAAGTTGATCTATACAAGTATCTCTAGATTAAGAAAACTAATTGAACCTAAAGGTGCAAGCAGAAAGTATATTCTCAGAGGTAAAGATGGTTACACTTTTAATCCTAGGGTTAATGCAAGATTTCATAGAGAAGAAGAGGTTTCTTCTAGAAAAATTATTGGAAATATCGAAATAAATACACCTGTTTAATATTTTATGCAGGTACGCTACACAAGGAGTTGTGAAAATATCAGCTCCTTGATAACTTTTTCTAAAACTCATTTTTTATTATCCTGGAATCAATCCCAAATAGAAGATCAAATAAACGATAAAAATAGCATTAACTCTTTCGCTTATCTCAATGATAAGCTAGTTGGTTATATTTTTTTTAACTTAAATAAATTCAGTAACCAGTCTCATTTGTATCAAATTTGTGTGGATCCTAACCTAAGGTCAAGCGGAATTGGGCAAAAACTTGTGAAGGAGTCGATCACTGCTATGCAAGATTTTTGTGACTCCGTTTATCTAGAAGTGGAGACTGGTAATGTCAGGGCAATAGATTTTTATACTAAATTAGGCTTTGAAAAACTCAATAAAATCAGCTCATTTTATTCAAATGGAAGTGATGCTTACGCGATGCATGTTTTGCTATCAGAGCTTGCCAAAGAACTAAAAAGTTGATAATAATTAGACCTACGTTAATTTAGAGTGGTTATTGGGGTGGATTTTTTTGAGAATCACCCTTTTTTTTTGTGAAAATATATGGAATTAGTAAAAAAACGTTCAGGTTTAGAAGAAAAGTTTTATAACTTAGTGACTGAAGTAATACCGACTACAGGTTTAGAACTTTACGAAATGACTTATAACCCTTCAAACTCAACTCTTGTTGTTTTTATTATTGATCCAAAAACAAACACTGCTGTTATTGAAGATTGTGTTAAGGTTGATAGGGCCTTTAGTGAACCCTTCGAAGAACTAAGCTGGATTCCTGAGAATATAAGATTAGAAGTATCTTCTCCGGGAATGTACAGGAAATTATATGGTTTAAAGCACTTTGAGAGCGCTTTAGATCAAAGAATAAGTGTAACTTTAGGTAAAAAAGCAGTACTAGATGATAGTTTACCAAAAAGCATTTTAAGTATGAACCCACTTATAGGTTTATTAGAAGAAGTAAAAGAAGATAAAGAAATAGTATTAAATATAGAAGATAGCCAGGTAACAATTAGTTTTGAAGATATTAAAAAAGCTAATCTTGAGCCAGAGCTATAAACTTTAGGAGATTTTAAAGTGAACTTTTCAGAAATTTCAAAAATGATTGAACTCTTAGGTAAAGATAGAGGAATAAAAAAAGAAATAGTTGTTGCAGCTATAGAACAAGCTTTCTTAGTTACAGCAAGAAAAAAATTCGGAATCCAAGGTGAATTCGAAGCTAGATATAATGAAGAAGATTCAGAAATTGAAATTTATCAATATAAAACAGTTGTTGCTGAAGTTAAAGACAGTATCACAGATATTGACCATGAATCTGCAAAAGAGCTTGATGAAGACTGTGAAATGGGAGACCAATTAGGTATTAGAATTGAAGATCCAAAATTTTCAAGAGTTGATATTCAAACAGCGAAGCAAATTATCTTTCAAAAAGTTAGAGATGCTGAAAGAGAAATTCTCTTTGCTGAATTTAAACATAGAGAAGATGAATTAATCACTGGTATCGTTAGAAGATACGAAAGAGGAAATGTTATTGTTGACCTTGGTAAGGCAGATGCTGTTTTATCTAGAAGAGAAATCATTTATGGTGAACAATTTAACACTGGTGATAGAGTACAAGCGTACTTATCTGAAGTTGTAATGACTAACAGAGGTCCTGAAATTAGACTATCAAGAACTTCTCCAATGTTCTTAGTTAAGCTATTCGAAATTGAAGTACCAGAAATTCAAGATGGAACAATTGAAATTAAAGCAGCAGCTAGAGAGCCTGGACACAGAGCTAAAATAGCTGTCTATACATCTGACAGAGATATTGATCCTGTTGGGGCATGTGTAGGAATGAAAGGTTCGAGAGTACAAAATATCGTTAACGAGCTTCAAGGTGAGAAAATTGACATCGTAAAATGGCACCCAGAAGTAGATGTATTTGTTAAAAATGCATTAGCTCCAGCGGATATTTCTTCTATCAGTTTAAATCATGATGAAAGACTTATCGATGTAATTGTTGAAGAAGATCAATTGTCTTTAGCTATCGGTAGAAGAGGTCAAAATGTTAGACTTGCAGCGATGTTAAGTGGTTGGAAAGTTAATATTATCTCTAAATCTAAACTTCAAGAGCAAGTTAAACAATCAGTTGAAAACTTATTACAAATTGATGGTGTTAACGACGCTCATGCACATATTTTAGTTCAATCTGGAGTAATGTCTATCATCGACTTAAGTGCAAGTGAGCCAGCTCTCATTCAGAAACTGATTAGTTGTGATGAGAGTGAAGCAAAAGATTTAATTTCTAAAGCATCACTAGCGATTGAAAATGAAGATATAGCAAACGAGCCTGAAGAAGATGAAATTATTTCAGCTTCAGCGGTTCCTAGTCAGAGAATGGGAATGATTAAAGATTCTACAAATACTGGTGAGGAAGACGATGATAAGTTCTCAGATGCAGAAAAAAGATTAAGAGAAGAATTAGCAGCATTTAAATTAAAATAAACTCAATTAAGAGTTTGAGGTAGAAGAATGGCAAAGAAAGTTTATGAACTGGCCAGTGAAATGGGTATCGGAGCAATTGACTTAGTTGAAAAACTAAAAGGCTTGGGATTTGATGTAAAGAATCACATGGTTTCTTTAGATGACGATACAGTTACTAAGGCTATGGCCGAGTTAGCACCAAAACCTGAAGTAGCGACTAAGAAAAAAGTTACTAAGAAAAAAGTAGCTAAAAAAGCTACAGCTAAAAAGAAAGTAATTAAGAAAGGTGCAACACCCAAGGCATCAAAAGTTATTGAAGAAGTCAAAGCAGAGGCAAAAGAGGAAGCTCCTAAGAAGGTTATTGTTAAAAAGAAAACAGTGACTCGAAAAAAAGTTGCTCCTGCAGAAGAGCCAAAAGAGTTGTATAAAGAAGAGGCTCCTAGAGGTCTTCAAGTTGTTTCTCAAGCTCCAGTAAAAAAAGAGCCAGTTGTTGAAGTAAAAGAAGAGCCTGCAGTTGCTGTAGATAAAACTCCTAAGGTTGAAGTCTTCAAAGAGAAAATGCACTCATTTACACCAGTCTTTACTCCTGAGAAAACCGAAAAGAAAGATACTCCCGCTGAAAAAAATAGTAGTGGATACAGATCTTCTGCTCCTGCTTATGATTCTGCAAATAAGCCATCTGCAGACTCTGATAATAAGAAGAGAATGGGATCACTTGCTGCTATAGTATCTAAAAAAGGTGGTGCTAAAAAAGATGTTGGCGTAATTAGGGCAGAAGAAGGAATGAAGTTAGCGACAAATGTAATTGGTCGCCAAGTTTATACTCCTGTTAAAAGAAAGAAAGTATACGTTGGAGCAACTAAGAAAACTGAAATAACTGAAGTTAAGGACTCTAAAAGAGTTGTTGAGGTATTTGGAATTGTTTCTGCTTCTGAGTTAGCTCAAAAACTATCAGTTAAGTTTGATGAGTTTCAAAACAAAGCCTTAGACCTTGAGTTATTAGTTTCTAAAGAAGATAAAATTGGAGTTAAACTAGCTAGTAAGCTAGCAGCTCTTTATGATTATAGAGTTGAAGATAAAGCATTTGATGAAGCAGCTTTTATAGGTGAAGAGGTAAAAGAAGATAAATCTCACTTACCTTTAAGAAACCCAATTATTACAGTTATGGGACATGTCGATCACGGTAAAACAACTTTATTAGATACTATTAGAAAAGCTAAAGTGACTACAGGCGAAGCTGGTGGGATTACTCAGCATATTGGTTCTTATTCAGTTAAAGTTAAAGACTCTACTTTAACTTTCTTAGATACTCCTGGACATGCTGCCTTTGGAGCAATGAGACAAAGGGGAGCAGATGTAACTGACATTGTTATTTTAGTTGTTGCCTCTGATGACGGTGTAATGCCTCAAACAAAAGAATCAATTAAGTATGCTAGAAAAGCTGGTTCACCAATTATTGTAGCAATCAATAAGATGGATAAAGAAGGTGCAAACCCTGAAAGAATTAAGCAAGAACTTACTGAGTTTGAATTAGTTTCTGAAGATTGGGGGGGAGATACTATGTTTGTTCCAATCTCTGCTTTAAATAATGAAGGTATTGATGAGCTTTTAGAAGCAATTAAACTTCAAGCAGAAATGATGGAACTAAGAGAAGATCCTAAAGGGAAAGCTGAAGGAATTGTTATAGAGTCTCGTATTGAAACAGGAAGAGGTCCTGTGGCAACAGTTCTTGTTCAAAAAGGAACTTTAAAGAAAGGTGATGCAATTGTTTGTGGTGAAAGTTATGGACGTGCAAGAAGTTTAATGGATGATTCTGGAAAGAATGTTCAAAAAGCCGGTCCTTCTATACCTGTTCAAATTTTAGGTTTTGACTCTGTTCCAAGCCCAGGGGACACTTTAAATATTGTAAAGAATGAAAGAGAAGCTAAAAAGATTGTTGAAAACAGAGTAACAGAGAGAAAGAAATTAGAAGCTATTAAAGAAGCACCTCAAGTTGCATCTTTAGAAGATTTCTTTGGAGATATGGGATCAACGACAGAAAAGAAAATACTTAACCTTGTTATTAGATCAGACGTTCAAGGTTCTTATGAAGCAATTAAAGATGCACTAAGCTCATTAGGTAATGATGAAGTTGGTGTTGATATACTTATTGGTGGAGTTGGAGCAATAACAGATAACGATGTTATGATGGCCGCAAACGCAGAAGGATTTATCTTAGGTTTCAATATGAGACCAGTGACTTCTGCAAGAAAGCTATCTGAACAAAAGGGTATTGAAATTAGAACATACTCTGTTATCTATGAACTTATAAATGATATTACACTAGCTCTTGAAGGTATGCTTGAAACTGAGAAGATTGAGAAATACATCGGTAGAGCTGAGGTTAGAGAGACATTCAATGTTCCTAAAGTTGGTACAATTGCTGGTTGTGCTGTTATTGATGGAAAAATTGAAAGAGGATGTAACATTAGAGTTCTTAGAGAAGGTAAAATTCTTCACGACGGAAAACTTCAAACTCTTAAAAGATTTAAGGATGAAGTCAAAGAAGTTGGTAATGGATATGAGTGTGGTATGGCACTTGAAAACTTTAATGATGTTAAAGGAAGCGATATAATTGAAGCTTATATTCTTGAAGAAAAAGCTAGAAAACTAGAGAGTTCTGAAGGTTACTAATGTCTAGACAAAAGAAGTCGGGAGCACCTAGCTCTAAGGATACTTATCAAGAAAGAATTAGAAATGAGTTAAACTTGATATTAAGACGTGAGGTTGCCGACCCACGTCTTACTTTAGCAAGTATAACTAAAGTTGAATTAAATCCTGATTTTAGTGTAGCTAAGGTTTATTGGGATACTTACGACTCTAATAATAGAGGGGATATTAAAAAAGCCTTCGATGGTATTGATGGTAGACTTAGAACTCTTTTGGCCAAAAATGTTAAATTTAGACACACTCCAGTTCTTACATTTTTATACGACTCTCAATTTGAAGATGAAATGAAAATAACTCAACTTTTAAATGAAGAGCGAAATAAGTAACTATACTAAACCCCTTATTTTTAATTGCTATAAACCTGAAGGAAAATCATCTTTCGATGTCGTCAGACATTTTAAAAGAAATCTTCCTCGAGGTTATGGAAAAATTGGTCACTTCGGAACTTTAGATCCATTTGCTTGTGGTGTTTTAATGATTGGTGTCAATGGTGCCGCTAAGCTTAACAATTTTATTCACGACTATCTTCCTAAGTCCTATATCGCTACAGGTATTTTAGGCTTAGATTCTGAGACTGGAGACTTGACTGAAGGCCATTCTCAAAAAGATGAAAGTGACTACCTTAAAAATGTAATTTCTAAGTTTGATGTTGAATTTATTGAGAAAACTCTAAGAGAACAATTTCTTGGAAAATATATGCAAGCGCCTCATATTTACTCTGCTGCTAAACATGAAGGAATGGCCCTTCATAAGTGGGCTAGGAAAGAGGGAGTTAAAATTCAAAAAGATAAAAAAGAAAGACAGGTGTATGAAATAGATGTCTTATCTTATGACTTTCCCAAATTAGTAATTGAATTTAAAGTAAGCTCTGGAACTTATATAAGAACTCTTTTTAAAGATTGTGCTAATCATCTTGGAACTTTAGGAACATTAAGTAATCTTGAAAGAAACAGAGTTGGAGGGTGTAATATATCAAATACAATCCCTGAACGGAAGTGGCCTGTTAAAGATGAACAATGGGATATTTCAGAGTTTGGATTAGATGTTAGAGATGTATTAGAATTTTCAATAATAACTTTTCAAAATAAAGAAGCTAAGCTTTATTCTAATGGAGTGAAACTCAACTTTGATAGAGCATTCAAGGTTAAAAAAAATAGTTTTCTAACTCATTATTGGATTGAAAATTTTGAAGGTGAATTACTTGGACTTGCTAAGGTTGTTGATAATCAAATTGTCTCTGAATTTAATTTATCTTCTAAGTAACTATAATTTTTTTCGACCTTGTTCCAACAATGTTTAATGAAGCTTTCTTTTGATGGGAAGTCTTTTGGCAGTGAGGCTTCTGATATATATAACCCAATAACTTTACCAAAATTCAAAAATTTACGTTTGTGAAATAAATCATTATTATTGTAAATACTAATTGAGTAAACCGGAATATTATTATCATATGCATGGGCCATTAGAGGGGTCTTAATCCTATTTACTGGTTTGGGTGAGTTCGCTTCCTTATTTCTAGAGCCCTCAGGGTAATATTGTAGGCCGTTGGAATAGTTGTGGAGTCTAAATATCGCTTTATTGAGAGTTTCTTTTCTAGATAATAAACTTTTTCTATCAACAGGTATTGCTCCAGCTGAATAAGCACTGATTCCAAAAAATGGAATATAAAGAAGTGACTTCTTCATTATTGGTGCAGATTGGAAACTTGTAAGAATTAGTGGGATGTCCATCAAGCTTTGATGATTAGATATATAAAGACCACTTGGATTATTCTTTGACTTTAATTCCTCTGGTCTTTTATCTTCATTATAAATCTCACTATCTATGGCCCAAAAGAGATATATTGCCAATAGTTTCCAACAAGGAGAGGTCCATTTGAGTCTTTTACCTGGATCAAAAGGTAGGACTAAAATACTCAAGGGAAATAATGTAATAAAATATAAAGCTATTACTGTTATAACAACAAAGATAACTCTTAAATAGTGTAAGGAATTTTTAATCATTAGGATAAATACTTATCTAATTCATTTGATATTAGAAGGTTCTTTAGTCCTTTTTCATTGTCTGTCCAAATTTTATTTAAAGTGATCTCCTCGCTTATTTCAGGACACTCAAAAGTAATCAGTGGACTATTATACTTTTCAGGTAAAAATGTTCCAAGGGATCCAGGGGTTGGATAACCAATATCGTCAGCAACTTCGTACTTATTAAAAGATGCTAAAAAATGAGAAATCTCTTTGGCATCTCCGTTATAATTAATAATTTCTTTCCATGTATGAAACGAGATCGTGAATCCTGGAGGAAATTTTTTAAAAAGTTTTAGAAGAAATATATTTTCAGGTTCAGACAATGCTTCTGGTCCAGGATTATATCTTTCTTTCTTAGCTTCAGGTGACCAATCTTCGGTAGGGTAGTTTCTATTTAGATCTACACCGTGAGCATTAGTTCTTGTTCCTGATCTGTAACCATCTACATTTAATATAGGAACTACAACAATGGGTAACTCTTTAATAGTGTGGTCTGTTTTGAGCCACTCAAAAAGATTTTTTAAAACACAAACACCTTCAACTTCATCACCATGTGTTCCCGCGAGTAAGTATATATATTTATTTGACTGAATATCAGTTTTAAAAGCTTCTATTTCCATACCTTCTACAGATCTTCCAGAGGTAAGTGGTGAAAAAATCATAGTTGCTCCTTGTGAACATAAACAGCAGATTGACCAGGAGTTTCTTCAACTTCTATTTCAAATAAAGCAAATTTAAAATTAAATCTTTCAAATGTAAGTTTTCTAACTTGTTCGTTTATATACACTGCAAGCCTTTCTGCACTTGTATTTGAAATCGGTAATAATAGAACATCAGTCTTGGGAAAACTAAAGTTTGCATCTTTCGTTTTTAACTTAATATTCTCATTATCTTCATAAAGTTCAATTTGATGATTTTCTTTAGGTAATAAAAGTTTATGATCAAGGCTATCGCAAACTTCTCTAACTATTGGTTTTATATCCAAAAAGTCGAAAACCATATCAGCTTTTAAAGTGCTGGCCTCTCCTTTTACGAGAACGCGATAGTTATGCCCATGTAGAGGTTCACGTGAACCATCTTCAAATATTAAGAAGTGACTGGCAGCAAAATTAAAATATTGCTTATAAACTTTAATGGAGTAGTTAATTTCCAACTTTAATCCTTATATTTTTAAAGAAATTCATCAACAGATTATAAAACCTAAAGTAAAATGAAAAGAAAATATTAATAAAATGCTGCAATGCAGGTGCTATGTGAAGAAAAAACTATTAAATGCAATAAAACTATTAGAAGTTAATCTAAATTTATCTGTTGAAGAGAGGTCTTTACTTAACGATCTTAAGCGTAAAGTAAGTAATCTCGTTGAAGAAACTCTATCAAAAGTAACTTCCTCCAATGAAATATCTAGGCACAAAGATCTTATCGACTCTAAATATGACATGGTTGTCTATAGTGACGGTGCTTGTAGAGGAAACCCTGGTCCAGGCTCTTATGGTTTATATATAGAAAACCTAAATGAGAGTACATATACTGAAAGTGATAGCTTTAAAGTTACAACAAATAATAAAATGGAACTTTTAGGTATTATTAAAGGGCTTGAATATGCCATAAAAGAAGATGCTAAAAGAGTTTTAGTTGTAACTGACTCAAAATATGCCATTAATGGTATGGAGTCATGGATGGCCGGATGGAAAGCTAGAGGCTGGAAAAAAGCCGATAAGAAAACTCCTGAAAATGTTGAAATGTGGCAAATACTTGATCGTTATAAAGATAAGTTTTCACTTTTAAACTTTGAATGGGTGAAAGGGCATAGTGGTCATCCTCAAAATGAATTATGTGATCAATTGGCTAATAAAGCACTAGATGAAGCTGGTTTTTAATTTTCTTATATTGTCAGTATTTATGACTGGCAATACATTCGCATGCAAGCTTGATTCAAGTTTTAATTATGTTGCTCTCTCTGCACCAATATCTGTTTTGATGAAAGAACTAAATGTAATTAATCAAGCTAGTTTTATTGGATCTTTTCATCCATTTAAAGAAAAAGTAAAAAAGGTCGATGGTGGTATATTTTTAAGATTAAAAAATCTAAAACTTACTAATAATAGTGTCTTGTTCTACGACAAATCCCAAGAGCTTGGAAAAGAACTCTCTGGTTTAAAAGTAAACAAAGAAGAAGTTGATACATATGGCCTCTCGTCAATAAAGGCCACAGAAAAGCTTATCGAATTACTTAGTAAGTATCTTAATAATTGTCATAATGAAATTCAAATAATAAAAAAACGTCTTCATGTTATTCAGAAAAAACTTTTGAGTACAAAATTTACTAAAAGCTACTTATTTTTTTTAGGAGAAGTAACTAAAAGAAAACAACCGAATCTTATAATTGCCAGAGACGGTGTTGTTCTTGATTTACTTAAAAATAGTACATTTAAAACATATCCAAGTGATTTTCCTTATGTAAGTTGGTCTGCTAAAATATTAAAAAAATTAACTAATAAAACTCTTATAGGTCTAATCAATACAGAGACTAAATCTTTCGTTGAAGTTGGAACCGACAGATATAATATTGGTCAAAAAGGAGCTCTTATTCCTGGATATACACAAGCTCTACTTTTAGAGTATTTTCTAGATCAAATGGAGAGGATGAATGAAAAAAATAAATAGTATGCTTGATGAATATTCAGAAAGTCATCAAAATAGAACCAACAAAATAGTTCATAAGTTTTGTGTTCCAACTATTTTATTTAGCGTCATTGGTTTAATATTACTTATTCCAACTCCTAGCTTCTTAGGTGATTTGAATTGGGCTTTAATTTCAATGTCTTTAGTCTTTTTATATTATTTAAGACTAAGTATTAAATACGCACTTTTAATTATTCCTGTTTTTATTCTTATGTACTTTGGAAATTTATATCTTTTCAATAACGATATTTTACTTTTCTCTTCAGTGATAATTTTTGTAATTAGTTGGGCAGCTCAATTTTGGGGGCATAAAATTGAAGGTAAGAAACCTAGCTTCTTAAAAGATATATTCTTCTTATTAATAGGTCCACTTTGGGTTCTTAAAACTAGTTTAAATCTGAAGGATTAAGAAGGTTATCTTGCAAATAAAAAAAAATAATTTTATCAAGATAAATGGTTACCCAGTTTCTGTTGATATTAAACTCTTTTCAAATAAAATAAATTTGATTCTAGGTGAAAATGGGATAGGGAAATCTAGTTTTTTGAAAGGTATTTTAAAGGAAGGTTTTAAAGGATCATTTTGCTTTCAAGAAAGACTCGTAAGTATAAATTCTATTAAAGTCAATGGCCTACTCCAAACCTTAAAGAAGAATTCTCTTATTAATAATGAAATAATCGATGATCTTCTTGAACAATTTAACCTTAGGTCTTGTCTTGATAAAGAGATTAACCACTTGTCTGGAGGCGAGAATCAATCATTAAAGATTGTGATCAATTTTGCCAGAAAAGATAAAGTTTTAATCTTTGATGAACCTTCTCAATATCTAGATGAAAAAAATGTCAAAAATTTCTCTGAACTGGTTGCAAAGAACTTAAATGATAAAATTATATTAATTGTTGAGCACAATTATGATTATCTTTCCCACCTTGAACTTAAGTTTTGTGAAATGAAAAAAAATCAAAACCGAATCGAGTTAAAAAATGTTTGAAATAATTGAACGCTCATTAATTGCTTTCTTTTGTGGTTACTCTTTATGTTTAAGTGGTAGTCTTTCACAACTATCCACAAATAATAATCTGAGTAGTCCTTCTACACTAGGCTTTACTGGAATTGGTGTGCTTTCCATCCTAATATCTTTCTTTTTTAAGAAGTTTTTTGATATCGATTTTGAGCTAGAGTATTTATCACTTCTAACGCTTACTCTTCTTATTTTAGGGATAGTTTTATTTATTAATGGCCAAAAGCTAACGAAAGTAAAAAACTTAATATTATTAGGCCTTGGATTTAACCTCTTTGTTGGAGCAATATTTAGCGTTGTTAATTTTATCCTTATTTCAAAAGGTGTATCTTTTCCTAATTCTATTTGGTTTGGAAATTTTAGATATGTTTCTTTAGAGCATATATATATATTCAGTTTCTTGTTTCTTTTTTCTAATATTTTTGTAAAAAAATATACTTCGAATTTGGAGCTTTTAAATTTTGGAGACTTATTCTGTGCTAATTTCAAAATTCAAGCTGATCGATTAGTTCTAAAATCACTATTTTTATCTTTAATGTTAACTTCATTTACAGTGATCTTCTTTGGAGTTTTTTCGTTTGTAGGACTTGTTATGCCTCATATACTGAGATCATTTAGCTTTTTTAAGTATTCTGTAAGAAACGAGCTAATATTGGGACCTTACATCTCTGGAGTTACGCTACTTTCTTTAGACTTAATTTGCTATGAATGGCCAATAAATGGAGCAGAGTTACCAGTTGGAATGTTAAGTACAATCTTTGGATCTTTGGCCTTAATTACTATACTGTTAAGGTCTGATAAAGAAAGTAGTTAGAATTGCTTGGCATTTAGTATCGATATGTTTACAATTTTTCATATCAATAATTAACTAATAAAGGATTATATTAATGAAAAAAATCGCACTTGTTGCTCTTAGTATTTTTGCCTTATCTGCTTGTAACTCAGGTTCAGGTAATAAAGCATCTAACGTTAAACTTAAAACAGAAGAAGACAAAACTTTTTATGCTATGGGATTCATGCTTGGATCTAACTTAGCAAGACTTGAACTTAAAGATGGTGAGTTAGCTGCTCTTTACAAAGGACTAGAATCTTCTGCAAAAAGTAAAAAAGCTGAAATTGAATTACAAAGTTACCAACCTAAAATTCAAGAAATGTTTAAGAAAAGAATGGAAAAGATTGCTGCTAAACAACAAGCTGGTGGTAAAAAATTCATTGAAGATTTCTTAAAGAAAAATAAAGATGCTAAAAAAACAAAAAGTGGTTTAGTTTACCAAATTATGAAAGCTGGTTCTAATAAGAAACCAACAGCTACTGAAACTGTTGAAGTTCACTACCATGGAACTTTAACAAGTGGAGAAGTTTTTGATTCTTCTGTTGATAGAGGTAAGACGATATCTTTCCCACTTAATAGAGTTATTAAAGGTTGGACTGAAGGTGTTCAGTTAATCGGAGAAGGTGGTAAAATAAAATTAGTAATCCCACCTGAGTTAGCTTATGGTGAAGCTGGTGCACCTCCAAAAATTCCTGGTGGAGCAACTTTAGTATTTGAAGTTGAGTTATTTAAAATTAAAAAAGAAGAGATGAAGAAAAAAGAAGCTAAAAAGAAGTAAGACCTAAATAAATTAACTATGAGGAAGCCAGGTTTAAGAATCTGGCTTTTTTTTTATGAAATATATTATCTTAATATTACCTTTATTTGTATTTGCCTTTAATGAAAAACCTTTACTAGAATATACCTCAAAAAAAGGCCTTTCTAATAAATCATTAATTATAATTCAAGATGACAAAGTGGTCTTTGAAAAATACTTTGAAGGTAATAAAAACACCAAACATCTTGTTTGGTCTATGTCCAAATCTATATCATCTTTATTATTTGGAATTGCTGAGTCTAAAAAGCATATTAATAAAGAAGAGTTGATTTCTGATTTTTTTAAGACAAAGCATAACTATAAACTTATTGATCTTTTATATATGGCCAGTGGTATCAACTGGAAAGAAGTTTACGATAAATCTCCTTTCAATTCTGATGTTGTTAGAATGCTTTATATTGAGAGAAAGAAGTCAGTAGCAGACTATATACTGTCTTTAAATACATATCCTAAACAGGAATTTAATTACTCAAGTGGTGATACGAATCTTTTTATGGCCGCATTAGCATCGCGTGTTCCAAACAAATTAACTTATCCTTGGGATTATTTTTTCACTCCTTTAGGTATTGATGCAGTATTTGAAAAGGATGCTAAAGATGTATTCATGGGATCATCTTATATATATTTATCCTCAGATGATTTAGTAAAAATTGCAAAACTACTTTTAAATAAAGGAAAGTTTGGCAAACATCAAGTTGTTCCCAAGGCTTATATGAAGTTTGCTACAAGTATAAATCCATACTCAAAATTGAAATGTTCTTCTCATATGAGCTATGGAGCTCAGTTTTGGCTTAATCAAAAGTGTGAAAATCGCATACCTTTAAAAAATGTTCCATTGGATGCTTTTGCAATGCTTGGGTATGAGGGACAAAGTGTATTCGTTATTCCAAGTATGAAACTTATTGCCGTAAGGTTGGCCAAGGATACCAAAAAAATTGATTTAAATTCTTATATGGATTTAATTATAAAGGAATTTAGATGAGGAAGAGTGTCTTATTTATTTGTCTTGTCGCTGTAATTTTATTCTTAAAGTATACTTTTTTTACTAAGACTAACGTGTTGGAAATTCCTGAGCTCTTGGCCTCATCACGAAGTAAAGAGTTTTGTTCTTGTTATTTTATATTAAAAAATAATGAAGATTATTGTTTAAATCAAGTTTTAAAGGGGTACCCTTTATTTAAATATTTTATAGGTAATGGACTTGTATCTTTTTCAAACCCTCTTTATCGTTCTACTTCTGTTGTGTCTGTAGATAAAAAGTATGGTTGTTATTTCAAAAAATAAGTAAAAAAAAGCAATACTTTTATGTATTGCTTTTTTTATATTTGTTATAGTTAGTTTTTAACTCTCACTTGGCTTGAACCAGCATAATGGTCTAACACCTTTTTGATCACCAAACTTTCTATTACATGTACCTTTTGTCTCATCATCTTTTGAAACATCTATAGTATCACTCAGTGAACATATTGCTCCATTAAAGTATGTGTCAAGTCTACATTGAGTTTCTGGGTGATTATGATCTGTGCTATTAACAACTTTTGGATTTGGTGTAGAAAACTTCACATCAGTTTGATTTCCTCTTAAATCTTGGAATAATAAAGCTGTACTCAATCCAGCCATTGCACCTCTGGCACAGACGTTTCTCTCATCATCATTATTAAATCCTAGGTAACAGTCAATTCTTACTCTTGATGGTATTTTAGGATCGGAGAACATATCTTTTTTCTCTTCTTTGGCAAAGACTTTTCTTAGGCATTTTAAAGTTGCAAAGTAGTCGGCTTGTCCCTCATTAGTTGCCCATGATGTTGACCAAACACTTTTTTTCTTTGGTGCTCCACCAATGTGATGTCCAATTTCATGACAAACAACTAAAGCGAAGCCATCTGCTGTGATTGCTTCATGTCTCGCAAGACCACCAAACATAGATACTTTCCATGTTTTTCCTGATTGCTGTGCATATGCATTTACAGTTCCGTCATCCCATTTACGTATAACTTTTAAATTTGCTCCCATTTGCTCAATAATAGGTGAATAAATAGCTTCAACCTTATCGATGACTTCGTTAAATGTTTTCTCATCAATGTTTGAATTTGTAATTGATTCAGCATCAGCTGCAATGTAAAGGTCGTTTTCTGGTAAGAAACCCTCAGTTCCTTCTTCGTTACATGCAAAGCTATTCATCATGAATAAACTGGTTAAGCTAAGTAACATAATAAAATTTCTCATATATCTAATCCTCCGTGATTATTAACAATGTCGTGAAGAATATTATTTCTATTTTGATGTGGAATGTCTAAATATTTTATCTTTGGTAAGAAGATGTAAGTTTCACTTTTTTTTTGAGAGTTCTTGTCAAGTAAACTCTTTTCTTTTTTATTTTCAATTAAACATTTTGTGTCGAAGTACCGATAAACCTTTTGATATGAAAGCTTTAATGATTACATTTATATTTTCTTTCACTTTATTTGCAAAAACTGCAGGAGTAAGAAAAGTTTCTTTTATAATAGATGATTATGGAATATATCCAGAATCAATTAGTGCTTTTGCTGGAGAAGTATTAGAGGTTTATGTAACCTCAACATCTAAAAAGAGTTGCCTCATGATTGAAGGTTATGATCTTTTTATTGCAGCTAAAAAAGGTATCGTTTCAGAAGGTAAAGTAACTTTAAATGACAGTGGAAGCTTTAAAGTTTACTGTCCATCAGATAATTACAAAGCAAAAGTATCCGTGCTTCCTAATAAGCAGCAAAGAGCAATTGCAAGCTCTAGAGTAGATAGACCTACAGTCTGGACGCCTAAAGATTATAGCGAGTAATAACTATGAGTTCAGTATTTCAAGATGCCATTAAATCATTACTTGCGCCAATAGGAGATCTATTGGATGACTCTAGTGTCTCTGAAATAATGATAAATGGTCCTCACGAAATATTTATAGAAAAAAGTGGTCTTGTTTTTAAAGCACCTAATCAATTTTCTGATGAGGAAGGTCTTATGGCCAGCATGAGAGCAATTGCTCAGTCCGTTGGGAGAGTGATCGATGCCGACAATCCAAGACTAGATGCAAGACTTCCAGATGGATCAAGAATTGCAGTTGTTATTCCTCCAATGGCAAAAAATGGAACAACTGTTGCCATAAGAAAGTTTTCAGAAGAAAAATTAGGGCTTAAAGATTTAATTAACTTTGGTTCGGTTAGTGCTGATGCTGCAAGATTTTTAGACTGTTGCATGTACTTAGGAAAAAATACTTTAGTTTCTGGTGGTACGGGGTCTGGTAAGACAACAATGCTAAATATTTTGGGAACAAGAATGCCTAAGACTCAAAGGCTTATAATTATAGAGGATTCAGCCGAACTTCAAATACATGCAGAGCACGTCGTTCAGTTTGAAACAAGAAAAGGTAACCCTGAAAGAGGAATTACTGAAGTTTCCATTAGAGACCTTGTTGAATCATCTTTAAGACTTAGACCTGATCGAATTATTGTTGGAGAGGTTAGAGGGGAAGAGGCCTTAGACCTATTAAATGCAATGGGTACAGGTCACGAGGGAAGTATGGGAACAGTTCATGCCAATACTCCATTAGATGCATGTACTAGAATTGAAACTCTTTGTATGATGGGTGAATCTCGAATTCCTGCAGATGCGATTAGAAAAATGGTAGGTTCTTCAATTCAACTGATTGTTCAATGTAATAGATATCACGATGGAGGAAGAAGAACTTCTCACATCTCAGAAGTACTTGGCGTAAATGCTCAAGGGCAATATATTGTTAGAGATATTTTTAGATGGATTCAGACTGGAAAAGATCAAGATTCTGGAAAGTATATAGGTGAGATGGTTCCTTGCGGGTATATACCAACTTGGTTCTCAGAAATTGTGGCCAATAAACTACCATTTCCTAAATCTAAGTTTCAAGCACCGGACTGGGCCATACCGCAGTTATTAGAAGAGAAGAAGAAAGTTGCATAAATTTAAAATTAAGAGAGCAGAACAACTTATGTTAAGATTTATTTACAGTGTATTAATACTTTTTTCATGTAGTCTTTTGGCCCAAAAAACACAAGTGCTTGAAAAAAAAACTAGTTTAAAACTTCCTAAAGTCGACTTATCTACATTAAAATTAGAAACAGATGAGGAGAAGGTTAATACTAATATTGATATAGAACTTTTTATAAAAAAGAACTTTAAAGACTTTAACGCTAAAACTGTGAACCTTAATGGAGAACCACTTACTATAATCTCTTTAAAAAAGCGAGGTGGGTTTGGTTTAACTGAAAAGTATTATTGTGCAGAAACTGGTGAACCTGTGATTCCGAATTTAAATTTTGGAGACATAGCAGCGTTTAGTAGTATTCTTACTTTAAATACAGTGACAGCTAAGATTTATTTAGATCGTAATCATACACCTAGAAGTGATAAGCTTCTTCATTTTACGACAGGTTATAATATTGGTTCATTTGGAACAGGTTTAGCTCAATTAATTCTTCCAAAGAAAATGAAAAGAAGAAGGCTTATTGCGTTCTTAGCAGGATCTGGTCTGGCAATACTATCTGGGATAGCTAAGGAAGTTAAAGATAGTGATGGGAGTGGAAATGTTGAATTACTAGATGCTCTTGCTACAAGTGCAGGCGGTGTAACTGGAGCAGCAATATTCTCATTAACTGATGTTCAAAGAATTTTTTCAAAAAACAAAAGAAAAAAAATAAAAGAAAACTCTTATGAATTATCTGATCTTGAAAGATTAGAGCTAGAGTTAGCAGCAAAAGAGTTGCAAAAAATAAAAAACGTACCTTCAAATTAATTATTGATTTTATAAGAATTATTAAAGGCATAATTTTTTAAAAAAAATATTTTTTAAATTATAACTATGTCCATCTCTTCGTTTATACCTGGTACTTTTTGAGATAATTGAACATTTAGATCAAAATTTTGTAGGCCCTGTTTCAAAGATAAGTCGTAAGTTTCTTTTGTCGTAATTGCTTTTTGATTTATGTCTTTTGTATATTTTTCTAGTTTGGCAGCATAGTTAACAGCATTTCCTATTGTCGTATATTCAAGCCTTGTCGAGGAGCCTGTGGTTCCAAATATTACTGAACCAACGCAAGACGCTTGACCAATATCTATTAGTGTAAAACCTTTTAAACTTCTATCTTCGTTCCAGTTCTGAGCAGCTATTTTAATTTCTTGCATTGCTGTTAACATATCCTTTGCATATGTTTTAGATTCATTAGCTGCTCCAAAGTGAGCAAAGATACCATCTCCCATATATTTATCTATCGCTCCATTATTCTTTAAAATAATAGGAACAACTATTTCTTGATAATCTGAGATTACACATAGAGTCTTTTTCGGTGACCATGTCGAAGTAATCTTAGTGAAGTTTCTTAAATCTATCATTAAGATACCGGCATTTCTTGTTACTCCTGTACCTACCTCTAAATGACTAGAGCTTGAAGATAAATTTTGAACAACTTCTTTACTGAAAAATTTTGACATATTTTTTTTACTAAAAGAATCAATCTTAGATGTTATAAGTAATTTCTTTTTTCTATGAACTGATATTGCTGATATTACAGTCACGACAATAAGTCCTAGAAGTTTTTCAATCTCTGCTCCAATAAGAATATCATGACTTTTTGTATACTCTATAAAACTTCTTGTTATATTTGTTTCTTTATGAATCAAAGCATAAGAAACGAGGTAAAGCCAAGAAAGGATAGATAGTATTCCTGTTGTTAATACATAGCTAACTTCATATCTTAAATTTCTAAGAACTATAAAAAAGAAATAATATATAAATGTTGGTGACTTTAAGTATAAACTTGGTGGTTGAGAGTATTGGATATGGAAAGTCCACATTAAACCTGTAACAATTAAAACATCAAAGAAAATAGATAGAAAAAGAACAGTTTTATTAATTTGTCTTTTGTAGGAAAAAATTAATTTTATTAAAGATACAAAACCATAGACTCCTAAAAAGTACGGAAGTATTTCAAAAGTTGGAGAATATTTTCTGTTGAAAATTGATACTAACCAAAAAAGTAAAATAAACAGAGAAAAAAAGAGTTGGGCCCAGGAAACAAAAATTTCTGATTTATGTAATTCTTCTTTTATATCTTTCTCTATCTCATTAGTCTGCATAAATAATACTTTCTCACATTTATTGGTAAATTATAATAATATTGTTGTTAGAAACTTGAGTAATATATTTTCTTCGATTTACTTTTGAATTGTTTGAGTTAAAATAATTCAGATTAACGTTAGGAGATTAATATGTCTAAGATTACTAAAATTATAGCTCGTCAAATACTAGATTCAAGAGGAAACCCCACTGTTGAGGTTGATTTACATACTGAGTCTAGTCATATTGGAAGAGCATCTGTGCCTTCTGGAGCATCTACAGGATCAAGAGAAGCATTAGAGCTCAGAGACGGCGATAAAACAATTTTTATGGGAAAGTCTGTCTATAAGGCAATTGCAAACATTAATGAAAAAATCGCTCCAAAAATTATTGGTATGGATTCTTTAGACATCAGATCTATCGACAATGTAATGCTTGAAATCGATGGAACAGACTTTAAGAACAACTTAGGTGCAAATGCAATGCTTGCAGTTTCTATGGCCGCATGTAGAGCAGGAGCAAGTGAACTAGGTCTACCTTTGTATAAATATTTAAGAGAACATCTAAATTGTCCAAATAGAATTGGAGACTATCTATTACCATCGCCTTTAATGAATATAATTAATGGTGGAGAACACGCTTCAAATAATTTAGATATTCAAGAGTTTATGATTGTTCCACACCTTAAAGATAAATCATTTTCTGAAAACTTAAGAGCTGGAGTTGAAGTCTTTCATAATCTAAAAAAAGTATTAGAATCTAAAGGTTATAGCACTAATGTTGGAGATGAGGGCGGATTTGCACCAAATCTTCAATCTCAAGCCGAAGCCTTTACTTGTATCGAAGAGGCAATAAATAAGGCTGGTTACAAGTTTGGAGAAGATATCTCAATTAGTTTAGATTGCGCAGCCTCTGAGTTTTATAATAAAGAAAAAAATATCTACAAAATGGAAGGTAAAGAATTCTCTTCACAAGACATGATTTCTTATTATTCAGACCTTGTAAAAAATCTTCCAATCTACTCTATTGAAGATGGATTAGATGAGAGTGATCATGCAGGATGGACTGAGAAAACAAAAGCTCTAGGTGATAAAACAGTATTGGTTGGTGATGATCTTTTTGTTACTAATGAAAAGATATTCTCAAAGGGAATTGAGAGTGGTGAGGCAAATGCAATTTTAGTTAAAATAAATCAAATTGGAACGATCTCTGAAACCTTTGATACTATAAATTTAGCTTATGAAAGTAATTATAAAGTTGTAATATCTCACAGGTCAGGTGAAACGGCCGATGATTTTATAGCTGATTTAGCTGTTGCCACTGCTGCTGGGCACATTAAGACCGGATCAGCGAGTAGATCTGATAGGATCGAAAAGTACAATCAATTACTAAGAATCGAAGAAGAACTAGGCAAATCTGCCAAGTATACTCCAGTAATATAGATAACTTATAAGTTTTTTTTTATTTGTCTTGCAAGGCTTCCTACTTTCCCATTAAACTATATAAGTGGGAAAGTGAGGCCAATTATGTTGACTAAATACTTCGTTGCTTTGAAATTCAAAAATGACTCAGCTTTATATCGAACTATAGATGGTTTTAAAAAACGATTTGATCCAAAATATAAATCAGACTCATTTCCACATATGTCTATGCTTGCTCCATTTTTAATGGAACCTAAAGATGAACTAAACCTTATTGAAACTTTAAAAGAAGAGACTCAAACGTTCTTTTATGGCCATGAAGGAGCTATAAAACTAAATTTTTCAGGAATAGATATTGTCAAGTATTCAAAGAATCATTTACTTTTTTTAAATCCAATGAATGTAGATAATATGGGGTACTGTATTGATTTAGTTCAAGCAATTTGTGAAGGCTTTATTCCAAATAATATAAATTATAAAAAAAATAAAAAACAACTTATGCAACTTGCTTCTTTTAAGTCCTCCTCAGCTCTTTATTTAGCTTTAGAAGATCTTAAAGAGCAATCTTTTACAAATTCAGGAATGAAGGTCGACTCCATTGTTCTTATGAAAAAATCTTATGGTAATTGGCAAGAAAGAGATCAAATTTTAAAATTCCAAGACAAATTTGACGAGTTATTGCAAATACAAACTCTCGCTCTATAATAAGTGAATGGTAAAAATAATAATTTTAGTAGTTTTCAGCTCTCTAGTTTCTCATGCTCATGATTCATATATATCTAGAACTCAGTCTTTGAGCGAGGATGGATATGAAATTAGCTTTATAAATAGTTATTTTAAAACCTCATCACTTGTTTTTAGTGATGGAAAGGTAGAAGCTCTAGAAGAAGGAGAGTCATACCAAACAGTAAATTCTACTTTGGGATTTAAATATGCTCCAACTTCAAATCTTGAAGTCTTTACAAGTGTAAGGTTTAGATTGAATCAATCATCAGAATTAATAAACTCTGTTTCAGAGTCATTTTCTGTATCTGGGACAGAGTCATTCTTTATTGGAATAAATTATGGGTCAGGTAGAACTGAAGGCTATCAATATATGCTTAAAGCAATTTATAGGCAGTCTCTATATTCTAATGATTACTTTGATGTCTTGCCTAGTACTGAAAGCATTGCTCTAGGTGATGGTGGAGTTGGGCTATTATTTGGCCTTGGACTGTCATATATTTCTAAAGATAATAATTATTATGAATTTGATATCGATTTTAGAAATCCTTCTAATCGACTCTCGAGTGAGGTTAAACTGGATACTAGAGTTTCTATCGCTTGGAGACCAATAAGCTTTATTTTTGGATTAGAATACTTAGCTTCCTTAGGTGAAGATCAATTTGGAAATAATCCAAGTGATAAAGAGCAATTATCAAGTGGATCTACTAATCTTTACAACAGTATAAATAGGACATATGCTGAGCCTTATGCTGGTGTAAACTTAAGACTAAGTTCAACGTGGAGACTTGAAAGTCGTTTTGCTCAAAGAGTTTCTGGAAAATCAACTGACTTAGGAATGAGAGGAGAGTTGTCTTTAATAAAAAGAGTTTCAAACTCAAATAATTTTCAAAATAAAAATAATTCTTTTAAACAATATGAGATTGAAGGAATTGTTACTAAAATTACAAAATCTAGAAAAGCAGTTATCGTAGACCAAGGAGTTAGCGCTGGACTTAAAAAAGGAGATCGTGTTGATTTTTATCACTTTGACTTTGTTGATGGAGATGAGCTAATCGCTGCGGGAGTCGTTATAAAATCAAGTTATGATAAGGCCATAGTTAAAGTTATGAAAAGGTATTCAAAAAGAAAAATTAAAGATGGCACGGTTATTAGAGCTGGTTTAATTCGTTAAAAAAATTAGTACAATCTTCAATTGAAATAGCTTGGTCTTTATCACTCACTGACTCTTTAGGAGTTGGATGAACTTCTACTATTACACCACTAAAGTCCATCGCCAACGATGCTTTAGTAAGAGGTAATACATATTCAGATTTTTTAGTGCCATGACTTGGATCTATTATTACCTTGTAACCTTCTAATTTTGCTTTTAAAGCATTTACAAAGTCTAAATTTACACCAGTTTCTGAAGTGAATGATCTAGAACCTCTTTCACATAATAGAATTTGATCTTTAGTAATAGAGTCTTGTCTTAAGTATTTAGAAGCTTCGATCCATTCTTTATAAGTATTAGCAAAACCTCTTTTTAATAAAACGTACTCATGTTTTTTAGAATCAAAATTTGAGGATATATATTTTAGTAATTCAAAATTTTGCATATTTCTTGCACCAATTTGAATTATATTTGCAATATGCTTTATCATCTCAAACTGTTCAGCAGAACAAACCTCACAAACAAATTTAAGATCTGGATATTTAGATCTTAACTTTTCAAGAACTTTAACTCCTTCAAGACCCATACCTTGAAAGCTATTTGGAGACGTTCTAGGTTTGAAAGCCTGAGTTCTTAAATAAGATATGCCAATGTTTTTGGCCATAATGGCAATAGACTCAATTTGATCATAGCTCTCTAGTGCGCAAGGACCTAAGATTATGATTTTATTTGTTTTATTTATTAGCAAAGTACTACTCCAAAAGGGCAAATTTTATAACTGTTTGTAAGTTAATAGAATTAGATTAAAATGAGGTATAAATGTTTATTTTTTTTATGACAAGGAAATTTTAATGTCTAATTTTAACTTATTGAAATCTTTAGCTCTGTTATCTGTTTTGCTTTGCGTAAATGTTTCCGCAAAAACTTTTGCAAATCAATATACTCAATTTGAGCTTCCTCCTGGTTGGCAATGTTCAATAGAGGGAAGTGAGTGGGTTTGTCAGTCTGAAAATAAAGATAGAAAAAAAGAAGCAATTGTTATTTTAGCTGCAAAAATTAGAGGTGAAAATGACTCTTTAGCTGCTTATCAAGCTTATCTTAAAAAAGATAAAGCTTACCAACTACCTGGTGGAAAATTTCAAAAAAGTGAGCCAAAATATACAAAGCTTAGAGTTATAAATAAGCATCAATGGGCCGATGCTCTTCATTTGGCGAGTGAAGTTCCTGGATTCTATACGAGGTATTTAGCTACAGTTAAAGAAGACTTGGGTGTTGCAGTTACGTTTTCTGTAACTAAAGACTTGTATAACGTGTATCAAGGAATCTTTGATAATGTTGTTGCAACATTAAGAGTTTTTAGACAGAAGAAACAAAATTTAGCTTCTAATAAATTGGCCAATAGAGGTAATAACGATTCGAATTTTGATGATGCTGTATTTGTTGATTCAGGAGAGAACTTTAATATTGCTCAAGGTAAAGCTAAAAAAGGAAAGAGTGGAGGTGGATCTGATAACAGCATGTTGATGCTATTAGGTCTCATAGGTTTAATTATCTTTATCTTTCTTAAGCTTAAAAAGAAAAAATGATAAATAAAATTGGCATTAGAACTCATTCTTAGAGAACTTCTAATACCTTAATAATACTCTAAAAGAGCATATCATTGTCCTTGTAAGCCTTTATTAATAGGATAATAGATAAATATAAGAAAATACCCTTAACAGGACTATAGCTATGAGAATGATTTCTACCGTTTTACTTTTAATTGTGAGCTTTAATATATTTGCTGATTATAATGCTGAGGCTAAGGCATGTAAGGATTCAGGAAAAGTATGGACCAATGGTAAAGGATGTCATGTTTCTCAAGAGCTTCAAGATGTAAGAGAAGCTGCTAGAAAGTGTAAAGGCTTAGAAGGAGCTGCTCTAACTACATGTCAAGATGAAGCTGCTAATAAATCAACACGTATAAAACACAAAAATGATATTAATAAAGGAAAAGAATTAATTTATGCAGGGGCTTTAATTACAAGTATTGGCACTGGAATTGCTGCGTTTAAACTTTTAAAGACTAAGTGTTCCTTGCCTTCTTTCTGGTTATTACTTGGAGGTTCTGTTGCTGTTCTAGCAGGAGAGATTATATCTAGAAAAAAATACAAAAAATCATTAGATGGTATAAAGAAAAGCTATGAAGAGTCTACAACAGAAGCTAATGGAACAGAAGAAGATATTCAAAACAATAAGCAATTACTTTCATTTGATAAACTTATAGAAATTGAATCTGCAAGAGAGAAAGCTGAAAAAATAAGACAGACTACGTATACCATTGCAACAGTTGCATATGCAGGAGCTACTGTTTCTGCAATTCTAGAAGCTATTAATCCAGCCTTAGTAGGTGCTGATGCTAATTGTACTGGTAATGTATTGAAGTCTATCAAGAATAATAAGGGTATCGATGCATCTCTATATCTAAATCTAGGAACAGTCGTAAGTCATAATATGATCGATTTAAAGACGCTTGCACTGTTAGATTCTTCGTATACTCCATACGTTTATTTGGACAAGATATCGGTTTATGAATTTGTAGAGATTAACATGAAGAAAATTTTTAATTTAGTAGTCCCAAGTGCTGAAGCTCAAGTGGAGAAAATAGCACTTAAGAATCTGAGAACTATTAACAAGGAAGTTCTTATATCTGGCAATAAGGCTTCGAAAGGCATAGGTAAGCTTTATGGAACAGCTTCAACAAGAGCAGGTTTAGCTGGAGCTCTAGGGATAGGGGCTGGTCTTTTAGCTGGACAAGCGAAGAATATTCAACAAAAATCTCAGGAGAGGCAAAAAGAACTTACAGATATGAAGAATAAGTTTGCTGAAACTGGAGGAATTATAACTGGAAGATGTACAACTGAAATGAGAGCTGACTCTGGTAATCCAGATTGCTACTGCTATTTAGAAGATGGTACTAAGGATGCAAGAAAAGGTAATCTTAAAATTTGTGTTGATAAATGGGCCCAAAGCTCTGTGTCTAAAGCTGGTAATTATAACACTACAAGTAATATTTCTTCTAATAGTAATGTAAAAACATGTGTTACCAAGAGTTACGAGAGTGATCTAGGTTGTAAATGTAAATCTAACAGCTCATGTTTAACAGTCAAAGGCAATGGTATAAATTTTGGTAATGGATTCACTTGGGCATCAAGGGTTATAGATACATCTAACGCAGTTTATTCTAACGGTCTCGAAAGTGCTGCTGCTAATTTAAGCAATTTTGAAAATCAAGCAGCAACGCTAAAAAAGAAGTTTGATGAATTATCTAAAGATCCTAAATATAAACCTGTTATTGCTAAAGCGAAAGGTCTTGAGGCAAAGCTAAGAAAGTCTTCATTAAATAGAGCAAGAAAACTTCTTGCTAGTAATCCTGGTGCTCTTGGTGGTAGCAGCTTTGGTGGAAACTCTTTATCTGTAACTGGTAAAAAGACAAAAAAAGAAACTGAAGAAAAACTAGTTGCAGCTTTACCTCCTAAATTTTCAGCTGCACTCAAAGCTAAGAAATTAGAGGACTTTGATTTTGATCTTGGTGACACTGATAATAATACTGAAGTCTTAGGTGAAGATGTTGCTGATACAGATGCTGACTATGAATACAATGCTGTTCTTCATAAAAATCCAGACGCTAGTATATTTAAAATCTTAAGTAACAGATATATGCAAACTGGTGTTAAGAACCTATTTGAAGAGAAGTTAGAAGAAGATAAATAGGTTTTAGTTCGCTATACTTAAAGTCAGGGGGGAACTCTTGATAACTAATACTTTTTCGTGATACTGCCATTTTTTGTGAGAAGTGATTGCATCGCGAAGTGAGAGAGTTAAAAAGCTCTTAGAGAAGAAATTGTGAATATTAAACTTTAGTAAAATCAGTACATTAGATCAAATTCTTTACAAATATGGAATTGTAGTCCATAATTGTAAAGATGATTGAGCGTGATATTACCCCACACCTTATTAAACTGTCCAAAAAGTATCCTGTTATAACAATTACAGGTCCAAGGCAATCTGGAAAAACAACTTTAGCAAAGAGTGTATTTGCAGGCTACGTCTATTACTCCTTGGAGGATATTGATACCAGAGAATATGCAAGTGTAGATCCTAGAGGCTTTTTAAGCTCTTCTAGATATATGATTATCGATGAAGTGCAAAAAGTCCCAGAACTTGTATCTTATATTCAGAGTATTGTAGATGAGAGCCAAAGAGCAGGACAATTTATCCTAACAGGAAGCCATCAGTTTGAGTTAACAAATATAATATCTCAATCTTTGGCCGGCAGAACTGCAATACTTAAGCTCTTACCATTTTCTCTAAAAGAACTGAGTGAAAAGAAAACAATAGATGAGCAAATTTACAGAGGATTCTATCCTCGAATTATCGACAAGGAGCTAAATCCTAGCCGAGCTTTATCTTTTTATACTAATACGTATCTAGAGAAGGATTTAAGAGAAATTAAAGACATTAGGAACTTACGACAATTTGAGTCTTTCCTCAAATTATGTGCAAGTAATGTCGGTCAAATCTTAAACAAGGCGAGAATATCAAATGATATTGGAGTTGATGCTAAGACTATAGACTCATGGTTATCAATACTAGAGGCCAGCTTTATTATTTATCTTTTACCGCCTCATTATAGTAATTTTAGAAAGAGAGTGGTTAAGTCTCCAAAGATCTATTTTTACGATGTTGGACTAGCATCTTGCCTATTGGGAATTAAGAATCCAGAGCACGTAAAGTCTCATCCTTTAAGAGGAGAGCTCTTTGAAAATTTAGTCATTATGGATAAAGTTAAAGAGAAACTAAACTCTGTCGAAAATTTAAATTTATACTTTTATAGAGATAACACTGGAAATGAAGTAGATCTTTTAGAAGAGAATGGGCAATATATGAAAACTTATGAAATTAAGTTATCAAAGACACTTTCTCAAACAGTATTTAAAGGTCTTAATTTCTATAAAAATCTAAACAGTCAAAACAATGAATCCTACTTAGTTTATACTGGGGATATTGATAAACAGATGTATGGACATAATTGTATTAACTATAAGAATCTAAATCGTAAATAAAAGCTTCAATTTTTTTGTATTATTTTTTTGTAAATGTCTTATCATGGCAGTGGTATTCCGCTGAATTACTTAAATTAAAACTTTGAGCAATAATAGATATATCAAGACTTTTATGTTCTTAGTGACTAGTCTTGCCTCCCTTATGACCCTTTTAGTTACTTTGAAAGCTTACTGTATTTTGCACTGGGTTTTGGTTGGTCTTTTGGAGGTTTTTGTGAAGACATTTATTAGTACCGATTTAGAGTTTAGAAGATTCTCTGAAAATATAAAAACTGCAAGAAAGAGAAGAAAGCTTAGTCTTTCTGCTTTGGCGATAAAGTCATCAGTTTCAAAGACTGTCTTATCAAGAATTGAATCTGGTGATTCGAGTGTGGGGATAGGTAAAGTATTTAATGTCTTAGATGCATTAGGTATACTTAAGGGACTGTCTCAAGTCGTAAGCCCTGAAATAGATAAAGAGCAATCTAGTTCGCTTTATGTAGGAAGAAGATACTGATTGGAAAAGTGCAAAAAAAGATGTGTCTCCCTTCATAAAAGACCAAAGAGAACTGGATCTTTGTTCGAGTGCTTTTTTTAAGTCTTTTCTTTAAAGTTACAATTTTTGTTAGTTCTCTAGTGCCAATCTTCTTTGGTAGTAGAGAATGTCTTTGTTAGTCTAAACCCTTTAAATCACATATTTATCCCTTTAAATATCAATACTTTGTCATAATAAACTTAATGTTATTACTCAAGTTTCCGATGAGACTAGGGTATAGGGAGACTCTTATGAGTAAATATGTATTTTTAGTTTTGATAACATTTAGTTCTTTCTGCTTTGCTTCTAGAACAAAAGAGATGAGTGCTAACTCAGTTCCAAAGTTATATAATCAGAGTCGTGATGAAGTTGTTGATGTTAATCCCGTCGATGTAAGTTCACCTAAAGTTCTTGCTAAGTATGCAACAAAAGAGGATATAGCAAAAAAATTGAATGCGCTAGAGGATAGTGAGAAATACACAAAAGAAAGCTTCCATCGTGAATGTGATAGCTTCGTAGAAAATTTAAAGACTAAAAAGATTACTGGTAAAGTCTCTAGTACTACTAAAAAACACCTAAGTAAATATAAAGAGTGTAATGAGGAAGTTGGAAAAATCAAGACTATGGTTGAGCTTGATGGCGTACTGCATGTTGATTCAGAAGCTTATCTAAAGGAAATAAAAAGAATAATCGAAGTTGACCATGAACAATTTGTAAAAAATCATAAAGATCGTATTATGAAAAAGATTAGTGGAACGATTACATCCTACACTGTTCCTTTTTCAAGTTCAGATATCTTTAAGCAAACCATTGAGTCACGTATCAGTTCATTAGATTATACTAAGCCATTGGCTACTGAAGAGACAAGTCTTCCACTTGAGTTTGGAGCTGCTTTTAAAAGTGAAGGAACTAAGAACTTCTTGAGTGAGACTTTTAAATCTAGTGTTAATACAGCCATAAGCTTTGATGGGAAAAGTCAAATAATTTCTGTATTTCTTCCTGGTTCTCTAAGGAGTGATTTTAAAACTCTCGATTTATCTAGAGAGTCAATGGAGTCTACAGACTATATTCAAGAAACTTTTAACACTGTAACAGAAGCTAATAATTCAGAGAAAGAAACAATTGTTGTTATTAATGAAGCTTATATTTCTAGACTTGCATCTTTAATTACAACTAAAATTTGTGGAATCAAAATCAAGGCTGATCAGAGTTGTGATTCAATAATAGAAAGCTTGGGGTTTTCTGGCATTTTTAATCATAAAAACATGATAGATGAGTCATCTGGTATGAACTTCCTTGCTTTAGAGAGTTTTAAAATGATGGGGCACTGGTATGCTTTAAGGAAACTTGAAAAGTATATTGTCGATAATCAAAATATAGAATCTTTTAGTACTGGTAAAGAAAATTCTTATCAGTCACCTTTAGGTTCAACATGCGTAAGAAACTCTAGATATACTGTTGACTTTAAAGCTTGCCGTAATATGGCCGGAGCTCAGAATTTATATAGAATTTCAAGCATTGCTGATCAAGTAGGTAGTGGACTTGCTACGAGCCTTCAAAATCAAAGTGCTCAAAAGAAATATGCTTCAGCTGTCGCAAATGGAGAAGACTCTACAAAGGCAGGGCTTGATGTATTAGCTGATACACATAAAAGTTCAAGTACTATCGCAGCGGCTGCTGGTGCTGCCTACGGTGGTGCTGCTAGTACAATGACAGCTATGCTTTCAACATATCCATCACAAGCTAAATTTTCTAGGAAATGTGAAAATCAGGATAGAGAATTAGATTACTGTTATCTTTTACAACATGTTAGTGATGAGAAGTTATTTGCAAATGCTAAGGTTAAAGCTCAATCTTGGAATATGGTTGGATCCTTAGCCGGCGAGGCAATAAAACATGGAATGGAAGCATTACATTTTAGTGATTTAGCGAAACAAACAAAAGGAATTAAAGATGATTATACGGGAGCCTTAGAAGAAGTTGCAACAATTGGATTTGAAAACTGTAATACAAACCCAGAGCTGTGTGATACTAATACTGCGACAGAAACATCTTCGACTTTTGGATTAGGAAACTTTTCATTAGGATCTAATGGTTTTAAAACACAAGCCTTCTCTCAAAATACTAATGAAAGCACTGGAGATATCGATACTTCAACTGGAATATCTAAGACTGAAGCAGCCTCTTTAAGTAAGAGTTTAAATGATGGCGGTGACTCTTTGAGTGGAGACTTTACAAAAATTGCAGCTGGAGATCTTGGTGGTAGAAGAAGCGCCGGTAGCGGTGGGAGCGGAGGTGGAGCCTCAGCTTCTGGCGGTGGAGGTTCCAGTGGTGGTGGGAGCTCTAGTGGTAATAGTTCTAGCTCTGGAGCTGGTGGAGTGCCCAAAATAAAATCTGCTTGGCAAAAAGGTGGTAATGTATCAAGTATCAGAGGTGGAAAAGTTAGAAAAAAGAAAAAGACTAGCCCTTATGGTAATTTGTTTAATAAGAGCAAAAAAGGACGAAACATAGCTTCTGATGTAAATGATATCGCAGATAAAAGCAGTAAGCTGTTTGAAAAAATATCGAAGAGATATGAAGATCTAAGCAGCAAGAATAGACTAAAGAGTTTTTAATGACATTTAAATATAAAGTACAAATACTTGAAAAACATTTAGATAGCTTTGGACATGTTAACAATGCCGTTTATTTAGAACTACTAGAAGAAGCTAGATGGGACTTTATAACGGCAAATGGCTATGGAATAGATACTATTCATAAAGAAAAGAAAGGTCCTGTCGTTTTAGAAATAAATATAAAGTACAGAAAAGAGCTTTTAAATAGAGAGTTCATAACGATAGAGTCTAGGCCATTGGGGTCTCCATCAAAAATTATGCAAATTGAACAAAGAATTCTTAAAGAAAATGGTGATGTCTCCTGTGTTGGATTATTTACTGTTGGTTTTATGGATCTAAAAGAAAGAAAGCTAATAGAACTTCCAGAAAAATGGAAAAAAGCTATTGGTCTTTCTTAAAGCAAAGATGATAGTTTTTTGTTGTTTTAATTGTAAGTACGTTAGAAATACACTAGACAACATTGTAAATCTAAAGCTGTACTTTAGAAATGCAACCTTTAAGAAAGAGACATAAAGTAACATTAATTCAAAAGCACCTTAAATCATTTCCATCAAAAGAAGCTCTTGAGTTAGGTTGATATTTTTATGACGTAATATTGAGTAAGTAATTTTTGTAGTAAAACTCTAGATCTTTTAAAATAATTTTTTTTAGAAAAATATCAGATTCTTGTAAATTTCTTTTGAAGATTTCAAAAGTATACTCTTTAAAATAGATACTGCTTACTTCTCCAAAGCTTAGATGCCACAACTCTTTTGAGACTCCTCCTAAATCTTCAGCATAAGGTCTAAAGAAACTATAAGAATTATTGCTAGATATTTTATTTGTAAGCTCTGTGGTTAAAGTTTTAAAATCAGTCTCATATTCTTGATTATTAAGATCTACTTGAGACTTTTCTTTTATGTTTTTATCAAATACATCTAAGTCAGTTCCCCAGTGGTGCCTACTTGCTCCTGGAATAGCTGACCATGTTAAAATAGATTGTAATATTTCTTCTTCTGACAGTGAGTTATAGTCTAGTAGGTTTCCAGTGGAGTCATAGAGCTTTCTTTTTCCTTCAACTTTATCATTCCATATGGATAGTTGTCTCTCAAAGCTTCTGTAAGCACTTACAATTTGTAAGTCTATGTCATAAATAGCAAGTTCTTTTTGAAGCTTAAGGAAGGAATCTAGAGTTCTAACTTCTAGTTGAAATTGATTGAATTGACTTAAGTGTGCATCAGTTCTACCTGTTAGTGTATTAAAATTAATGTTATGCATAAGTCTTAAGTCCTTTAAATCATTATAACTTAAAAAGCTTATATTTTGATAATATTTAAGCTATATTTTGGCCATGAAAACAATTTTTTTATTAATGCTAGTGTCTCAGTCAATTTTTGCTCTAAAACTAAAAACCGGAGATGTTTTACTTCAACCATTACATTGCAGATTATGTAACTTAATTGAAGCTCAAACAAAATCTATATATTCCCATATTGGTATTGTTATCAATGATAGTGGAGATGTTGCAGAAGCTTTTATAAAGGTTAGAAAAGTTAGTTTTCAAGAGTTCGATACTAAAACTCAAAAAAATCAAAAAATTAAAGTCGTAAGGCCAAAATTTGAGGTTCGTAATATTGAGACAACCTTTATGAACAAGTTTAATGGTTTGTCTTATGACTCTGATTTTTTGTGGAATAACTATAACGACAAAGGTCAAAAGATCTATTGCTCTGAACTTGTCTTTTTACTTTTGGAGCCATTTTCTACAAATATTCCTTATCCCGTACCTATGGCCTATGATGTAAACACTGAACTTTGGAAAAAGTTTTTTAAGGGCAATATTCCTTTTGATGAGCCAGGTATTTCTCCAGCTGCATTTGATAATGAAGAGATGTTTGAGTTCGTAGGTGAACTGTAATTGAAAATTTCAATTGAGAAAATAGAATTAGAGCTAAAAGTTAATTGGAAACTCTCAAGAAATGAAACCCTTTTAAAAGAAAATTTTATTCTTCGCTTAGAGAAAAATAACGTTGTCGGACTTGGGGAAGTTGCACCAAATATTCGCTATGATGAAACACCAATAAAGATTCAGCAAGACTTTCAATCTCTTTTAGAAAGATCCAAAAATGAGACAATTAGTGATATTTTAAAAGACAACTCTTTTTGTAACAGTTTTAATTTTGCCTTAGATAGTGCTCATATACATTTAAAGTCTTTACTAGAAGACAAAAAGATTTATGAACTTTTAGATCTAGAAAAGCCTTTAGAATTAAAAACATCATATACTGTGCCTATAATGGACGAAAGTAAGCTTGAAAATTATCTAGATGGTATTAAACAATTTGATTTTATCAAAGTGAAAGTAAATAAGGATAATGCAATTTCTTTTTGTCAAAAGATTGGAACTCTTACTAATAAGAAGTTAAGAATTGATGGGAATGAAGCATGGGACTCTATTGAAGAATATTTAATCTTTGAAAATGCAATAAGAACTTTAAATGTTGAATTTATCGAACAGCCTTTTTGTTCTTCTCGATCCGATTTATATCTAAAGTTAAGGCCAATATCTAAATTTTTAATCATGGCCGATGAATCTATTACTTCTTGTGTTGACTTCAATGAGATAGAGAAGTGTTTTCATGGAGTAAATATAAAGCTTATGAAGGCGAGAAGCTTTTCAAATGCAATAGTGCTTTTAAAAGAAGCAAAAAGAAGAAATTTAAAAACAATGTTGGGTTGTATGATAGAGACAAGTCTTGGAATATCTTATGCTATGAACTTATATGAATTAGTTGATTATTTTGACTTAGACGGGTCGCTTCTTATAAAAAACGACCCATTTAACTTAATTACTTTAGATAAAGGTAAATTATACCTTAGATCCTAGTGGTTGTGTCCACCAGCTCCATGAGCATGACCGTGAGAAATTTCTTCAGCAGTTGCCTCTCTTTTTTCAGTAATTTCTATATCAAAAAATAAATCTTTTCCGGCCATAGGGTGATTTCCATCAATATTTATATCTTCACCGTTAATGCTCATAACTGTAAATAATGGAGCATTTGGATCTTCATTAACTTGAAATTGATCTCCAACTTTAAGATCTGCATCTTCTGGAAATTGTGATCTTTTTACAGTTATTTTTAGATCTTCGATTTCCTCTCCATAGCCTTCTTCTGCTGTAACATGAACATTTTTCTTATCCCCAACATTCATAGGAGAGATTTCTTTTTCTAATCCAGGGATAATATGACCAGTCCCTTCTAGAATTAATAGAGGTGTTTGACCTTCAGAACTATCTATTGTTGTTCCATCTTTGTCTTTTAGTGTGTAGTGAAATCCAATTACATTTTGAGTCATTTTAAATCCTTCGTTTTGTTATATGATTGTTAAGCAAAGTTTCTTTTTTTCTATTATCTCTTTGATATCTTCTTTCGTGTAGGTCTTAAAGAGTTTATTTAGCTTGTTAAAAGTATGATCTGTCGTATCAAATCGATCATCAGTATGCAAAGAAATCTTAAAGATTTCACAGAAATCATGCCATAAATGCTCTTCTACCGTTGCTAGGGCAACCTTTGAATTATCTTTAAGTTCATAAATTTTGTAACAAGGAAATTTACCAGTGTGTAAAAAGCTAGAAGATTTAACCTTAGGACTCAATTTATCAATAGTAACCTTGGCAACTTCGTTGAGGTAGACAATATAGTCAGATTGTTGCTGATCTTTAGAGTGTTTAAATAGTGCACTTGTGGCCATTAGAGCTATTTTATTTGCTAGCTCAACTCCCATGATAGGAATAAATGGTAAACTTTGTTCCCCAATATTTTGAAAGCTTTTAGATTCAGCAAGTGCATTTAAGTCATGCATTGGCGTTCTTTTTGGGGTTGAGCCAATTTCGATAAGGATCTTGTAGTTGATGTTTTGTTTAACGAAATCTTTAACTTTTCTATTTGGAACTATTACAATATCAACTTTATTTGAAGGTGAAGTCTTTTGAATTACTTTGCCTTTATTGATTGATTGATACCAGTCATAAAAAATGTCTTCTTTTACCAATGAAAATGGATCTTTTTTTAATTCAACTTTAGTGACATCAGCTCCAAGTTCCATAAGAATTGAACTTGCAAGAGGTCCTGGAAGTCTGGAGCTATAGTCAAAGACTGTAACTCCTGAAAGGTTATTGTTCATCTTTATTTGTAAAAGTTTCTTTAAAACTTTCAAAGTCTTTACCACTTACTTCAGTAACTTGATTGTTCTTAATACTCCAATCTTCGTTTTTAGAATACGTTATTGCGAATCTTGAGCTGAATCTTGTGTAAAAAGCTTGTATTTTCTCTTCTTCTATCCATTTGAAAGGAATTTCTAAAATTTTAAATGCTTCATTTGGGTATGTCAGTGCTCTTAGAGATTCACCAAATGCAAGAGGATTTTGTAACGCTAGATGGGTCAATTCTTTGATAAATGGTTCTAGCTCTTTATTAAATTTATTACCATTTAAAATAGCGCCCCATTTTCTATAATTGAATATAAATGTCGAAAGAGGTGATTTAAATGGTTGATCAAAAATTTGAACATGTACATTTAGCTTTTGCTCTTCTTTTGATTTTAGTGAGCTTACAAAAAATTGATCTTCTTTAAAAAAGTGATCAAAGATAAACTCAACAATATCTGATGAGTTTTTTAGAAACTTTTCTGCACCCGAGATTTCATAAAACCTTAAACTTAAATCTAAAAGAGAAGAGTAATTCTCAAATAAAGGTGTTAATCGTTCATTAGTAGTCGAATTTATAATGTAAGAGTTTGATTTTAAATCATTCTTAATAAATGTTTTATGGATATCGTCAAAAGTATTTGAGAGTAACTCAAATGCAGACTTAGAGATAATATCAATGTTTGAATATTGAATAACATCAATTAGAGCTGAGAGAATTTGGAAGTTATACGATGCTATTCCTTTTGAATCCGTCTTTGGAGGTATTCTCTCTTTTCTCGATATTTGCAAGGCCATCTTTACTTTTCTAACTTTTTCCCAGTTCGAAGGATCATAAAACTTATCTTTTAGTTCTTTATTTAATGAGATAATATTCAGTTTATTGTCATAGTTACCACTATCACTAATATTGAAAACCTCTAACAGAAAGTCCATATCAGATTCTAGTTCTTCGTCATAATCAATAATTGCATCTATGAATTCGTCTTTTGAAAAAGTAAAGTAGAGTCCATCAACTCCTTCACTTGATGACCCTTGAGCGGTAAAGAAATATTTTTTTTCACTTAGCATTTCTGTTTCAAGGTAATCAATAGTTTGAATTATAGAGTCATATATTAATGGAGAAGGGTATATCAAAGATGTTTTAATAAGAACTCTTAACAGTGTCGCCTGATCATATATTGATTTTTCAAACTGAGGCGTTAGCCATTGTTCATCTTTACTATAAGAGTGAATGCCACCTTTAGCATGGTCGTAAATTCCACCCATTATCATATTTTCGACTGATTTAATTATATGGGTTACAGATTCTTCTGGTAACATTCCTTCTAGGACTTGCTCAATAGCATATTCGTAAAATGAAAGATTAGATAATTTAGGAGCTGCTCCATATCCTCCGTTATCATTGTCTTGATAATCTTTTAAGGCATTCATTACAGCTACAGGTAAAGGAAAATGCCCTTCAAAGTCTAGTTGTTCACTAGCTTTTGGTTTGGAAGATAAAACATTTTTAATCTTTTCAGAGTTTTCAAGGAGTTTAGACCTATTCGTTTTATAAGAATTTGCCATTGAGTTTGCTATGCTTATAAATTCTTTAGATTTATCTTCAGATCTAAAAGGAATATAAGTTGTTGCAAAATATGGACTTAAGTCACTGAAAGCAAATACATTCAATGGCCATCCACCAATATTTGAAGAAACTTGTGATGCCAGTTGATAGTAAAGTGATAAGTCTGGGCACTCATCTTTATCAATCTTAATTGAAATAAAATGATCATTTAAAACTTTAGCAACATCATCATTTGAAAAGCTTTCTTCGTTCATAATGTCACTTAGGTGGTTTGCTTGATATCCAATTGATATAAATAAAGGTTTATCTTCTTTTTGTGCAAGTTTTAGAGCTTCTAGACTAAATGGATACCATTTAATTGGATTATCTTTATGAGCGAGCAGATATTGAGAGTTCTGTGAGGCCAAATTATTAGAATTTAATTCCAAAGACATACTTTTTTCCTTATGAAGCTGTTATTACAGCATATAATGCGTATATTTTTCTCATTTTTCAATAAGTTATTTGCATTTGGTATTCAATAGCGCTAGAAATGCTGCATTATGCAAGAAAAATACATGAAAAAGCTCTTAGAGACTTTTGAATATTTAGGTTCTTTAATCCAAGTTAGAAATCTGCTTTTGAGTTTTATCGTGTCTTTTGCTTTTGCTAAAAACATTAGGTTTATTCAGTTTGAAAACCTTGTTGCCTTTAAGACCGAAGCAACTATTTCTAATAAAAGCTTCACCTTAAGAAAAGAATTGAATTTTTTGAAAATTGATCCTGAATATAAGCAATATCTTTTAGGACATGAGAACTTATTTTTAGAACAGAAAATAATGAAGTTTCTTCCAAGAAATATCAGAAAAAAAGCCAGTAAGTACATACGTCCTATAATTGAGGTTTCTGATTTTTATGGATTAGATCCATTATGGGTAATTTCAATTGTCTGGACTGAAAGTCACTTTAAAGTAGATAGCAAGAGTCATGTTGGAGCAGTTGGACTTATGCAACTCATGCCAAGAACAAGACAATATCTAGAGAAAAAAATGAAAGGACAATTCAGGTTCTCAAAAGTTCGCCCCGACATTCCTTATGCTAATGAATTCTACTCTAAGCAACTAAGAAATATTGAAATTGGAGTTCATTATCTATACAAGCTCAAAAGAAGATTTCATTACCAAAACCTTGCTACAATAGCCTATAACATGGGACCAACTTGGACCAAAAGAAGACTAAATAAAAAAATAAAAATTGGAAATAATAATCAATATCTAGATAAAGTGTTTAGAAGTTACAAATATATATCAAAAAAACTATGAATAAGATGGTAGAAAAGCTTTTAAGTCTTCGAATAAAATTAGAAGAAATTAATAATCTAATCTTTAAAACTCTTTCTGAAAGAAGAGACGTTGTATTTCAAATTCAAGAAATAAAACATACTCAAGGTTTACAAATCTATGACAAGTGTAGAGAATTAGAACTTTTCAAAAAAGATTCGCAAAGACTATCTAAACTCAGCTCATTAGAGTTATTAGTTTATTCTCTAATGATTGAAAATGATGCAAATAAATTCGATGGAACTTACCCTTCATGGAGTAAAAAAGAACATTTAGATTCAATTTCTGATAATTCTATTTCAGAGTTAATTAACCCTCTACTATTGGCCTTATTTGATAAAAAAAGTTACTCTTCTCTAAATATAAAACATGAATTTCAAGTTGATGATAATGAACTCAAATAATTATGCAAAAGTAATTGCTATAGATGGACCAAGTGGAAGTGGTAAATCTACTATAGCTAAGAATATCGCTAAAAAATTAAACCTAGTATACCTTGATACAGGAGCAATGTTCAGAGCCTTATCTATTGTTCTTGATAGATCTTGTGTAAAAACAGAAATTGGAGTAACAAAAAAATTAGCTCTTTTAGATTTTGTTTATAAAAATAAAGATAAGGTTTATGTAAGTATCGACGGTGAAGATCTATCTGATAAAATAAGAGCTCATGAAGTTTCTAAACTTGCTTCTTTTTATTCTCAATTTGATGCTGTTAGAAACTATTTAGCCGATCTTCAAAGAGATATCGCTGGGGAGCAGCCTTCAATATTAGAGGGACGTGATATTGGTACCGTAATCTTCCCAAATGCAGCTATTAAAATCTTCTTAAGTGCAGACCCAGTAATACGCGCAAAAAGAAGACTAGATCAGTTAATTGAAAAAAATCCAAATAATGAACAAAAATACAGTATAGAGTCTATCTTAAAGGATATAAAAGATAGGGATTTGAGTGATTCTACTAGAGATGTTGCTCCTTTATTAAAAGCAAGTGATGCTATTGATGTAGATACAACTTCTATGACAATCAAAGAAGTTGAACAAAAAATAATTGATATTTATGAACTTAAAAAAGAGATATTTAAAAATGATAACTGAAAGTAGATTTAGTGATATTACAAATAAGTTTAATTCCTTGAAGCCTATCTTAGTTGTTGGTGATGTTGGTGTAGATAAGTATTCATCTGGAATTGTAAAAAGAATTTCTCCAGAAGCTCCAGTGCCGATTTTAGAAGTAAATAAAGAGTGGCATAAGCTTGGTTTAGCAGCAAATGTTTCCGATAATCTCAAAAGTCTTGGTGTTGAGTCCACTCTTTGTTCAGTGATTGGAAATGATCAAAATGCCAGTACTTTAGAAGGACTCTTAGAAGAAAGTAATCTAAAGACATGGGGGATTGTAAGAGATAAAGAAAGAATGACAACTTTCAAAGAAAGAATCGTTGCTGAAGTTCAACAAATTTGTAGAGTTGACTATGAAACAAAAAGTTTTCTTTCTGATGAAGCTTCAAAAAAACTTGTTGAAAGAGTTTTAGACTTTAGTACATCTCACAGTTCTATTATTTTAGAAGATTATGGAAAAGGCTTACTAACTGAAGGTGTATGCAAAGATGTTTTTGCTATTGCAAAAGATAAAAACTTATCTGTAGCGGTTGACCCTTCTAGAACCACGTCTCCTTTGTGGTATAAAGGTGCTACACTTCTTAAACCTAACTTTTTAGAAGCGAGCTTAATGATTAAATCTCTTGGATATTTTGAAGAAATGCAAGTCAGTGATATGGCAAAAATACTAGTAGATAAATTAGATTTAGAACAAGTAATCATTACTCTTGGTCCAAAAGGTATGGGGATGCTTGATGCTAAAGCTTCTGGAAAATATATTGAAATACCTACTGTGGCTAGAGAAGTATTTGATGTTTCTGGAGCTGGAGATACAGCTATTAGTGCTATAATGGCATCTATCAGTGCCGGTGCTACTTTAGAGGAGGCCGCTTGGATTGGTAACTGTGCTTCTGGTGTAGTTGTTGGTAAAAGAGGAACAGCTCTTGTAACCAATGAAGAATTAAGCGATTTCTATATAAATTTAAAAAATAATCTATAAAACTTACGCTATGCGTGGTATAGTATATTAAGACCCGTGGAAAAAGGCGATTGTATTCGAAAGGTACATGAGCAAAGTCAGTTCCCTTTAAAAGAATGGGATATTGATTACCGAAACGTAAGGTTTTAAGCTTTCTTATTATCCTAAAGGATGGGGTATTCAGCGATCGGGCGACTTTTTGGTCAGAAAGCTTTTATCTTTTAGGAGGAAATTTGGATCCATAGCTATCCAAGATACATTCATTTTTAAATCATGGGCGAGGTATTCTCGTCCTTTTTTTGTCTTACCTCTATCAATCTGATAACATTTTTTCGCTTAAAATAACTATAAAGGTAGTGAAAAATGTTAGATAAACTAGATAATTTATTTTCTGAATTTAATGAGAAACTTAATTCTGTTAAAACACAAGCTGAAGCTCTCAATCTAAAATCAGAAATCGTAGGAAAAAAAGGGTCTTTATCAGAGATCCTAAAGTCACTAAAAGATGCAACGGTAGAAGTAAAAAAAGCCGTTGGACCTAAATCAAATAAAATGAAAGCTGACATTGAAAAGCTTATTCAAAAAAAGCTTTATGATATTGAAGTCGATATCATAAATGAAAAGTTAAATAGCTCAAAAATAGATTTCTCTTTAACTGATGATGTACTTGAAAAAGGCTTGAAGGCATCTGGGCTTCACCCAGTTGCTCAAATTCAAAGAGAAGTCGAAGATATTTTTACTTCAATGGGTTTTGATGTCCTTGATGGTCCACATATTGAAGATGAGTGGCATAACTTTGAAGCTCTGAATATACCTGAAACTCATCCTGCAAGAGATATGCAAGATACTTTTTGGTTTAAGGATATGAAGCACTTATTAAGAACTCATACATCTACAATTCAAGTTAGAGGTATGGAATCTAGAAAACCTCCATTTAAGTTTGTCGGGCCTGGTAAAGTTTTTAGATGTGAAAGGACCGATGCAACTCATGAGATGTGTTTTCATCAATTAGAGGGAATGATGGTTGGTAAAAATATTACTGTCAGCAATTTAATTTACTTTATGAAAACTCTCTTAAAAGAAATTTTTAAAAAAGATATGGAAGTAAGACTCAGACCAGGTTTTTTTCCATTTGTTGAACCTGGTTTTGAACTCGATATTAGATGGAAAAAGCCTGATCCTAAAAAAGGTGAGTCTGAACACTCTGGTTGGTTGGAGTTACTTCCATGCGGAATGGTACACCCAAGTGTCTTAAAGGCTGGAGGCATTGATCCTGAAGAGTATAATGGTTTTGCATTTGGGCTCGGTTTAGACAGACTTGTTATGGTTAGATATGCAATAGAGGACATCAGACATCTTCATTCTGGAGATTTAAGATTTAATAAACAATTTTCATCATTATAAAAAATAAAATAAAGGAATATATAAATGTTAATCTCACTTGATTGGATTAAAGAATTTACTAACTTACCACAGATGCCAGCTGATGATCTTGCTAATGCTTTTACAATGACTACAGCTGAGGTTGAAGAGGTTAAAACAACACTAGCTCATTTAAATGATATAAAAGTTGCTAAGATCGTTTCACTTAGAAAGCATCCTGAAGCTGATAAGCTTAATCTTGTAACAATTGATTTTGGAAATGAAACAAAAGAGGTTGTTTGTGGAGCTTCGAATGTTCGAGAAGGACTTTTAATTCCTTATGCTCCTTTAGGAGTAACTCTTCCAAACGGTCTGACTTTAGAGCCAAAAAAGATCAGAGGTGTTTTATCTGAAGGTATGTTGTGTAGTGCAGATGAGTTAGGGTATGGAGAAAAGTCTGACGGACTTTTAGAGTTGAAAGAAGGAAGTGTTATTGGAACTCCAATGATCGAATACTTTGGATTGATTAGCGATGTAATATTGGATGTTGATAATAAATCATTAACTCATAGACCTGATCTTTGGGGGCATTACGGGCTTGCTAGAGAATTTGCTGCTTGCTATGAAGAAGAACTTAAAAATCCTTTTGATGATACTTGGGCCAAGTCAATTGAGAATAAATTTTCAAATGACAGCTCTCCAATAAAACCTATAGTAGAAGATAGCTCGTGTTCTGCTTATTTTGGTGTAAGCTTAAATGGAATTGAAGTTAAAGAGTCCAGTTCTAAAGTGAAGGCTCGACTTGAAGCTGTTGGACTTAGGCCTATTAATAATATTGTAGATATCTCTAATTATGTGATGCTTGAGTTGGGAATACCTCTTCATATTTTTGATAGAGATAAAATTGAAGGTCAAAAGATAACGATCAAAAGGGCAAATGATGAAGATATATTTACCACTCTTGATGAGGTCGAAAGGAAAATTAATAGCACAGACACTGTAATATGTGATGCCAATAAACCTCTTGTGTTAGCTGGTATTATGGGTGGGCTTAATAGTGGTGTCGATTCAAGTACAAAAAATATTTTTATTGAAGTAGCTAACTTTAGTGCAGATGAGGTTAGAAAAACTTCAACTCGACTTGGCTTAAGAACAGACTCTTCGAGTAGGTATGAAAAATCTCTGGATGATCATCAGTTGTATAAAACTATGTTAAGAACAATTGATCTTCTTCTTAAAGAAAACTTAAATGCTAAGATTGTTGGAAAGGTTGAATACTCTGGTAAGGACTTATCTCTTTTTGAAAACTTAAGGATCAATACATCTTTAAATTCGATAGAAGAAACTCTTGGTCATAAAGTTGGAATTGAAAAGCTAACTCAAATTTTTACGAGCTTAGATTTTGGTGTTTCTGAAAAAAATGGAGCTTTTGAATTATCAATCCCTTCTTTTAGAACTACTAAAGATATTGAAAATGAAGCAGACATTGTTGAAGAAGTAGGAAGGATGATTGGTTATGATAATATCGTACCTGTAAGTCCTGTGAGTGAGATCTCAACAGTGAAGTTAAGTTTTGCTAAACAGTTACATAGAAAAATCCAAGACTTTATGGTGTTGAATGGTGGCTCTTTAGAGACAATGACATACCCACTGATAGGAAAGAAACTCTTAGATAAAGCAGATTGGAAAAATAGTAACGATGAATTAGAATTGGTTAACTCTTTATCGGAAGATGCGAGTCGGATGAGACCATCTTTGATTCCACATGCGCTTAATACTGTTTCTGTTAATCACAAAAACTTTGAAAATTTTAATTTCTTTGAAATTGGTAGGTCATATTTACCAGACTCTAAAAACTTTTCTGTCGAAAGAAATCAACTTGTAGTTGGTAGCTTTTCTAAAAAGAACTCTACTTTCTTAGAAACTTTAAATACAGTAAAAAAACTTTTAAAATATCTAAGTATTCCTTACGATGTTTCCGAAAGGAATCCTAAGTTTGTTAATCCAATTATTCCTGATGACTGGAGTGGTACTCATCCACATGAATTTTTAAACTTTAGAATAATGGGAAAGTTTAGTGGTGCTATAACTACTATTCATCCAATGCTTCTTAGAAACTTTAAAGTCAAAGGGAATCTAACTTTATGTGTGATAGATTTTACCGACTTTAAAAATAGAGAACTTAAGAGTAAAACTAACTACTCACCAATCTCTAAGTTTCCAGTTTCAACGTTTGATTGTACTGTTGTAGCAAGTAAAGATACCTTGGGAATTAGTGTATTAGATGCACTTAAGAAGCTTAAGATTAAAGAGTTGAGTAGTAAGAAGATAGTTGATGTTTTTGAACTAGAAGATAAAACAAAGGCTATTACTATTAGAGTTACCTTTGAAGATAAGAATAAGACTTTAGATTCTGCCTTTATAAAGGACTCAGAAGGTAAGATCATTTCTTGCTTAGAACAAAATGGATTTTGTTTAAAAAAATAATAATAAAAAAAAATAAAAAAAAAGTGAAATAAAAAGAAAAAAGTGTTGACGTAGTGATTTGAAATACGTAATATCCATCTCACTGAAAAACACGAAACGTTATTACAACGGCAATCGAAAAGATAGCCACTGTGTTTTGCTCTTTGACATTTGAATAATTAGATAAAAGTTTTGACTCTTTCGAGAGTCGAAAATAGATGAGAAAAGACCCGTTCA
>CAKZUQ010000025.1 GCA_937923325.1 uncultured Bacteriovoracaceae bacterium
TTTAATTTTAACAGCATTTTTAACTTTAACTATGAACGCATTTGCAGAGCAAACTCACGATATTGATTGTTCAGCTTTATCTGAAAGTACAGAAAGAGTAGGAAAAAATATTTCTGAATCTACAGATGTAAAAGGTTCTAAAGAAATAGAGTCAAAGAAAAAGTAATTAGCCTTCTTTGTCTATGAGAGCGTCAAGTCCTTCTTTTTCTGAAGGCTTGATAAGTTCTTGTTGTATTCTTTTTCTTTTTTTTGCATAACTTTTTGACTTGGATTTAGGAGAGTTGTCGAATAAGTCGCCTCCAATCTCTGATGATTTATCTATAGTTCGACTTACCCCTTTCCCAATACTTTTTGCTATGTCATTTCCCACAGGTCCGACGATGGAGCTTATATGACCAAATAAGCTGTTTTTATTAATGCTTATGGATAATATCAAGAAGCTTATTACAAAATAGCATAAAGATTTAATTGTGAACCAGATCATTTATTATACCTCTTTCTTTAAAACAAAAGCCAAAGTGATATTTTCTTTTATCTTATCACTTTCAATAAAATACTTAGTCTTAAATCTTGTTTCAAAATTACTTAAGTTTAATTGGATCTTTTCAGTGGGAGCACCAAGTAATGAGTTAATATTAGACTTTTTTATCTTGCTCAGTGTTTGTCCAATAATTATATTTATTGATTCTTTTATAATACCTGTTGAGTCTTTTGAACTCGAAATACTTTCTGCGATAACGTAACCAGATAAATCTCCATAGATTTCAAAGGTCAAAGAGTTTGTATCTAAGCTCAATAGAGGTAATAGACCAGATTCTTTTACAATTGCAGCAACTCCATAAAGACTCATGAAATCTGGAAGAGCTTTATTGAAGACTTCTAAAACGTTAAGTTCTGTTGAGGATTTTTGAGGCATATGTCTATTAATTTCAAATTGCATAAATTAAATCCTGTTTTTAGTTAAAAGCGGCGTTCTTCAATGCCGTAATTAGTGTATCTTTAGAGAAAGGTTTTTGTATATAATCTATTGCCCCAGCGGATATTGAATCAATAATTATGCTTTCACCCGCTAGTGATGAAATCATAATTATCTTTGTTCTTGATGAAATTGATGTAATTTTCTTTGCGAGTTCAATACCACTCATTTGAGGCATTACGACATCAATTAAGGCAATATCAACGTTATTTTGAGATATATATTCGGTTGCATCTTGAGCTGAGTCAAATTCTCCAACAACAGAAAAGTGAGAATCATTTGCGACAATTTCACTAATGACTTTAATCGAAAACCTTGAATCATCTATTATAATGACTTTTTGCTTTGTTGCATCCATGCATAAACTCCTCGAGATATATTATATCTTAAAAGTTTCTAGTTAAAAGAAAAAAAAAGGAGACTTTGATAGTCTCCTTTTTATACGTTATTTAATCATTAATTTAAGCTGCTGCTGATGGAACAGCCTTGCTTGGGTGTGACTTTGCTTTATCTTCTTGGATGGCAGCTGATTCTTTCCATTCAACAAGAGCAATACTTAAAACTTCTTTAAAGTTTTTTACCGGCACAAAGTTTATCTTTTTTCTATATTCCTCTGGAATATCAATTAAATCTTTTTGATTCTTCCAAGGAATTATAATTGTTTCAATTCCACACCTCATCGCAGCAAGAGCTTTTTCTTTAATTCCACCAACTGGAAGAACTTTTCCTGTTAGTGTTATCTCTCCTGTCATCGCAATATCTTTGCTTATTAGAGAATCTGTAAGAAGTGATACAATTGTAGTCGCTAATGTAATACCTGCGCTTGGCCCATCTTTAGGAATTGCTCCTGCTGGGAGATGAATGTGTATTTCATTTTCATCAAATACTTGTTCGTTTATTCCAAGCATCTTGCAATTACTTCTTATATATCCCATTGCAGCTTGAGCAGACTCTTTCATTACGTCGCCAAGTTGACCTGTTAAAGTAATACCTTTTCCTCTCATCTTAGTTGATTCAATGAAAAGTATTTCTCCACCATGTGCTGTCCAAGCGAGTCCAGTTGCAACTCCAACCTCATCAAACTCTTTTAAGTCTTCTTTTGAGTATGGAGCAGGTCCTAGTAATTCCTCAACCGTACTTTTAAGTAGGTGTATCTTATTCGTTTCACCTGTCGCAATTTTCTTTGCCACTTTTCTACATAGAGAACCAATTTGTCTTTCTAAATTTCTTAGTCCTGCTTCTCTTGTGAAGCCACTAATTACTTTGTTGATCGAATCCTCGTTAAAAGTAATATGTTCATCACTAATACCATTTTCATCCATCTGTTTTGGAATTAAATACTTTTTAGTAATAACCATTTTTTCTTCTTGAGTATACCCAGCTAGGTTAATAACTTCCATACGGTCTCTAAGAGGTCCTGGTATTTGATCTAGTACATTTGCTGTTGCAATGAACATAACATCTGATAAGTCATAAGGAACATTAAGGTAATGATCTCTAAAGTCAGAGTTTTGTTCTGGATCAAGAACTTCTAGTAATGCACTTGAGGGATCTCCCTTGTAGTCAGATCCTAATTTATCTAATTCATCTAGCATTATTATAGGGTTTGTTGTTTTCGCTTGTTTCATTGCTTGAATAAATCTTCCTGGCATAGCTCCAACATAAGTTCTTCTGTGTCCACGAATTTCAGATTCATCCTTAACACCGCCAAGAGAGATTCTTACAAACTCTCTACCTGTAGCCTTGGCTATAGATTTACCTAAAGAAGTCTTTCCAACACCTGGAGGGCCAGAGAAGCAAAGGATAGGACCTTTCACTTTTCCACCCTTAAGAGTTCTAACAGCTAAATGTTCTAAAATTCTTTCTTTTATAATACTTAATTCATAATGATCAGAATCTAGTGTTTCTTGAGCAAAATCTAGATCGAGAATTTCTTTGGATTTTTCATTCCAAGGAACTTCAATCATCCAGTCCAGATAGCTTCTTAATGTACTAGATTCACTAGAATCTGGATGCATTTTTTCTAGACGACTTAATTGTTTCATTGCTTCAGTTTGAGCTTCTTCAGGCATATTTTTTGCCATAAGTTTTTCTTTAAGCTCTGTGAATTCATCTTTCTCTTGATTGTTAGAGTTTAAGTCAGATTTGATTTGGTTAATCTGTTCTCTCAAAAGATACTCTTTTTGAGTCTCAGATAAGTTTTCCGTTTTACCCTTCTTTAATTGAGATTGAATTTGTAATATTTCTAATTCTTTTTCAAGGATTGTATTTATTTTACTTAATCTTTCTGTCGAGTCTAGAGTCTCAAGAATTGTTTGAGCTTGTTCTACCTTCAAATTTAAATTTGATGCAACTAAATCAGATAGTCTTCCAGGATCTTGAATATCTTCTAAAACCATTAAAATATCTGGTGATAATACTTTTCCAATATTTATAACTTGCTCAAGGTTCTCTCTTACACTTCTCATAAGAGCTGTAACTTCAGCTGTTTCTTCAAATGAAGGTTGTTCAACTTTTTCAACTTTTACTTGAAAAAATGGTTTAGTATTTTCAAAACTATTTATCTTCGCTTTTGATAAACCTTGAACAAGAATTTTAATTCTTCCGTCTGGAAGTTTTCTCATCCTCATTATCATTGCAACAGTACCAAGGTTGAATATTTCATCTGGAGTTGGCTCCTCTGAATTCATATCCTTTTGACTAGATAAAAGAATTAACCTGTCTGTGTTATTAAGTGCCTCTTCCACTGCTTTAATTGATGACTCTCGGCCAACAAAAAGTGGTAATATCATAAATGGATATACAACTAGGTCTCTAATAGGCAGGAGAGGGAGTGTTTCTTTGAATTCAATTGCTTCACCCTCGTAATTTGTAACCATAACGTGTTCCTCCAACATTTTTATACTTTTGAACTTTTTCCACAAATCCTTTTGCAAATAATTTTTCGACAGAAATTAACAGCTTCTTGAGGAAAAGTTGCAATGTCTTAGAAAAAAGTTAATATTTGTCTGTCTGTCTGTGGAAGGATTTGTTACTATGTTATTGATTAATAAAGCTTTTTAACAATTGGAATAAATAATGACTGATAAATTAAGTATAGTAATTCTTGCCGCTGGAAAAGGAACTAGATTAAAATTAAAGTTTCCAAAACCCTTGGCACCATTAGAAAATAAAACTCTAGTAGATTATGTTGTAGATGCTGCAAAAGATCTAGGAGATATCTCTTTGGTCGTTGGACATCAAGGAGAGCTATTAAAGGAACATTTTAAAAATTCAAATTTTCACTATGTAGATCAAACTGAGCAACTTGGAACTGGACACGCTGTAAAAATGTACTTTGATCAAACGAAAAATGCTGATGACTATAAATATACAATGATTGCATGTGCTGATACTCCACTTATTACAGATAATGTCTTAAAAGAATTAATAGATGAAATAAAAGCAGATGATTTAGATGCGATTGCGGCAACATTTAATGATAAAGACCCTACCGGTTATGGAAGAATAGTAAGAGGAGAGAAGGGATTTAAAATTGTAGAGCAAAAAGACGCAAGTAGCGAGGAGCTTCTTATAAATGAGGTAAATGCAGCTTTATATGTATTTAAAACAAAGTACTTAAAAGAGCATATTTATAATTTAAAAAGCGAAAACAATGCAAATGAGTTCTACCTTACTGATACTTTTTTCTTTGAAGCAAAAGTAAAAGCTAAACTTTTTGCTGATAAGGATTACTTTCTTGGAGTGAATGATCTATATCAACTAAGTATTGCCGATAGAAAACTTAGAAATCGAAATACAAAGGCATTAATGACAAGTGGTGTTCGTTTTATTGATCCATTCCACTCTTATGTATACTCAAAAAACATAAATGAAGGCACGGTTATTTACCCAAATGTCCATATAGATAGTAGCTCTGTTATAGGAAGGGATGTTGTCATTGAACCAGGCTGTATTATTAAAAACTCAACCATTGAAGATGGTGTTACTCTTAAAGCATATACTTATATAACAGATTCAAAAGTTGCAAAAAAAGCAAAGATTGGTCCGATGGCACAACTTAGACCTGGTTCAGAGATTGGAGAAGGGTCAAAACTTGGTAACTTTGTTGAAGTTAAAAAGTCTAAAATAAGCACTAATTCTAGTATTAGTCACTTAAGTTATGTTGGTGATGCTGAAATTGGAAGTGATGTAAATATAGGGTGTGGTTTTATCACTTGTAACTACGATGGAGCAAATAAGCATAAGACAATCATCGGAGATGGCTCTTTTATAGGTTCGGACTGCCAAATGATTGCCCCTATAGAGGTAGGTAAGAAGGCTTACGTTGGATCAGGTTCAACGATTAATAAAAGTATACCTGATGGAGCTTTTGCTATAGCTAGGGCGAGACAAGACACAAAGGCTGACATGGCCAAGCGTTTTATAAAGAAAAAAGACTCTAAAAGTAGCTAAATCCAGTAGATTTTGATAAATTTAGCCTTAAAAAAAATAAATAAAAAAGGTGGTATTTATATGTGTGGAATAGTTGGTTATGTTGGTACTTCAAATGGAACAATTCCTGTATTAGAAGGTCTTGCAAGGCTTGAGTACAGAGGTTACGACTCTAGTGGTATTAGTCTTATAAATGATGAAAAGATCTCAATATATAAGAAAGAGGGAAAGCTTCAGAATTTGAAAGATTCCATTAAAGATATGGGACTAAAGAGTACTTTATGTATAGGACATACAAGATGGGCAACTCATGGTGAAGTAAACGATACTAATGCTCACCCTCACGGTAATGAAGAATTTGCTATCGTACATAATGGTATAATTGAAAATGCTAATGAACTCAGAAAAGATTTAATATCTAAGTCTTATGAGTTTCAATCTCAAACTGATTCTGAAGTTTTTTTAGTTTTACTTACTCATAATTTTAAAGAATTACAAAATGTTGAAGAGGCTATTAGGAAAACTTTTTCAACTGTCGCTGGAAACTCTGCTTTTGTTGTTTTAAATAATAAAACTCAAAAATTATACGCTATAAAAAGAAGTGCACCTCTTGTGTGTGGGTTAAATGAAAAGACTAAAGAAGCTTTTATGTCTTCAGATCCTTATGCTCTTGTTGGTTTTACAACCAAGATCTATTTTCCGGAAGATGAAATATTATGTATTGCTGATGCAAATAATATTCAAAATTTAGTTTCTTTTAAAGATATTAATGGAAAAGAGTCAAAGGCCTATAAAGTTCAAAAGAAACAAGTTGAAGCTCAGGTGATTTCTAAGTCCGGTTATGATCATTTTATGCTTAAAGAGATTCATGAACAACCAGAGTTGATAAAAAAATTAGAATCTATTTACTTATCTAGTGAAGGCTTACAGCAGTTAGAGAGTTTATCTCGATATAACAATTCTAGTTATATACATTTATCAGCATGTGGAACAGCTTTACACGCTGGCCTTGTAATTAAAAACTATATTGAAAAACTCTCAACAATTAAAGTCGGTTGTGACTTTGCTAGTGAGTTTAGATACCGCCAGCCTAATCTTAGTGAAAAAGATTTAGGACTATTTATAAGCCAATCTGGAGAAACAGCTGACACTTTAGCGTGTCAGGAAATGTGTAAAGAAAATAAGCTTAAAACACTTTCAATTGTAAACGTAGAGGGATCAACTCTTTTTAGAAATTGTGATGAAAACCTACTGATACATGCAGGGCAAGAGATCGGAGTTGCAAGTACGAAAGCCTTCACGCAGCAAGTGTTAGTTGGATTACTTATGGCCAGATCAATTGCTACTAAACTAGATAAGAAATTAATAACTGATGAGTTAAAAGTATTAGTTGCTCAGATAAAAGATGTTTTATCTAGAGAAGCTGAAATTAAAATGATTGCTAAAGAAATCTATACAAAGAATGGATTTATCTTTACTGGTAGAGGAGAGCAGTTTCCAATTGCTTTAGAAGGAGCTTTAAAATTAAAAGAAATTGCCTATGTTCATGCTGAAGGGTATGCAGCTGGTGAACTTAAACACGGTCCAATATCATTAATTGATGAAAATATGGTTAATGTTGCAATTGTAACTCCAGATCTATTTGAAAAGACTTTCTCAAATGCACAAGAAGTTAAAGCAAGAAGAGGTGTGATGGTTATTGTTGGTGAATCTGGCAATAAAGATCTACAAGAGATAAGCGACCACTTTTTTGGAGTGAATTTTGAAGGTCTTGACGATACGAAACCTGTGCTCACCAATATTGTTTTACAATTATTGAGTTATCATATTGCAAAATTAAAGGGAACAGATATTGATAAGCCTAGAAATTTAGCTAAATCAGTTACGGTTGAGTAATGGATTTAAGTCACTTAAATGAGATTCAAAGAGAAGCTGTAGTAACGACTGATGGGCCAATGATGCTATTGGCAGGTGCAGGGTCTGGAAAAACTAGAACTCTTGTTACAAAAATTCAATACTTAATGGATGATAAAAATGTTAGTCCACATAAGTTATTAGCTTTAACTTTCTCAAATAAAGCTGCAAAAGAAATGAGAGAACGAATCGGTGCTGACATTTCTCATAATCTAGGCTCTCTACAGATAACAACATTTCACGCACTTTGTGCAAAATTACTTCGAACTGAAGCGACTCATTTAGGTCTTTCTCGAAACTTTACGATCTATGATACTTCTGAATCTAAATCAATAGTAAAAAGTATTTTAGGAAAAAGAGGAATATCTTTAAAAGAGATAAGCCCTAACGAGGTTTTATACTACATAGATGGACTCAAAAACTTAGGTCACTATATTGATCAACCATCTAGTGAACTAGAAGATGATATTGATAAAGATGATGTGTTTTATCAGTATTTTCTAGAGTATGAAGCTGAACTTCATAGATCAAATGCTGTTGATTTTGGTGGATTAATTTGCGGTGTCTTAAAACTCTTTAGTAAGTTTCCCAATGTTTTAGAAAGATATCAAAAAAGATTTCAATATGTTCTTGTAGATGAGTACCAAGATACTAACAGAGCTCAATTTCGACTTGTTACACTACTTGCTGACCACCATAAAAATATCTGTGTTGTAGGGGATGAGGATCAATCGATCTATTCGTGGCGTGGAGCAGATATAAGAAATATTTTAGATTATGAAACATATTATCCTAATTCGAAGTTAATTAAACTAGAACAAAACTATAGATCGAGTAAAAATATTATTGATGCTGCAACTGCTGTTATTTCTAAAAACTTAGCTAGAAAAGGTAAGGAAATGTGGACAGACAATGAGCAGGGAGATTCTATTACTATTGTAGAGTGCCAGGATGACAGATCTGAGTCTGAGTATATTGCAAAAGAAACTAAAAGGTTGATCTCTAGTGGTGTCAGTCCAAAAGAAATTGCAATCTTTTATAGAACAAATGCACAGTCTAGAGTTATAGAAGATAACTTAAGGCAAAATAGAATTGCGTACAAAGTAGTTGCTGGAATAAAGTTCTATGAAAGAAAGGAAATTAAGGATTTGCTTGCTTATCTGAGGCTTGTTGTAAATCCAAAAGACTCATTAGCACTTAGTCGAATTATAAATGTTCCTGTTAGAGGAATAGGTGCAATAACTTTAAGAAAAATTGAGCATGAAGCTGTCAAAAATGACTTATCTCTTTGGCAAATGTTAGAAAAATTAGCTGAAAACTATGAAGAGTACAAATTTCTGAGATTAAGTGCAAAAGTTAGAAGTGGAATTTCTCACTTTGTAACTCTGATTCAAGAAGTTATGAGATTAAATACGAATAAAGAAGAGCCCTCTTTCTTGTATGAAAAGATTCTTTCAGAATCTGGATATTATGAATCGTTAGTTGCTGAAAAGTCATACGAAGCACAAGCTCGAATTGAAAATCTAGATGAACTTTTAAATGGGATTAAGCAATATGAAGTTGAAGATCCTGAGCCTTCTTTGTTAGGTTTTTTAGAAACAATTACTCTAGACTCTTCTGTTGATCAAACAGAGGGTGAAAAAGTAGAAGAAGTCTCAATGATGACAATTCATGGAGCAAAAGGTTTAGAGTATCATTATGTTTTTGTTTCTGGAGCAGAAGAAAATATTTTTCCATCTTTTCAAAGTATAGAAAATGGAGAAGATGCAATCGAAGAAGAGAGAAGACTTTTTTATGTAGCAATGACTAGGGCAATGAAAAGGTTATATATATTATTTGCTCAGGGACGTATGTTGTGGGGAAGTATTAAATTCAACGGGCCTAGTAGATTTATTGATGAAATTCCAGATACTTATTATAAGTGGGTAGGTCATGGAAAAGTACTTAAAGAAAAAAAGAAGAAAACAAACTTTTCAGGCATAGATTATGATGATGAATTTTCTCAGGAATCAAGCTATGTTGAAAGCTCCACTGATTACTTTATATCAAAAGAAACAATTAAGCCGCATACATACGAAAATGGTGAGTGTATTAAACATAAATTATATGGAAATGGAATTATTCTTAATTCAGATGGTTTTGGAACTAATGAAAAGGTGACAATTCAATTTAGCGATGGAACTAAAAAGAAGTTTTTACTTAAGTTTGCACCACTTGAAAGGATTTAAATTGAAAAAGATATTAATTATAATTATTACTCTACTGTTAACAACTGTTGTTGGTGTTATTATATATGTAGGCCAAACTATCGATAATAATAAAATAACTAAGTTAGTTACTGACTCTATTGAAGGTAGTTTGAATGATGTCAAAGTCGATATTGGAACCTTAGAATATAATCTAGGTCTTAGCATTGGTGTTGATCTAGAATATTTAATATTAAAGGATAGAAAAACAAATTTTGAGATATTTTCACTTCAAAGTACCTCTGTTGAAATAAATATATTTTCTATTCTATTAGGTGGAGGGAAGGTTGATATCAATATTAAAAATCCTGTCTTAAATGTCTCAAAAAAGGCAAACGGAGATTTAAATTTAAATAAGTATATAAAAACAACACCAGTAAATGTCGTGGGTCCAAAGAGTGAAGATAGTACTAGTGATGAAACTGTAAAAGTTGAGATCCCAAGTTTTATAGAAAATAGTAGGTTAAATTTTAAATTAACAGAACTTCTAGTAAACTATAAAGACAAAGAACTAAGTAAATTTAAAATAGATAAAGTTTTATTAAAAAATCTTAATTTAAAAACACCTACAGCTTATGAGTTAGATTCTTATATTGATTATTCAATCTCTGAAAATGATTCAGTCTCTTTTGTATTTAGACTTTTTGGAGAATTAAATTTAGATCAATTAATTACAAAGAAATCTTTAATTTTAAAATCTTATATAAAGATAAAAGATATTAAAACAAACTTGGTCAAAAAAAACATTCCAGATGTTGAGTCAGAAATTGATTTAACTTTAAATGAATCTTCTGAATTTAAAGCTGGGATTTCTACAGCAATTAAGGATCTTTTAACTTCACAGATTGTTATAAATATTAAAAAGGAAGACTTAACAATTTCTTTAAAAGAGATTTCTTTAAATATTAAAAAAGTATTAGAAATTATTGATATTCGAGAACTTAGCACAAACGACGTTAATTTAATCCTTAGTGGAGATATTTATTCAAATCTCGCTTTTTCAAGTCTTACTACGGATGTAAGCTTATCATTAAACAAGATTCTAAATATAAAATTCAAGGATGACGAAGTTAATATAAATAAAGCAAATGTATTGCTTAAAAATAAACTTCTAGAACTAGCAGTTCAAACTTCTCTTTACTCTGGTGTTCTAGACCTTAAAAGTAATATGAATATAGATTTATTAAATCTACCAAGTTCTATATCCTCTTTGCCTCGAATTTCTACAAATCTCGAAGTTAAAAATATGATAGTTCCGAGTAAGTTTACAAAGAGCAGTGAAGCAAAATCAAATAGTGACGCAAATAGCTCTAAAGAGGCTGTTGAAAATGATGAGTCTATACTTTTACCTCGCACCAAAACAAGACTTAGTGTTAGTAACTTCTCTTATGGAAACTCAAAGCTTTCAGCAAATGGAACTATCTCTTCAGGTGGTCATAAAGTGTATTCAAAAGATCTTAAAATTTTATTAGATAAGTCAAAATCGAAGATAAGTTTTAATACTAACTTAAAGAACGGAGTGAGCTCTAACTTTTCACTAGAATCAAAAAAAATAGATTTTACTTCTTTTAGATCATTTGTTCCAAAAGAGTTTGGAGAAGTTTCAGGTATTATGAACCTTGATTTAGATGGTAGTATTACGTCTGATAGTTATAAGATCAATGCAACTGTAGATGCAATTAATGGATCATTAAAAGGCTTGAAACTAAAAGAAGTAATAAGTTCTTTTATGGGGAAATTATCAAAATTTTTACCTAAGAAAGAGATTAAAATAGGTGAAAACTATGATTCTCTTAGTTCACAATTTATTGCAACGCCGTCTCAAATTAATTTAAAAAAAATTAATGTCGTAGGAAAGAATAAAAGTTTAAATCTAAACCTTAAAGGGAATATTTATCAAACTAAAAAAGAGTCAAAGTTGATTGGAACTTTGAGTATTAGAGATTATGAGCAGGATATTAAAAAACTGACCAATGACTCATATCTTCCTTTGATGCTTAAGGGAGAGGGTTATGTTCTGACTCCCTCTGTGAGCTATACAACTGAAAAAATTGTAAAAAATAAAACAAAAAAAGAAGTTGATAAACTTAAAAACTCTATAAAAGAAAAAGCTAAAAGTCTTTTTAAAGGTTTTAAATTATGAGTTTAAACGATATCAGAGCATCAATCGATATTGGGTCGAATAGTATATTGCTACTGGTTGCTGAACTCTCAGACGATGGAATTGAAATCTTAGAGTCAGAATCTAGAATAACATCCTTAGGTTTTAAGTTGGATGACAGTAAAGAGTTTCATCCTGACTCTATGGATGTATCAATGATAGCGCTAAATGAGTTTAAAGACATATGTAGCTCTCATGGAATTGAAGCAAGGAGAATACTCGTAACAGCGACAGAAGCCTCTAGAGTCGCTACAAATGCAAAAGCTTTTTATAATAAAATTTATGAACAACTAGAACTTAAGGTAAATATAATTACACCCGATGCAGAGGCTTATTACTCAGCAAAAGGAATTCTTTTCAATGCAAAGCTTGAAGATGAATTTGTTTATGCATTAGATGTTGGGGGAGCTTCATCTGAAGTAATTAAAATTGAAACAAGTGAGTCTGAACTAGTCACAAGTTTTAGTTTGCCCTTTGGTGGAGTTAGGGCCAGTGACTGGCTTATTAAAAAATCATTTGATGAAGAAATTGAAACTATAAAGTTGCAATATAAAGATCAAATATTGAATAACTTCACACGTAGAGTTGTTTGTGTCGGAGGAACAATAACTTCTTTAGCTTGTATCATAAAAGGATTCAATGAGTTTTCGGAAGAGAAAATAAACAAGACAGTTATTCATATCTCGAAGTTACAAGAAACTTATAATGTTTTAAAAGAACTTGATGATGTAAGTCTTTTGGAAAAGTACCCATTCTTGGGAAAAAGATCTAAATCTATTGTCGGAGGGCTTAGAGTCATAATGACTGTGTTAAATTGGTTAAAGTGTTCAGAGTTAGAAGTTTCAACTTATGGGTTAAGGTATGGAACATTAATGGATGGAGAGATTCGAGATGAGTATATCGCTTAATGAAAATGTAAAGTTTAAAAATCTAAAAAAAGGGGATGTTCTATTTAGAGAGAATGAACTTTCCACTCAAACATATATTATTTCTAAAGGAGAAGTCTGCTCGTTTTCAGTAAAAGACTTAAGAGTAATACCTTTTTATATATTTAGAGAAAATGAAATCTTGGGGGATATTAGTTCTTTTAACTCAAACATATACTCTGAAAATGCAATCGCACTAACAGATTGTGAACTTATTGTAATAGACAATAAGGATATTGAAATGTTTTTAAATGAAAGCTCTAGCTGGATTAAAAGTATCTTGGAAGAAATGTCTCAAAAAATTATAAATACACAAAACACAATCAAGAATCATAAAATTATTAAGTCTGATCTTTTTAATGGCGATTTTAATATGGAGCTTGAGACTTTTCTTTTGGGGTCTTTATAGACCTTCTTTTCTTAAGATTGAAATTGCAAGGTCTACAATCTTATTTTGAGCTTTAAGGCACTCCGCTTTCTTTGTTGAAAGGTTTTGACTCATAATATGAAAGGCTTTTTCAGCATCAGATCTGTGCATTATTTGAAGTGCTTGCTTTTGTTTTTTTGTATTTACAAGGTAGAGGGCAAGACCAATAATAGTAGGGTTCGTACGGCTTAAGACTTTTCTCATTAATGGTTGATCCAAATTAAAAAAACTATTAAATGAAAAACTCTTTTCAGATAACTCTTTTGCCATCTTTGGATTTTTATATTTTATGTTTGCTAATAATTTTTGCTTTTCTGACTCAGACATGAATTGAAGCATTTCAATTATCTGTTTCTTTCCATTGATAAAGATATTTTTGTCAGTCGCTGTTGTCATTCTGTTCCTTTGGTTTAAACGTCGTATTTTGCAGATTTAGCTAAATATCTGTCTCTTGCATCTTTAAGTGACTCTTCATGTTGATCAGTTGTATTTTGAAATTCTAAATTTTGAGAAGCTTTTAGCTCAGCCATCTTTTCATCATGACTTACTTTAATTTCATCTGACATTCTTTCATATCTACTTTTTTCAGCTTCAATGATTTCTGAATTTTGATTTCTTATTTTCGTAAGTTGTATCTCAAGCTTATTTTGTTCGTCCAAAACTGTACGGTCATAATCTTTTCTTATCATTGATAACGTAGAGTCATTTTTATCTTTCAACTCATTCAGCTCTTCTCTAAGCTTTCTATTCAGTTTTCTTTGTTCATGAAAGTGCTTTGTATTAACAGCTTCTTGTTTCTTTGCATGAATTTGTTGTTTTATTCCGTCCATAATGGATCCTTTTTCTGATCTATCCTGATCGTCTATGAATATGATAGTATTTTATTACTATTGACTTCAAGGAGGAATAAATGGCCTTAGGTGATGTAAGCCCTAGTAATAAGGTGTATCTAATTGATGGAAGAAGAACTCCATTTGGAAAGTTTGGTGGAAGTTTAAAAAAAACAAGTGGCTTAGATCTTTGTCTTAGTCCATGTAAAAAGCTCTTAGAAGTAACAAACATAGATCCTAAAAGTATAGACCAAGTAATTGTAGGTAATGTGATTCCTAGCACTACTGATATGATATATGTCTCAAGGCACATTGGTCTTCACTTAGGTATAGGTATTGAAAAGCCTGGATACAACTTGAATCGTTTATGTGGATCTGGAATACAATCTATAATGGATGCTGTGAACTTAATTAAGTTAAATGAAGCAGAATGCGTTCTTGCCGGAGGAGTAGAGAGTATGACAACTATTCCTCACCTTACTTATGGTGCAAGATTTGGAACTAAGTATGGAGGTTTACAGAGTGTTGATATGTTACTTGATACTTTAACTGATAAGTATACTGGGCTTCCAATGGCAATTACAGCTGAGAATATGGCAGAGAAGTATAATATTACAAGAGAGGAGTGTGATGATTATTCTTTCAAGTCTCATAAAAAAGCAACAAAGGCTAAAGAGGATGGTCATTTTAAAGATGAAATTGTTCCTTTTGATTTAAAAAAGAAACAACTTTGCCTTGATGAACACGTAAGAGCAGATGCAAGCCTTAAAGATTTTGAATCATTAAAGTCTAGTTTTAAAAAAGATGGAGTAGTTACTCCTGGAACAGCATCTGGAATTGTTGATGGTGCTTCATTTGTAATCGTTGCTAGCGAAAAGTTTGTAAAAGAAAATAAAATAATACCACTAGCAGAAATCGTAGATAGTTGTGTTGTCGGAGTTGATCCAAACTTTATGGGAACAGGTCCTGTACCTGCTATAGAAAAACTATTAAAAAGAAATGGATACTCTGTGGAGGATATTGACTTATTCGAAATAAACGAAGCATTTGCAGCGCAAGTTATCTCTTGTAGAGATGAATTAAAAATACAAGATGAGAAGCTAAATATTTGGGGAGGAGCAATATCTATTGGGCATCCTCTTGGAGCAACTGGCGCACGTATTACTACTACTTTATCTAAACAATTGAAAAAGAAAGAAAAGAAACTTGGAATAGCATCCGCTTGTATAGGTGGAGGACAAGGTATTTCAATCTTATTGAAAAATTATAATGAGTAGTGTGCTTCAAAATAAACATTTTTTAGATTGGATTGGTGTTGATAAGGTAAGCTTGTCCTGGGAAGAGAAGTATTTAGAAGAGTTTAATTCCTTTTGGGGTTATATCTTAGATGAATCAATTGAAGTGCAAGGTCAATTTACTAGAATAGGTTTGCTCGTCTCTAGACTTCCAAATGGGCCCTTAAAAAGTTGGTGTATTTGGCTCGAAGAATCTTATATTCAATACTTATTTGCAATGAAAGACTTAACGTTAATAGAGTTAAGTAATAGTTCTCTAAAAAACATTAGTGAGGTTTCTTTCATCGTTAGAAAGCTTCTAATATCTAATTACCCAAATTTACAGGAAGAAATCAATCTTAAATTTAGTATTTTTTCACAACAAGATGACAATAGTAGGATTTGCTTTAAGGAGTTCATATCAGATAAACATATTATCTTAGTACCTCAAATTATTGGTCGAAACTCTTTAAAGGATTTAGAAATAACATTATTGGGAACTTGGGAAATTGTTCGAGAGATTTTACCTAGAACATCAAAAGAAAAAAATAAAAATAATTCAAAACCTTTAGCAAAAAAACAGATGAGTTTCTTTCAAGAGTTAATACTACTTTTTGTTATTAGTGGTGTTTTGATTCTATCTGTTCAAATAGCGAATAAATGGTATGAAGGGTATTTGTCCAAGCAAGTTACGCTTCTTGAGTCTGATTTCTTTTGGCTAGATAAAAGTCTTGTCTTTGAGACTAAGAAAACTGACGTCTCTGATATAGAATTAGAGTACGCTGAAATTGAAAATATTGAAAAGGCAGAAAATAACTTGATTGTAACTAATGAAGTTAAACTATCACGTTATGAAGATGAATCTGACGTTATAGTAACAAGCATGGATACAATTCCTCAAAATTTTGAAGTAGCGAAAAGTGAACTATCTTCATATGAAGAAAAAAGAAAGGGAGGATATAGAGATTTTAGGTATGGACGACGAAAAGCTTATCGAGTCATGTTAACTTCTGTAAATCCAGATGACTTAAAAAGAAAACTACATAAAATTTTAAATAAGTATCAAGTTGAAAAAGTTGATAATGTTGACCCTGGTAAAAAAATTCCTGGAGGGATTTACTTTAATTTATATGTACCAAAGAGAGATGTTAAGAGTATGCTTTCTAAAATGAATGAACTTCAAGGAGCAACCGTTTTAGAAAGTAAGACAATATTTGGTGGGCCTAAAAACATGGACAAAGTTTTTATATGGATAAAAAAAGTATAGGCTATTTCTCCAAATTAATCATAATCATTTTATCATTCTTTTTAATCTTTTTAACTACTTCTATGCCTTTTGTAACCATTCCAAAAACAGTATAATTGTTATCTAAGTGAGGGTGTGTGCCTAATGATATATAAAATTGAGAATCTGCACTATTAATTTGTTGAGATCTCGCCATCGCTACTGTTCCTAGAACATGTTTTATATCATTAAATTCAGCTTTTAACTTTGTGCCACTCCCACCAGTTCCGTTTCCGTTTGGATCACCACCTTGAATAACAAACCCTGGTATTACTCTATGAAATTTTAAACCATTGTAAAATTTCTTTTTAACTAGATATTTAATACGTTTAACAGTGTTTGGAGCTTTTTTTTCTAATAGTTTGATAACTATATCTCCATGAATAGTTTTAACTCTTAGAGAATCATTAGCAATTGTAGTAATGGAATGGGATAAAAGAAAAATTGTAATTAAAGTTTTGAACATAAAGCCTCCAGTTATATTTAAAATGAAATAAGTATGTAAGAAATATACATTATGAATAGAATAAAAAAAATATGAAAGAAAAAGCAAAATAGTGTTGACATTTTCTAGAAGATGCCATAAATTAGCAAGCCTTGATCTTAAAAATATTGCGGGGGTGTAGCTCAGTTGGGAGAGCATCTGATTTGCATTCAGAGGGTCGCAGGTTCAACTCCTGTCATCTCCACCATTTTTTTAAGAATTAAGAAAAAAAGTGAAATAAAATAAAAAAAAGTATTGACAAGCTAATTCGAAATACATAATATGCATCTCACTGAAAAACACGAAACGTTATTACAACGGCAATCGAAAAGATAGCCACTGTGTTTTGCTCTTTGACATTTGAATAATTAGATAAAAGTTTTGACTCTTTCGAGAGTCGAAAATAGATGAGAAAAGACCCGTTCA
>CAKZUQ010000026.1 GCA_937923325.1 uncultured Bacteriovoracaceae bacterium
GAAAACTAAGTATGCAGCATTGGCGGCATTATATTGATTTCTTTTTTCAAAATCTTTCGCAGTCATATAAAATAATGAATTAATAACAAATGAAATCGCTGCGCTTTGATAGGCTCCAAGATAAGTTTGTCCAAGTCCTGGAATAAGGCTTAAAGTTCCAGCAAGTACAGGTGATTTTAATTCAAGATCCTGAGCCTTGTTTATATATTCTGAGACTGCATTCTTTTGGTGAATAGATAGGTCCGTTAGTGAAATTTCCTCTAGGTCTTTAACTGCATCTTTGTTCTTCCATATTTGTAATCTTTTTGAGTCTGAAGAACTTAAAGGTGAGTTTGAGTTTAAATATAAGTTTTTTAAAAGGTTAACTTTTGATCTTTTATTGGTAGAAACTACTTTTGCCAACTTGCTTAATTCAAATTCTACTTCAGTAAATTCATTTAACTCAAGCATAGAAATTGAATATTTATATAAATAGCTTTGTTTTAATTCTGTATTACAGGACAAGGCACTTGCTTTGGAGAAGTGAAGTGAGCTAAGAAGAAATTGATCTCTTTCAAACAGCTCTGTACCTCTTTCTCCAATGAGTTTAGCACTTGAGCAATCTTTTGCGTGAGTATAAACTGATAGAAATAAACTAATACATATTACAATTCGTTGGCATATCAACATAGTAAACCTTATTTTTTAAAATGATGTCTGATCCAATTGTTGATGCATCTGGTTCCATATAGAACCTATGCATTGACTTTAAAATACTTCTACCTTTACTACACCTGGTAAAGTTTATTTGTGCATAATAAGAATCGTGAGGATATAAATCGCAACTGGATCCAAGAGTTTGTCTTAGAATTTTTTGATAAAAAGAAACACTAGAGCTTTTAGATGATTTTCTCTTTGAGGACTTAGTTAATTTTGAAAGTTTAAACTTTTGATCAATACCACTTACAATCTTCGCTTTTAAACAAAAAGAGCTTGTAAGTGATATTAGTATTAAACTACTCTTTACGACATTCAAATTCATAAGTGTGTGTTGGTTTGTACTTCATGATCCATAAGAAAGGAACTAAAGTAAAAACACCACCAGCACATGCTCCAGCATCAAACTCTTCATTTTTTGCAAATGTTTGAATTTGAGGTTCACAACCTTTTTTAGACATCTTTACTACTGTAGTAGAACCTACTATTTTCATATCAGTATGCGTAACAGTTCCTCTACCTCTAAGTTCCCCGTCAATATAGATCTTTGCATCTTTATCAGAGCTGATGATAGTTGTTGTTGATGAACAGCTTACTGTAAATACTGCTAATACAATTAATGAAATTATTCTTTTCACTGCGTCTCCTCCAAAATTTGTTTATTGCTTTATATATTTATTATTAGAATAATTCAAGAAGCTAGTACTTTGAGTAGAAATATGAGTATGACAATCTGCGCGAAGAATAAAAGATCATGTTTTTTTCAGTATATTGCTATTTGTTAGCATGATAAAATGAGATTCAATTATGGATAAGAAAATATTAAATAAAAAAATATTAATTATTGAAGATGTTCTAATCTCTTTGAAGATGGTTTCGAAATCTTTGAAGAATGAGGGGTTTAAAAATCTTCATGAGTACACTGAGAGTGCTGAGGCATGGGAGTTCTTTGCTGAGTCTCAATTAAGTGATGAACCTGTTGATTTGGTCTTAACAGATTTAAATATGCCAGGTATAGATGGAATGGATCTGATTAAGCAGATACGCTCAGATGAAATGACGGGTGATGTTAGGATTATTGTCATAAGTGCAGACCATGATCCTCTTGTGATTAATGAGGCCATGGAAAATGGTGCAGACGAATATATTACAAAACCAGTGGGCTTTGATCAACTTCTAGAAAAAATAGATTATGTATTTAATATACCACCTGAGTTAAAGAAAAAGTAAGGCTAAATAAATTTTTAGTTTGAGTTATTTTAATTTCTCGATATATTTAACTATGAAAAAAAATCTTATAGCTTTAATGTTTGTTCCCGTTTTATCTTTTGCCTCTTTAGTATCTAAGAAAGCTCCAGTTTTTAAATTAAATGATATGAATAATAAGGAAGTTTCTCTTGAAGATTATAAAGGAAAATATACTGTTTTAGAGTGGACTAATCATGGATGTCCATTTGTAAAAAAACATTATAATTCAAAAAATATGCAAAAAACTCAAAAAATAATTCGAGAAACAGGAGCTGCTTGGCTTTCAATTATTTCTTCTGCAAAAGGAAAGCAAGGCCATAGTAGTGCAGCTGAAGCCCTTGCTGATTATAAAAGTAAAGGTTCTAATGCAACAACAGTTCTAATCGACGAACAAGGTGTCGTTGGAAGAAAGTATAGCGCAAAAACAACTCCTCATATGTTCATCATCAACCCAGAAGGTGTCGTTGTTTATGAGGGGGCAATTGATAGTATTGCGTCTGCTAGTGAAAATGACATTTCTAAGGCTCAAAACTATATCTTAAAAGCCTTTGAAAACATCAAAGCAGGTGCAAAAATCACCACTTCAAAATCTAAGCCATATGGGTGTTCTGTAAAGTACTAATTTAATCATTTAGCACTTCTAAGTATCTGGAATTTTATGGACATGGTAATTCTTACATGTGGCAAAAGGTTGCCATCAAATTAATGCTGAAATTGTATAGACTGAATACAGTTAGTAAGTAGTTAGAACTTAAAGCTGAAGTTTTAGTGTAGTATATCTTCAGCATCTCCTTTTGGAGTTAAGTAGAGTAGTTAGTTGGGTCCAAAAGTCATCTAGGGTTGATTTTTGGGCCCTTTTTTTTATTAAAATGCCTTCCCAAATGATAAAGACCAAGAATTAGAGTTATCACTTCCGTTTGCCGCTTGTAGCTTTATAGCATTAGAGTTTTTACTCAATTGAACACTGATCCCCTTGGAAAATTTAGATTCATCCATCAGTTTTAGCTTATCATCACTAGCATATGCTTGATCGTAGAATAAGTTTAAGTGTAATTTAGAACTCTTGTTTGAAAAATTAAGTAAACTAGATATGTTTGTTCTAAACTCTGCTGTATATAGAGCTGTATGTGTTGCCTTAAACCTTTGTTCTCTAAAAGATCTAAGTCCACCACTTCCACCAAGAGGAGTTGTAGTACCACGTAAATTATTCTGTAGAATATAGGCCACAAGTTCATTTTCGAGCTTTTGGCATTTTGCTCTTTCTGTAGGATTAGAGATACTTGTACATTTGGCATCTAGAGCTGATCTAACTTCTTCTTCTGAGTCATACTTTGAATTTACATCTACTATCGCATCACTAAACTTAGCTTTGAGCATTAAGGAAAAATGATTGTATATTGGAATAAGAGCAGTTGTACCGTAATCAAGAATCATTTGATCACTTTGGCCTGTTCGACCTGAAATTTGTGAAATCGATGTATTAAAGCCAATTCCCTTAGTAGGTAATCGCTGATTATCATAGAAGTTAAAATCTAGACCAAGTTTTAAGTTCAATGTTTCAACATCAAATAAGTTTGCTTGGGCAAGGTTGATATCATTTTCGTCCTCATCTTGGTAGGAGTCAAACTTTATTGTGGACTGAGTAGCTGAAAAGTTAAGTGTTAAATGATCTGAAAAAGTCCACCACTTTATGCCAGTAGCAATTGCACTTCCTTTAATATTCAATAGATATTTATCGTCATCATCACTTAATAAACCTCTATTATAAGTCGTTAAAAGTGAGACATTATCAAAACTTACACCAGCAAGACTAACTTCTAAATTTGGACTAAAGTGCTTCGTTCCTAGAAAACCATAAGCTGAGGCATCACCTGTAACGCCGCCTAAAGTGAAACTATAAGATCCAATTTTTGATTGATAGGCTGCTCCGAAAACAGATCCTGCCCCATCATACCTTGCCGCAATAGGAATGACTCCCGCATAAGAATTACTTATAAAAATAAACAAACTCGTAAAAAAATATTTCATCATATCCACTCCTGTTAATATAAGTGTAACAAAGTAAAAAAATATTACTATTAATTTGAAAATCACTCAGGTAGTCTGCAAAGATGAGACAGACTAAATTACTCCATATTCTTAAACAGACCTTTGGTCACAAAGATTTCCGATTCGACCAATCAAGAATTATTGATAATGTTTTAGATGGAAATGATACGATTGCTATAATGCCTACAGGTGGAGGTAAGTCTATTTGTTATCAAATTCCAGCATTATATAATGATGGAGTTACTTTAGTTATTTCACCACTTATATCCTTAATGCATGATCAGGTCTTAAACTTAAAAGAAAATGGTGTACAAGCTTGTTTTTTAAACTCCAGTCAAGATTTGTCTGAAAGACAGTTCGCTGAAAATCAAATTCTAAGTGGGGAGGTTAAGATTGTTTACGTTTCTCCTGAAGGATTGCTAAGTGGTTCATTAGGAAACTTTTTTTCACAAATTAATATCTCTCTTATTGCTATTGATGAAGCACACTGTGTTTCTCAGTGGGGACATGAATTTAGAAAAGATTATACGAGACTTGGAGAGTTAAAGAATCATTATCCGGGCGTACCAATACTGGCTTTAACAGCAACAGCAGACGCTAAAACAAGAGAAGATATTGCTTTTCAACTTAAAATGAAAAAGCCTCAAATATTTATTTCCTCATTCGATAGGCCAAATATAACTTATAAAATTGCAGAACGAGAAAGTGAAATTCTACAACTAAATCGATTTATCAATGATAATCATAAAGGACAAACGGGAGTCGTATATTGTTTATCTAGAAAGAAAGTTGAAAGAGTAGCAGATGAGCTAGAACGTCTTGGACATAAGACAATGGCATATCACGCAGGCCTTAGCTCAGACATTAGAAAGTATGCTCAAGAAGTTTTTAACAGAGAAGACAATATCGTTATTGTGGCCACAATTGCATTCGGTATGGGGATTGATAAGCCAGATGTTAGGTTTGTTGCTCATTTAGATTTACCTAAAAGTATTGAAAGTTATTATCAAGAAACAGGTCGTGCTGGTCGAGATGGTAAGGCTTCAAATGCATGGATGGTTTATGGGCTTCAGGACGTTATTAAACTTTCCCAAATGCTTGAGACTACAGATGCTTCTGAAGATTATAAAAAGGTTGCCAGGGCCAAGCTCGATTCAATGTTATCTTTATGTGAAACAGTTAGATGTAGAAGAAATTATTTACTTGGCTACTTTGGACAAGAGAGTTCTGAAAATTGTGGAAATTGTGACTCATGCTTAGAACCTGCTAAAACTTGGGATGCAAGTATTGATGCCCAAAAAGTTCTTTCTACAATTTATAGAACAGGACAAACTTTTGGAGCGGGATATATAATTGATGTTCTACGAGGAAGTAAAAATGCCAAAGTTATTGAAAGGCAACATAATAAATTATCTGTCTATGGTGTTGGAATTGAAAAGTCTAAAAATCATTGGAATGTCGTAATTAGGCAGTTATTAAATTTAAAATATATTGCGATTAAAAACTGGGAATATCGAAATATATGTCTAACCCAAAAAAGTGGTCCTCTTCTTAAGGGTCAAGAGACTTTCATGATGAGAGTTATGAAAGAGCCTAGTAAAAAATCCACAGGAATAAAAAAGAAAACAACTAAAGAAATAGCTGATACTCACGGTAGGGGAGAACTTTTCGAGGCATTAAGAGTGACAAGAAAAGATTTAGCATCGGAAGCAAATGTTCCTCCGTATTTAATATTCAACGACAAGTCCCTTCATGATATGTGTCAGTTGATGCCAAGAAACAAAGATGAGTTCTTAATGGTTAATGGAGTTGGTTCTAGTAAATGTGAAAAATATGCAGATGAATTCTTAACAACAATTAGAAGTTACCTATAAAGACTAATTAATTCTAACTGCTTTTCCACTTCTGATATCAGAGCATTGCCATTTTAAATTATTATTATCTCTTATATCTTCCTGGCAATAACAAACGGCCACACCGGATTGAATCTCAGATCTTTTGGAAGGGATTATACAAGGTTTGTTCAAATATTTGGAAGATAATATTTGTGCAGTATCGGAAGGAAAATTACTAGTACAAACCATCTCATACAGCTTTTTACTTTTAACCCATTGTCCATCAATACAATAAGACGTCGAACCTTCACAGTGTTTTACTTCTCCAATATATTTACTCGTGCACGGTCTACCATTAGAAGATGTAGCATTTGACTCGTCTGAACAAACTGGGCCAGAGGTTTTTGGTTCTAATAAGCCTAGCTTATTAATAAATTCACTAAGTTTGTCGGTAGAGTTGTATGATTCAGTATGCACTCCTGCTTGAAGGGGCATATCTAGTATTTCGTCCATAGAGACAAAATTCACTCCAAGGCATTGGGCTTTTTCAATGATTTCATCCATCACTGTATTGTTACTATTGTACGAAGAAGGCAGTGAGTTTATAGCTCTTGTGTCATGAAAGAGACTCATTATATTTTTTGGAGAAGACTTACACATAAATTTAACAATACTAGATACATACTCATCTTTATTATTTGATCTATACTTTGATGTAGAATCCTCAGAGTCATGATTCCAGCCTATATGATCAAGGTTGTATTCACTAGCTATACTCATCGCTGGGCTATGAGCCCGGTAGTATTCTAGTTGCTCAGCATAGGTATTTCCCTCAATATGCCTTCCTTGGTCAATCATTGTTGTTATTTCTTTTCTACTCGGCGAAATTCCTCGTCCATATGGAAAACGAATAAGTGTTTTATTTTGCTTTTCAAAACTTCTATCAGTGAATTTGTTTAAAAGCTTAATACTCTTAGAAACTTGATCTCTTCTTTGCTCATCTGTGTAGCCTGATTCAAAGTCACCCTTCCAGTTATATCGAATGTCATGACAGTTGTGATCATGTCCATGAGATGCAATAAGGAAGTTCGAGCTTTGCATATCTTTTAAGATTTCTTTTTTCCTACTTAAATTCCCTTTTTCTAATTGATGAGTAGAAATAAAAAATGTTGCAGGAACATTTTGTCTTTTTAATGTTTCAATAATTTTTGGTGTTGTTGTGGTATTAGGACCATCATCAAAAGTTAAATGGACATTTTTGTCTTGGCATCCACTTATACCAGCTAAAGACTTTTTATACTTTGAGCAATTTAAAGCATGAGCTGATAGAGAGAAAATAAATATAACTGGAATGATTAAATAGTACATACTAGATAATTATACACTGTTTCTTATCTTGATTGGTTAATGAATAATTTGCCCGTGAACATTCATATTAAAAAATTGATCATTTTCCGTAGTTAATCTATTTTTCTTATTAAAAAATAAGTTTTATTAATACCTAAAGAAGATAGTCAACTAACCCGATATGAATATATGAATAAGTATATGATA